>NZ_JABERD010000179.1 GCF_013044505.1 Streptomyces sp. S3(2020) | reverse complement strand
CTCGTGGGCTCGGAGCTGTGCATAATGGACAGAACCCGGACATTGATCCGCCGAACCGCTCAGCCACCCCCAACACCTGTTCGGCGCATCAATGTCCCGATTCGCCCTAAACCTCCCTAGCCTGGAGTGATGGGTGAGGACAAGCGGCTCGCGGCCGTCGTTGCGTTGGCTCAGGGCATGGCCGCAGCCCATGGTTCACGTGAGGCGTGGCGCGCCGCGGCGACCGGTGCCTGCCGTGCCCTCGGTGGGAGCTTCGCCGCGCTGTCCGTGTGGGAGCGGGAGCTCGGCCGCCTCCGTGTCCTCGTCAACGTCGGGGAGATGGCGTCCGACGAGGAGGAGTTCCCCGACGGCGAGGCGTATCCCGTCCACCAGTTCCCCGAGATCACCGAGTTCCTGCACGAGCGGTGGGCCGGCGGCGGGGAGCCCAACGCATGGGTGGAGACGGCCGAGGGGCCCGCCGCGGGGCGCCGCCCGGGATACGTCCACCAGCGCGTCGCCGCCCTCCGCAGGAGGGGCCGCGGCTGCTGTGTCGTCGCGCCGATCGTGCTCAACGGCCGGGCCTGGGGCGAGCTCTACGTCGCCCGCCCCGCCGGGCAGCCCGTCTTCGACCGCGCCGACGCCGACTTCGCCACCGTCCTGGCCTCCGTCGTCGCCGCCGGGATCGCCCAGACCGAGCGGCTGGAGGAGGCGAGGCGGCTGGCGTTCACCGACGCGCTCACCGGACTCGCCAACCGCCGTGCCGTCGACGTCCGTCTCGACGAGGCGGTGGAGCGGCACAAGCGGGAGGGTGTCGTCGTCAGCCTCGTCGTCTGCGACCTCAACGGGCTCAAGCGGGTCAACGACACCCAGGGGCACGCCGTCGGTGACCGGCTCCTGGAGCGGTTCGGGTCCGTTCTCTCCCTCTGCGGCGCCATGCTGCCCGGCGCGCTCGCCGCGCGGCTCGGCGGGGACGAGTTCTGTCTGCTCGTCGTCGGGCCGGGCGCCGACGAGGTGGTGAAGGCGGCCGACGAACTCTGCCGCCGGGCCGCCGAGTTGGAGCTGGGGGACGGTGTGGCCTGCGGTGTCGCGTCGACCGAGGATCCCATCGGGCCCGTGCGTTCCGCCCGTCGGCTGTTCCGGCTCGCCGACGCCGCCCAGTACCGGGCCAAGGCCGAGCACGCCGCCAAGCCGGTCGTCGCGGGACGGCAAGGGCCCGACGACCCCGTCGTACGACTGGCCGACGCGCCCTCCCGGGAGGGTCACGCGGAGCGTCGCCGGTTCCGTGGGCGCCGTCTGTGACGTACGCGCGGGTAAGGGGCAATCCCCGGCCCCACTCGTGACATCCTCGTCTTCAGTGCGTACGCTCCTGAATATGGATATGCACACTGTGGTGGTGGGGACGTCCGGGGTGACCGCGTCCGACGTTCTCGCCGTGGCGCGCGACGGCGCCCGCATCGAGCTCTCCGCCGAGGCGGTCACGGCCCTTGCCGCCGCCCGCGCGATCGTGGACGCGCTGGCCGCCAAGCCCGACCCCGTCTACGGCGTGAGCACCGGCTTCGGCGCGCTGGCCACCCGGCACATCAGCACCGAGCTCCGCGCCCAGCTGCAGCGCAACATCGTCCGCTCGCACGCCGCCGGCATGGGACCGCGGGTGGAGCGGGAGGTCGTACGGGCGCTGATGTTCCTGCGGCTGAAGACCGTCTGCTCGGGGCACACCGGTGTCCGTCCCGAGGTCGCGCAGACCATGGCCGACGTCCTGAACGCCGGGATCACCCCGGTCGTGCACGAGTACGGCTCCCTCGGCTGCTCCGGCGACCTCGCCCCGCTCTCCCACTGCGCGCTGACGCTCATGGGCGAGGGCGACGCCGAGGGGCCCGACGGCGTCGTACGACCGGCCGGTGAGCTGCTCGCCGAGCACGGCATCGCCCCCGTCGAACTGCGCGAGAAGGAGGGGCTCGCCCTTCTCAACGGCACCGACGGCATGCTCGGCATGCTGGTCATGGCCCTCGCCGACCTCGACATGCTCTACAAGTCGGCCGACATCACCGCCGCTCTGTCGATGGAGGGCCTTCTCGGCACCGACAAGGTCCTCGCCCCCGAGCTGCACGCCATCCGCCCGCACCCGGGGCAGGGCGCCAGCGCCGCCAACATGCTGGCCGTGCTGAAGGGTTCGCAGCTCACCGGGCACCACCAGGACGACGCGCCGCGCGTCCAGGACGCCTACTCGGTGCGCTGCGCCCCGCAGGTCGCGGGCGCCGGGCGCGACACGATGGCGCACGCGCGGCTGGTGGCGGAGCGGGAGCTGGCGTCCGCCGTCGACAACCCCGTCGTCCTTCCCGACGGGCGGGTCGAGTCCAACGGCAACTTCCATGGCGCGCCCGTCGCCTACGTCCTGGACTTCCTCGCCATCGCCGCCGCCGACCTCGCCTCCATCGCGGAGCGGCGTACCGACCGGCTGCTCGACAAGAACCGCAGCCACGGTCTGCCGCCGTTCCTCGCGGACGACGCGGGCGTCGACTCGGGGCTGATGATCGCCCAGTACACGCAGGCCGCGCTGGTCAGCGAGATGAAGCGGCTGGCCGTACCGGCGTCGGCGGACTCGATCCCCTCCTCCGCGATGCAGGAGGACCACGTGTCCATGGGCTGGTCGGCGGCGCGCAAGCTGCGCACGGCCGTCGACAACCTCACCCGGGTCGTCGCCGTCGAGCTGTACGCCGCCACGCGCGCGGTGGAGCTGCGCGAGGGGCTGGCCCCGGCGCCGGCCTCGCAGGCGGTCATCGAGGCCCTGCGGAAGTCGGGTGTCCAGGGCCCTGGCCCCGACCGGTTCCTCGCGCCCGACCTGGCCGGGGCGGACGCGTTCGTGCGGAGCGGGCAGCTGGTCGCGGCGGCGGAGACGGTGACCGGACCGCTTCGGTAGACAGCATGAAGGGGCCCTGCCGTGCGACAGGGCCCCTTGCGACGGTGCTTACTTGAGCTTCTTGGCCTGCGCTTCGACGACGGCGGCGTCGACCGGGTACGCCTTGCCGGTCATCAGCGAGCCGAGGTTGATCGTGTAGTACGTGGCGATGGTGTTGCCGTGCCGGACGACCTCGGCGTGAACGGTGCCCGTGTCCTCGGAGTCCTCCATCTCGCCCTCGGAGGCGAAGGCGACCGACTCGTCGCCGGTACCCGAGCCCTTCTCCGCGGTGATCTTGACGAGCTTCTGCTTCTCGCCGTCCGCGGTGACCGTGAAGCCGCCGGAGCAGCTCTCGACGGCGTCCGAGACGGACTTGAAGGTCTCCGCCGCGCCGTCGCCCTCGTAGGAGGAGAGGCCGACGATCGTCACGTTGATGCTCATCGCGTCCGTGAGGGTGTCCTCCACCTCGCCCTCCGCCAGGTCCTCCACGGACTGGGAGGCGGTGTCGGTGGGGTCCTTCTCCTCGGTGGCCTGGACGCTGGTCTCCGCGGCCGCGTCACCGGGCGCCTGGGCCGACATGGCGAAGGCGAGCGGCCGGCACTTCTCGTCGGAGGCCGTGACCTCGTCCTTGGTCTCCGGAGCCCCGACG
Organism: Streptomyces sp. S3(2020); assembly: GCF_013044505.1. GTDB lineage: Bacteria > Actinomycetota > Actinomycetes > Streptomycetales > Streptomycetaceae > Streptomyces. Next base: position 15,936 of record NZ_JABERD010000179.1, on the reverse strand, counting down.
GTCTTGGCGACCTCGTAGCCGTCCATGTCGCCCTTGGCGAGGATCAGCTTCTGCAGTTCGGCCGCGGTGTAGGTCTTCGCGGCCGGGGCCGACGAGGAGGAGGAATCCGACCCTGTTTCCTTGGAGTCGTCCGAACCCTCGTCCGAACAGCCCGTGATGAGGGCGAGTGACAACGCGCTTACGGCGAGTGTGGCGCCTATGCGCGCCCCCGTTGATCTCTTCATGAGCGGACTATGAGGTTTTGGTCAAACGCGCGTCAAGTCGATTCAAAATCCGAGGCGTTCCCGGCGTACCGAATAGACGACGAAGCCGGCGCCGAGCCCGAGGAAGGCCGTGCCGCCGACGACGTACGGCGTGGTGTCGAAGCTGCCGGTGTCGGCGAGCTGGGCGCCGTCCTGTGTGTCCCGGTCCTGGGCGGACTCGGCGGTCGTGGCCCTGGCCTGCTGTGTGACCTGCGTGACCTGCGTTCTCGCCGGTTCGTCCTGGGACGCGTTGGCGGAGGGGACGAACCACAGGGCGCACAGGAGGGTGCCCGCGGCGGTGGCGGTCAGCAACGGACGGCGAGCGGATGACACGGAATATCGATCCCCTTGTGGCGCTGGCGAATTGGCCGTGTGGGGCGATGTTAGTGAAAGGTGCGGGTCACGGGAAAGTCACGGGGGCGAAGGGCCGTACTCTCCGGGACATGAGCACTTCAGAGACATCACGTTTTGTCCGCCTTCGTGTGGAACTCGTCGTCGAGATCGACGAGGAGGAGGCCGTGACCAGGGCCGCGCTGGAGCGGATCGCCGACGATTCCGAGATGCCGGCCGACGAGCAGGCCCACGCCGAGAGCGCTGTGACGGAAGACACCGCGGAGGCCCTCGCGTATCTCGTCGATCCGTTCGACCTGGTCAGCGAGGTACCCGGGGTCGAGCTCGTCCAGGCCTCCTGGTCGAGCGAGCGGATCGACTACGACCCGGATTCGCCGGAGTGGGACCTCGACGAGGATGATGTGGCCGAGGACGACGACGAAGAAGCGGCAGCGGTGGCAGGCTGAGCAGTCTTGGGGAAATCGTGACCCCGGACGGCAACCGCCGCCCGGGGTTTCGTCGTCTCAGGGGGCGCACTGACCGAACATACGCACCACCCGCCCCGGCGGACGTGGCGTGCCCCACACCTTCGAAGAAAGTGGAACGGGACGAACCGGTCGTAGCGTTGAAGATTAATTAACGGGGACTCTCGGGGTTTTGGGGATTCGGCAACGATGGAGAAGCGTGTGATGACGGTCAGTAAGCGGAGCAGGGGCCTGACGGCCGTGTCCGCACTGCTCGGCGGTGTGCTCGTGCTGTCGGCCTGTTCCAGCGGCGGCGACAGCGACGCCTCTGGCAGTGGCAAGGACACCTCGCAGGCCAAGGCCGACGAGGCTGCGGCCAAGAAGACGTCCGAGGCCGACATCAAGATCACACCCAAGGACGGCTCGGACAACGCCTCCATCAACAACTCGGCCGCCGTCACCGTGAGCAAGGGCACGCTCACGGACGTCTCCATGACGACCGCCGACGGCACCGAGGTCGCGGGCGCGCTGTCCGCCGACAAGACCAGCTGGAAGCCGAACGCCCAGCTGGAGCGCTCAACCACCTACAAGCTGGCCGCCGAGGCCAAGGACTCCGACGGCCGCGTGGCCCACGAGAACGCCTCGTTCACCACGGTCTCCCCGACCAACAGCTTCATAGGCAACTTCACGCCGGAGGACGGTTCCACCGTCGGTGTGGGCATGCCGGTGTCGATCAACTTCGACAAGGCGATCACCGACAAGGCGGCCGTCCAGAAGGGCATCACCGTCTCCTCGTCCAGCGGCCAGGAGGTCGTCGGGCACTGGTTCAACGCCAACCGCATCGACTTCCGCCCCGACGACTACTGGACCGAGAACTCCACAGTCACGCTGAAGCTCGCGCTCGACGGCGTCGAGGGCGCGGACGGTGTCTACGGCGTCCAGCAGAAGACGGTCACCTTCAAGATCGGCCGCAACCAGATCACGTACGTCGACGCGAAGACCAAGCAGATGAAGGTCACGCAGGACGGCAAGACGGTCAAGACGATCCCGATCTCGGCCGGCTCCCCGGAGAACAAGACGTACGAAGGCATCATGGTGATGTCCGAGAAGTTCAAGGAGACGCGCATGAACGGCGCGACCGTGGGCTTCACCGACGACGACGGCAAGGGCGAGTACGACATCAAGGACGTGCCGCACGCCATCCGCCTCACCAACTCCGGCACCTTCGTGCACGGCAACTACTGGGGCGCGAAGTCCATCTTCGGCAGCGTGAACACCAGCCACGGCTGTGTCGGCCTCTCGGACACCAAGGGCGCCAACGACAAGGGCACCGCGGGCTACTGGTTCTACAACAACTCGATCATCGGTGACGTCGTGATCGTCCAGAACACCGGCGACAAGACGGTCTCCCCGGACAACGGCCTCAACGGCTGGAACCTCAGCTGGGCCGACTGGAAGGCCGGCTCGGCCGCCTGATCCAGGGTCCGTTCACAGATTTCCGATGCCGCCCCCAGGGGCGGCATCGGTTTTTCTGGGCTTCGGCACAGCCTTCTCATGCATCTCTTATTTAGGCCTTATCCAGTCATCACGCGCCGTACCTAGCTTGCGGCGCATGTTCTTCACCTACCTGAGGCGCGAACTGCGCCGCCGCAGAAAGGCGGCCCTCGTCGTCGCCTCCGGGCTCGCGCTCGGTATCGCGCTGGTCATCGTGGTCAACTCCGTGTCCTCCGGCATGGGGAAGGCCCAGGACAAGGTCCTGGAGTCGCTCTACGGTCTCGGCACGGACATGACGGTCACCAAGGCCGCCCCGGCGCAGTCGGGCGACAACGCCCAGCAGCGCCCGCGCTTCGAGTTCGACGCGCAGGACAGCGACTCCGACGCGGAGCAGAGCAGCGACATCGTCATGCCCCAGGGCTTCCAGACGCTGGCCGCCTCCACCGTCACCAAGGTCGGCTCGCAGAACGGCGTCTCGGACGCGGTCGGCGGTCTGAGCCTCCAGGTCGTCAAGGTCGACGGCCAGTTCACCCGCGGCCAGTTCCAGCAGGACGACAGCGGCGGCGGCCAGCAGCAGGGCGGACCCGGCGGGAACGGCGGCGGCACCGGCCAGCCGCAGGGCGAAGTGCGGGGCGGCGGCGCCAACTTCGACGTCAACAACTACTCCGTCTACGGCACCGACGTCACCCAGTCCGGCGCCGGCCCGCTGACCTCCTCCAAGATCACCAGCGGCCGTACCTTCAAGTCGACGGAGACGAACGCCAAGGTCGCCGTCGTCGACTCGGCGTACGCCAAGGAGAAGGAGCTCAAGGTCGGCTCCACGGTCACCATCAAGAAGGTCAAGTTCAAGGTGATCGGCGTCGCGACCGCGGACAGCGGTGACGCGGCGGCCAACCTGTACATCCCGCTCAAGCAGGCGCAGACGGTCAGCGACCAGAAGAACAAGGTCACCACGATCTACGTCAAGGCGACCGACTCCCAGCAGATCGACGCCGTCAAGTCGACCATCCAGAAGAACATCTCGGGTACGACGGTGACGACCTCCGCAGACCTCGCCGACACCGTCTCCGGCTCCCTCTCCACCGCCTCCGACCTCGCCACCAGCGTCGGCAAGTGGCTGTCCATCGCGGTCCTCGTGGCCGCGTTCCTGGTCGCCGGCCTGCTGACCTCCTCGGCGGTCTCCCGCCGGGTCCGCGAGTTCGGCACGCTCAAGGCGCTCGGCTGGCGCTCGGGCCGGGTGACCCGGCAGGTCGTCGGCGAGGCCATGGTCAACGGACTCCTCGGCGGAGCGCTGGGCATCGGGCTCGGCCTGGCGGGCGCGTACGTCGTGACCGCCGTCAGCCCCACTCTCCAGGCCCAGTTGGGCGGCTCGACCGGAGGTGGTGGCGGCATGGGCGGTGGCCCCGGTGGCGGCGGTCCCGGTCGGCAGGCCGCGAAGACCCTCGAGGTCGCGCTGACGGCACCGGTCAGTGTGACGACGATCGTGCTGGCGGTGGGCCTCGCGGTGGCCGGCGGCCTGATCGCGGGCGCGTTCGGCGGCTGGCGGGCGTCGAGGCTGCGCCCGGCGGACGCGCTGAGGCGAGTCGAGTAGCGGTTCGTCTTCGGCGGGCGGTACCCGCATCTCCCTAGGGGCGCGGGAACCGCGCGACCAGCCCCCACGACCCGCAGCCGAACAACACTCAGGAGCCACCCATGTACGAACTCAAAAGCGTCACCAAGCGCTACACCCGAGGCAAGGAAACCGTGGACGCCCTCGCCGGCGTCGACCTCACCATCGCGGACGGCGACCGTCTCGTCATCCAGGGCCCCACCGGCGGCGGCAAGTCCACCCTCCTCCAGATGCTCGGCGGCCTGGACAAGCCCACCGAGGGCGAGGTCGTCCTGGACGGCACCGACCTGGCGAGGCTCTCCGAGGCCAAGCTCACCAGGGTCCGCAGCGAGAACATCGGCTTCGTCTTCCAGTCCTTCAACCTGATTCCCACGCTCACCGCCCAGGAGAACGTGGAGACCGCCCTCGTCCCCCTCGGCACCAAGGTGAAGGAACGCCGCGAACGGGCCGCCGAGGCGCTGAAGTCCGTAGGCCTCGGGGAACGCCTCGGACACCTGCCCGGCGAAATGTCCGGCGGACAGCAGCAGCGCGTCGCGATCGCCCGCGCCCTCGTCAAGAACCCCAAGGTGCTGCTCGCCGACGAGCCCACCGGCAACCTCGACGAGTCGATGCGCGACGAGATCATGGACGTACTCGAACGCATGTGGAAGGAGCTCGGGCTCACTTTCATCATGGTCACGCACGATTCGTCCATCGCGAAGAAGGCCCCGCGGATCGCGACCATCCGCAAGGGCCGGATCACGGTGAAGGAGAACGCGGGCGCATGATTATGAGCAACGCGTAACAGTGCCCCGCTGTGGGGTTCCTGTCTATTGAGGTGCCTGATCACCCCCCGGCATACTGCGTATTCCGGGGGGTGCACGCGCATGCGTACGGGACCACCCCCGGCCGGGTGAACGGGGAATTCGTCCGGTCCTTCAGCAAGGGGGAAACTTGCGCAGACAAGTGAAAAGAGTTTGTGCTGCCACCGTGGCCACGGGAGCAGCGGTCGCCCTCGCGGCGGGCATGACCAGCCCCGCGGCGGCGAAGCCGGAGCAGCAGGCGGCAGCCAAGTCGGCATCCTCGCTCAAGGCACACCACCGCATCACTCTGATCACCGGTGACCGGGTCGCCGTCGACGCCAAGGGACAGGTCGTCAGCGTCGAGCGGGCCAAGGGGCGGGAGCGCATACCGTTCCAGGTCCGCAAGGCCGACGGGCACACCCTGGTGATACCCGCCGACGCGGCCCGGCTGGTCGCCACCGGCAAGCTGGACCAGCGCCTCTTCGACATCACCGAGCTCAACAAGTCCGCGACCCGCAAGTCGCAGGCCAAGGGCCTGAAGGTGATCGTCGGCTACAAGGGCGCCGCGACCGCCGCGAAGGACGACGTCCGGGACGCGGGCACGCTCCGGGTGGCCCTGAAGTCGCTGAACGCGGACGCGGTGCAGACCCCGACCGCCGAGGCGCCCGAGCTGTGGGACGCGGTCACCAACGGCGACGAGACGGCCTCCGGCATCGCGCACGTCTGGCTCGACGGCGTGCGCAAGGCCAGCCTCGACAAGTCCGTGCCGCAGATCGGCGCCCCCAAGGCATGGGCCGCCGGCTACGACGGCAAGGGCGTCAAGATCGCCGTCCTGGACACCGGTGTCGACGCCACCCACCCGGACCTCAAGGACCAGGTGATCGACGCCAAGAACTTCTCCACGGCCGCCGACGCCACCGACCACTTCGGCCACGGCACGCATGTCGCGTCCATCGCGGCGGGCACCGGCGCCAAGTCGGGCGGCAAGTACAAGGGCGTGGCGCCCGGCGCCAAGATCCTCAACGGCAAGGTCCTCGACGACACCGGCTCGGGCGACGACTCCGGGATCCTCGCCGGCATGGAGTGGGCGGTCGCGCAGGGCGCCGATGTCGTCAACCTGAGCCTCGGCGGCATGGACACCCCGGAGATCGACCCGCTGGAGGCGGCGGTCAACAAGTTCTCCGCCGAGAAGGGCACGCTCTTCGCCATCGCGGCGGGCAACTCCGGTCCGCAGACGGTCGGTTCGCCGGGCAGCGCGGACGCCGCGCTCACCGTCGGCGCCGTCGACGACAAGGATGTCCTGGCCCCCTGGTCCTCGACCGGCCCGCGGGTCGGCGACGGTGCCATCAAGCCGGACGTGACCGCGCCGGGCGTGGACATCACGGCCGCCTCGGCCAAGGGCAGCGTCATCGAGCAGGAGGTCGGCGAGAAGCCGGCCGGCTACCTGACCATCTCCGGTACGTCGATGGCGACCCCGCATGTCGCGGGCGCCGCGGCGATCCTGAAGCAGGAGCACCCGGACTGGACGTACGCCGAACTCAAGGGTGCGCTGACCGCCTCCACCAAGGGCGGCAAGTACAACCCGTTCGAGCAGGGTTCGGGCCGGATCCAGGTCGACAAGGCCATCAAGCAGACCGTGATCGCCGACCCGGTGTCGGTGAGCTTCGGTACGCAGCTGTGGCCGCACACCGATGACAAGCCGGACACCAAGAAGCTGACCTACCGCAACCTCGGTGACAAGGACGTCACGCTGACGCTGTCGTCCAAGGCCACCAACCCCAAGGGCGCGGCGGCTCCGGCGGGCTTCTTCAAGCTCGCCAAGACGAAGGTGACGGTCCCGGCGGGCCGCTCGGCCTCCGTCGACTTCACCGTCAACACCAAGCTGGGCGGCACGGTCGACGGCGCGTACTCCGCGTACGTGACCGCGACGGGCGGCGGCCAGACGGTCCGTACGGCCGCGGCGGTGGAGCGTGAGCTGGAGTCGTACGACCTCACCGTCAAGCACATCGGCAAGGACGGCCAGCCGGCCAAGGACTACAACACCATCCTGCTCGGCTACACCGGTCTGGCCGCGGACCGCGGCTACCAGGTGACGATCGACGAGTCCGGCACCACCAAGATGCGCCTGCCCAAGGGCACGTATCTGCTGGACGCCTGGATCGCCAAGGACTGGGTGAACCTGGAGGGCGGTCTGGACTGGGTGGTCCAGCCGAAGCTGAGCGTCACCAAGAACACCTCGGTGACGATCGACGCCCGCACCACCAAGTCGGCCGACATCACGGTGCCGGACGCCGGGGCCAAGCAGCTGTTCGGCATGGTCAGTTACCTGTACGAGCCGGCGGGCATCGGTATCGGTGTGGGGCTCCCGTCCTTCGCCGACCTGCGGATGGCGCACCTCGGCGGTCAGGTCTCGACCGGTCTGACGCAGACCTGGAGCGGTCAGTGGACCAAGGGTGACGACGCCGAGTACGACGTGGCCACCACCGCCCAGGTGAAGAAGATCCAGGGCGACAAGGTCCGCCACTTCAAGGCGTCCGAGCTCGCCACGGTGAAGAACAACCTCGGCGCGGCCGCGGCCGGCAAGACCGGCGGGCTCACCGCCTGGGGCTTCTTCCCCACGGACATCGTCATCGGCTCCCCCGTGGAGCAGCCGCTGCCGGGCACCCGCACGGTGTACTTCTCGACGTCCGAGAAGATCCAGTGGACGCTGGACTTCGAGCAGTACAACGGCAAGGACGCGGACGGCTTCCCGATCACGGAGGCCTACTACACGCTGGGCGACCCGCAGACCTTCAAGGCGGGCCAGAAGTACACGAAGACCTTCAACACCGCGGTCTTCGGTCCGCACCTGAACAAGAACTACGGCGTGTTCCGTGAGGGCAACAACCTCTACGGCTACCTGCCGCTGTTCGCGGACGGCGCGACGCACGCGGGCTCGTCCGTCTTCTCCTCGGTGAAGACGGAGCTGTACCGCAACGGCACCAAGGTCGGCTCCAACACGGACCCGTTCTTCGGCGAGGAGGCCTTCAAGGTCCCCGCCGCCGACGCCGAGTACAAGCTGACGACGTCCGTGAAGCGGAGCGTCAAGGTGGCGGCGGCTTCGACGCGGATCGACGCGAGCTTCACGTTCCGCTCGAAGAAGTCCTCCGCGGACCTCGTCTCGCTGCCGGTCTCCACGGCTCGCTTCAACGCCAAGACGGGGCTCGACAGCCGCGTCAAGGCCGGCGAGACGGTGAAGATCCCGGTCGTCGTCGAGGGCGCGGCCAAGGGTTCCAACCTCAAGTCGCTGTCGGTGTACGTGTCCTACGACTACGGCAAGACCTGGAAGAAGGTCACGGTCACGGGCGGCAAGATCACCGTGAAGAACCCGGAGAAGGGGAAGGGCATCTCCTTCCACGCCAAGATCGCCGACAAGAAGGGCAACAAGTCGACGATCTCGATCTACAACGCGTACTACGGAAAGTAGTCCGCCGCAGTAGGTGCAACAGGTCCAGTAGGCCATGAGCGAAAGCCCCACCGGAGGAGCAGCCTCCGGTGGGGCTTCCGTGTTTGTGTGGGGCCCATGACCGCCCACACCGTGGAATACGTCCGGTACCACATCCCGGAAGACCGTTCGGCGGAGTTCCTGGCCGCCTACACCCGCGCCGCGGAGCAACTGGCGGCATCGCCGCAGTGCGTCGACTACGAACTGGCGCGCTGCGAGGAGGACTTCGCGCACTTCGTCCTGCGCATCACCTGGACCTCGACGCAGGACCATCTGGAGGGCTTCCGCAAGTCGGAGCTCTTCCCCGGCTTCCTCGCCGAGATCCGCCCGTACATCGCCGACATCGAGGAGATGCGGCACTACAAGCCGACGGCGGTACGCGGCGAGGGCTCGGCCGTGCCCACGCTCTACGAGTGGTCGGGTGGCGCGGAGGCCTTCGCCCGGCTGACGTCGGTCTTCTACGGCAAGGTCCTCAAGGACGACCTGCTGGCCCCGGTGTTCGACGGCCTGGCCCCCGAGCACGCCCAGCACGTCGCCCTCTGGCTCGCCGAGGTCTTCGGCGGCCCGCCCGCCTACTCCGAGACCCAGGGCGGCCACGGCCACATGGTCGCCAAGCACCTGGGGCGGGGGATCACCGAGCCCCAGCGCCGCCGCTGGGTGAACCTGATCCAGGACGCCGCCGACGAGGCCGGCCTGCCGACCGACGCCGAGTTCCGCGCGGCCTTCCTCTCCTACGTCGAGTGGGGCACCCGGCTCGCGGTGTACTTCTCAGGACCGGACGCCAAGCCGCCGGCGGAGCAGCCGGTGCCGAAGTGGGGGTGGGGGGTGGCGCCGCCCTACCAGGGGTGACATAGGGTCCGCGCATGACCGCTGCCGTGACCGCCATGATCACCGCCGTGGTCGGCGTCCTCGGTACGCTCCTTGCGCCCGCGCTCAGCCAGCGGTTCACCGCGCGGCAGCGGGCGGAGGAGGCCGAAGTCGTCGAGCGCAGGCGGATGTTCGAGGACCGGCGGGCTGCCTACGTCGCCATGAACCGGGCCTCGCGCCAGTTCCACACGCTCCTCAAGGACGCCCTGCACCGGCTGCGCGACGGTGTCTACACGGACCAGGAGCGCGGTCGGCTGGAGGAGGCCCGGCGGGAGCACCGGGACCACTACGCCGAGGCGCAGATGGTCGTGCCGGAGCGGATCCTTCAGGCCTCGCGGGCCGTGAACCAGGTGCTCGCGGCGATCGACGCCGAAGTGAAGCGGCTCGACCGGGGGCGGGCCGCGGACGGGGAGAGCGCCGTGCAGGCGTTGCTCGACCTGAAGGAGGCCGAGCCCCGCCTCTCCGAGATGCGGCGGCTGATGCGCGAGGACCTCGGCGTCGACGACTGAGACGCCGGGTCAGCCCTGCGGAACCGTCGAGTCCCGGCCCGCCCGGGTCGCGTCCGTGCCCCAACTGGCCAGCAGACGCAGGGCCTGTGCCGAGGCCGATCCCGGTTCGGCGTGGTAGATGATCAGCACCTGCTCGCTGTCGTCGGGGAGGCGGAAGGACTCGAAGGACAGGGAGAGCTCGCCCACCAGAGGGTGCCGGAAGTGCTTGACGCCGTAGCCCTTCTCCTTGACGTCATGGGTGGCCCACAGCCGCCTGAACTCCTCGCTCTTGACCGAGAGTTCACCCACCAGGGCGGACAGCCGCGGGTCGTCGGGGTGGCAGCCGGCGTCCATGCGCAGATAGCTGACGATGTCGGCCGCCTTGGACTCCCACTGGGTGAACAGGTCGCGGTACTCGGGGCGCAGGAACACCATCCGGGCCCAGTTGCGCTCCTGCGGCGGCAGTGCGGACCAGTCGCCGAACAGCGCCGCCGCCATCCGGTTCCACGCGAGGACGTCGGAACGCCGGCCCGAGATGTAGGCCGGGACCCCGTCGATCGAGTCGAGCAGCTGCAAGAGCGCCCCGCGCACCTGCTGGGTCCGCCCGGCCTGCTTCTTCTTGTGCTGCTTCGGCTTCGCGAGATGTGTGAGATGGGCGTGCTCGGCGTCGGTCAGCCGCAGGGCGCGGGAGATCGCGTCCAGGACCTCCGCCGACACGTTCCGTCCGTTGCCCTGCTCCAGACGCGTGTAGTACGCCACCGACACCCCGGCCAGCTGCGCCAGCTCCTCGCGCCGCAGCCCCGGCACCCGCCGGTGCCGTCCGAAGTCCGGCAGCCCGACGTCCTGCGGCTTCAGCCGGGCCCGCCGGGTGCGCAGGAACTCGCTCAGCTCGGCACGCCGGTCCAGCGCGCCGGAGGGCTCCTGTACGGGTTCGGGGCGTTCGTCCATGCCTCAAGTATTCACGGTCGTACGCCCACCATCCTGACCCCGCCAGTAGTAGGAACACCGGACGTAGGCAGAGCGGTGACCTGGGTGAACGGGTTCCGTTCCGGCAGGCTGGATGCGTACCCGGTCAGAAGGCGGCCGGGTGCGACACCATCGCTAGGAGAACCCCGGCATGACCACCGTTGCTGCGTACGCCGCCCCCGCCGCGAAGGCTCCGCTGGAGCGCACCACCATCGAACGGCGCGCGGTCCGTGAGTTCGACGTCCTGATCGACATCAAGTTCGCCGGCATCTGCCACTCCGACATCCACCAGGCCCGTGAAGGCTGGGGCGAGGCCATCTTCCCGATGGTCCCTGGCCACGAGATCGCCGGCATCGTCTCCGAGGTGGGGCCCGGCGTCACCAGGTTCCGGGTCGGCGACCGGGTGGGTGTGGGCTGCCTCGTCGACTCCTGCCGGGAGTGCGAGAGCTGCAAGGCCGGCGAGGAGCAGTACTGCACCGGCGGCAGCGTCGGCACCTACAACGCGGTCGGCAAGGACGGCGGGCCCACCTACGGCGGCTACTCCGAGAAGGTCGTCGTCGACGAGAACTTCGTCGTCCGCATCCCCGAGGGCGTCGCCCTCGACGAGGCCGCGCCGCTGCTCTGCGCCGGCATCACCCTGTACTCGCCGCTCAAGCACTGGAACGCCGGACCCGGCAAGAAGGTCGCGATCGTCGGTCTGGGCGGCCTCGGCCACATGGGCGTCAAGATCGCCCACGCGCTCGGCGCCGAGGTCACCGTGCTCTCCCAGTCGCTGCGCAAGCAGGAGGACGGCCTCAAGCTGGGCGCCGACCACTACTACGCCACCAGCGACCCGAAGACCTTCGAGGAACTGGCCGGCACCTTCGACCTGATCGTCTCGACGGTCTCGGCCCCGCTCGACTTCAGCGCGTACCTCTCGCTGCTCAAGCGGGACGGCGCCCTGGTGAACGTCGGCGCCCCCGAGGAGCCGATCTCCCTCAACCTCTTCTCCGTCATCGGCGGCCGCAAGACCCTCGCCGGCTCCATGATCGGCGGTATCGCCGAGACCCAGGAGATGCTGGACTTCTGCGCCGAGCACGGCTTCGGCGCCGAGATCGAGCTCATCCGCGCCGACGAGATCAACGAGGCGTACGAGCGGGTGCTGGCGAGCGACGTCCGCTACCGGTTCGTGATCGACACGGCGACGATCTGACGTCGACGCCCGCACGACCGAGGGCCCCGGAGCCGCACTGCTCCGGGGCCCTCACCGTGCCGTCCGGGTGCGGCGGCCCAGCAGCCACAGCAGATACGGCCCGCCGACCAGCGCGGTGAGGGCCCCGACCGGGATCTCCAGCGGGGGCAGGAGGGTGCGGGCCGCGAGATCGGCGGCGACCAGGACCACGGCACCCGTCAACGCGGCGTTGAGCAGAGGCAGTTGAGGGGTGCGGGTGAGGCGGCGCGCCAGCTGGGGCGCGGTGAGGGCGACGAAGCCGATGGGCCCGGCGGCCCCGGTCGCCGTCGCCGCGAGCACCACCCCGAGGACGGTGAGCCCGAGCCGTACACGGTCCACCCGCACGCCCAGCGCGGACGCCGTGTCCGGGTCGAGGCCGAGCGGCGGGGACACCCGGCTCGCCCACCCCAGCGCGGGCAGCGAGAGCAGCAGCACGGCGGCCAGGGGCCCCGCCTGCTCGTAGCCCCGTCCGTTGAGGCTCCCGGTCAGCCACAGCTTGATCTGCTCGGCGGCCTCCAGCTCGCTGTCCGTGAGATACAGCTGGACGACGGCGGAGAGCGCGACCCCGATCCCGACACCGGTGAGGACGAACCGGCTCGGCTGCAGCCCGTGCCGCCAGGCCAGGACGTAGACCAGAGCGGCGGCCGCCAGCCCACCGGCGACCGGGACGACGGGCATCGCCCCGGGTGAAGGGGTGGCCCCGGTGGCCAGCGCGAGGACGGTCGCGGCGGCGGCTCCGTGCCCGACACCGATGACATCGGGGCTGGCGAGGGGGTTACGGGTGACGGTCTGCACGAGCGCCCCGGCCAGCCCCAGCGCGGCGCCGACGAGCGCGCCGAGCACGATACGGGGTACGCGGAGCTCGGCCACGACGAGAGCGTGCGGGCCGTCTCCGGTGCGCAGGGTGTGCCAGACCTCGGCGGGGGAGACGTACGTCTGACCGAGACACGCGGCGGCCAGCATGACGGCGGCCAGGAGGCCGAGGAGGACGAGGGCCACCGCGGCGGAACGGCGGTGCAGGAGGAGCGAGGTCGTGGGAGTGGGCCGCAGCACGGTCCGCGCCTTCACCGGGCCGCACCTCCGCGTCGTACGAGAACCACCAGCACCGGCACCCCCACCAGCGCCGTCATGACCCCCGCGGGCACCTCCGCCGGAGCCCGCACCACCCGGCCCGCCACATCGGCGCCGACCAGCAACGCGGCTCCCAGCAGCGCCGACAGCGGCAGTACCGCCCGATGCCCGCCGCGCACCAGCCGCCGGGCCAGATGGGGCACCGCGAGCCCCACGAAGGCGATGGGTCCGGCCGCGGCCACCGCGGCGGCGGTCAGCAGCGTCGCGCCGAGCGCCGCGCACCCCCGTACGAGATGCACCCGATGCCCCAGCGCCCGAGCCGTCTCGTCGCCCAGCGCCAGCGCGTCCAGCCCCCGCGCACAGGCCAGCACCAGCACCGCCCCGGCACACAGGAACGGCAGCATCCGCAGGACCGTCCCGGCGTCCCGGCCGCTCAACGCGCCCACCTGCCAGAACCGGAACTGGTCGAGCGTCGCCGAACTCGACGTCAGGACCACCGTCGTCCCGCCCGCCGTCATCGCCGAGAACGCCGTGCCCGCCAGCGCCAGCTTCACCGGCGAGGCCCCGTCCCGGCCGCGCGCGGCGATGGCGTACACCAGGCACGCGGCGACGACCGCACCGGCGAACGCGTACGGGACGTAACCGCTGAAGCCGTTCGCGAGGCCGAGGGCGATGGCGAGCACGACCCCCGCCGCCGCGCCCTGGCTCAGCCCGAGGATCCCCGGGTCGGCGAGCGGGTTGCGGGTGACGCCCTGGAGCGCGGCGCCCGCGAGCCCGAGCGCGGCCCCGGCGGCGAGCCCGACCTCGGTGCGCGGGAGGCGCAGGGACCGTACGACGAGCGCGTCCGCCGAACCCCCGCCGTGCAGCAACGCGTCCAGGACGGCCGAGGGCGGCACGGGACGGGTGCCGACGGCGAGGCTGAGCAGCGCCGCGGCGGCCACCGCGAGGACGGCCGCCGGCCAGGCGAGACGTGCGGTCACTCGCCGATGTGCCCGGCGAGCTGTCGTACGACCAGACGCGCGGCGGTGGGACCGGCGTTCAGGTACCAGGGGTCGTCGTCGACCTTCACCGCGTGCCCGGCCTCGACGGCCTTCATGGACTTCCACAGCGGTCCGGCGACGACGCTCGCGGCGTCGGTCTCCTTCGCGTCGCCCTGCACGGAGTAGAAGATCCAGTCCCCGTCGGCGGTGTCGACGCTCTCCGGTCCGATGTCCTCCGAAATGGCGTTGAACCGCTGGGACTCGGGGCGCTCCAGGCCCATGTCCACGGCGATGGAGCCGGTGAAGGAGGAGACGCCGAACATCCGGGTGCGGTCGGGGGTGAAGCGGACCATGGAGACGGTGGGGTCGGTGTCGAGTGCCGCGCCCTTCTCCTCGGCGTCGGCAACGATGTCATCGAGCAGTTCCCGGGCCTGCTGCCCCTTGCCGACGGCCGCGCCGACGAGCAGGAGGTCGCGCTTCCAGTTGATGCCGTTGCCGGCGGTGATCACGGTGGGCGCGATCTTCGACAGCTTGGGGTAGAGGTCGCCGAGGGAGTCGTTGGCGAGGATCAGGTCCGGCTTCGCGGCGGCGAGCGACTCGAGGTTGGGTGCCTGGCGGGTGCCCGCGTCGGTCATGTCGGCGAGTTCGGCCTTGTCCTCGGGGAAGGCGTCGGCGAGGTAGTCGGGGACGAGACCGGCGTTGTCGGCTCGGGTGGTCGCGGTGGGGACGAGGCCCAGGGACAGCAGGTCGTCGAGCTGGCCGGTGCTGAGCACGGCTATCTTCCTCGGCTCGGTCTTCAGGGTCGTCGCGCCCTTGAAGTGGGTGACCGTGCGCGGGAAGGTGCCGTCGGTCGCCTGGTCGGCGCCCATGCCCTCGGCCAGGGTGCTCGGGGCGGCGGAGGGGCCGCCGCTCTCGGAGGAGCCGATGACGGCGTTGCGGGAACCGTCCTCCTTCTCGGCGCTGTCGCCTCCGTCGGTGGACGAGCAGCCGACGAGCAGCCCTCCGGCGACGACCGTGGCCAGGACGGCCTTCACTCTCACTGCGCGCACGACTTGCTCCGCGATCTTGTGGGGGGATTTGCTTAGGCAAGCCTTACCTTAAGCGGTGTTGATGTGTGTTCCTCGCGCGGGACGGCGCGGGGCGAGTGAGCAATACGAGAAAAACTCGCCGCGCCGGGCCGCGCCACGAGATCGGGGCCGTGGGCGTACCGGGCGGGGCGTGCGGGGTGACTCAGTCGGCGGGGGCGCGGGTCCAGAGGGTCACGTCGCTGCTGGTCGCCACGGCGAGTGTGCGGCCGGAGGGGGAGAAGCCGACGGCTCGCAGCTCGGAGTGGTACGAGTGGAAGACATGCCACCACCCCTCTCCGTGCGGTGCGCGGTGCGGCATGGCGCTGCCGGAGGAGAGCACGACCCGGTCGTGCGGCCAGTCGGGGCTCACGACCTCCACGACCCAGCCGTCATCGGTGCCGGTGTGCAGACCGCCGCCGAAGAGCCCCGCGATGTGCACTCTGCGGTCGGCGATCGGGCCCGGTCCCGGATACGAGAGATCGGCCCGCGCATCGCGCTCGGGGTAGGGATCGGCGTCCCGGTCGCGCGCGATCCTCTCGCCCGTGACGGCGTCGAGGAGGCCGTGGCCGTCGTGGGAGACGACCATCACCAGGTCATGGCCGTTCTCCGGGTGCGTGGCGAACCCGATGCCGAGCAGCCCGCCGACGGGGGCGCAGCCCTCGAAGACCGGCCGCCAGGGTTCGGGGGCGGGTACGACCGGGGCGGCGAGCATGCGGTCCCGCAACTCCGTCTGATAGGCGGTCAGTCCGCCGTGGCCTCCGGCCCGTTCCGTGTTCCTCACCCCACCATGATCCCTGCGGTCGGCCTCACCATCGGCCCTTCCGGAACGGGGCTGACGATCTACTCTTCTGACCGGCACTCCGGAAGGTCCGGGACGGGTGG
>NZ_JABERD010000178.1 GCF_013044505.1 Streptomyces sp. S3(2020) | reverse complement strand
CCCCTGAAGCCCCTCGTACGCCGCCATCACCAGCTCCAGCCCCCGCTGATCCGCCCCCGGCTCGCGCATCTGGTTCGTCACGTACGCCACCGTCATGCGGGCGTCCGGGTCGATCATGACGAGTGAGCCGCCCCAGCCGCCCCAGCCGTAGGTGGTGCCGAAGCGGCCGTAGCCCAGGCCCCAGCTCACCGGCATGCCGAGGATGCGGTCGTCGCCGCTGTACTGCTCCTCGAAGGCCCGTGCGCAGCCTGCCGGAGACAGCAGCCGGACCCCCTTCACCGTGCCGGCGCAGGCCATCGCCGACTGGACGAGGGCGACCGAACGGGCGTTGCCGAAGCCGCTCGCCGCGGGGATCTGGGCCCGGCGCCAGGACACGCTGTTGCCGTCCCGGAGGCGGATCCCGGTCGCCGTGGACGGGCTCGGGTCCTGGTCCGCCGCGCCGGCGACGTAGTCCTCGTCCTGGCCGGGCGGCGGAACGGCGAGCGCGACACGGTGGTCGTGCTCGGCGGACAGCCCCATCCGGAAGTCGGCGCCGAGCGGCCCGGCCACCTCGTCGGCGAAGAACGCGCCCGGCGTCCGGCCCGTGATCCGGCGGACGACCTCGCCGACGAGGAAGCCCTGCGTCAGCGAGTGGTACCCGGCCGCCGTCCCCGGTTCCCACTGCGGGGCCAGCGCGGCCAGTCGGGCCGTGACCGCCGACCAGTCGTAGAGCTCCTCCACCGGCCCGTCGTAGTCCGGCAGACCCGCGGTGTGCGCGAGCAGATGCCGTACGAGCACCTTCTCCTTGCCCGCCGCGGCGAACTCCGGCCAGTACCGGGCGACCGGCGCGGCCACATCGAGATCCCCCCGGTCCGCCAGCACCAGCGCGGACAGCGCCGTCATCGTCTTGGTGACCGACCAGACGTTGGTGACGGTGTCCCGCTCCCACGGCACCGTGCGCTCGGCGTCCGCGAAGCCGCCCCAGACGTCCACCACGGGCTCACCGCCCACGAAGACCGCGACCGAGCCGCCGACGTCCCCGGCGTCGAGGTAGCCGGCCAGCGCGTTCGGCACGGCGGTGAACAGATCGTCGTACGAGCCCCGAATGTCTGCCATGCGCGGAATCTAGCCCCCGGGGGCAGGAGGGCGGCAACCGAATTTCCGGCGCCCGTGATCCGCGGGAACCGCCCGCCGGTCGCCCCTGGCTCATATCGTGGGAAGTGATGCGATATCGGCAGTGAGGCGGCAGAGCCATGGTGGACGCGGGGATCGACTACGCGGCGGTGTTCCAGGCGCTGCCCGGCATGGTGGCGGTCCTGACCCCCGAGCTGGTGTACGTGGACGCCAACGAGGAGTTCGTCCGGATGTCCGGCCGCAGCCGGGAGCAACTGGTCGGCCACTACCTGTTCGACGTCTTCCCGGACAACCCCGAGGACCCGGCGGCCTCCGGCATGCGCAATCTGGCCGCCTCCCTCCAGCGCGTGCTGGCCACCGGTGAGCGCGACACCATGGCCGTGCAGCGCTACGACGTCCGGTCCCTGGAACTGCCGGGCCGCTGGGAGGAGCGGTACTGGAGCCCGGTCAACGCGCCCGTGCTGGGCCCCGACGGCGAGGTCGTCCTCCTTGTGCACCGGGTGGAGGAGGTCAGCGAGTTCATCCGCGACCGCGGCGGACCCGTCGGCACCCGGGCCCGGGCGCTGGAGGCCGAACTGTACATCCGAGCCCGGGAGTTGCAGGAGGTCAACGAGCGCCTGAGAAGGGCCCACGCCCGCGAGCGCGAGGTCGCGCTGGCGCTCCAGGAGGCGATGCTGCCGACATCGCGACTGAAGGGGGACCACCGGGCGGCCGTCCGCTACCGGCCCGCGGTCGGCGCGCTGAACGTGTGCGGCGACTGGTACGACCTCGTGGATCTGGTCGGCGGCGACCGTATCGGTGTCGCGGTCGGTGACGTCGTCGGCCACGGACTGGCGGCGGCCTGCGCGATGGGTCAGCTGCGCAGCGCGCTGAGCGCCGCCTCACGGGTGGCCGAGGGCCCGGCGCAGGCCCTCGACGTCCTGGGCCGCTACGCGCACGTGGTCGCCGGCGCGGAGTCCGCCACGGTGGTCATCACGTTCATCGACTTCGACGCCCGCACGATCACCTACAGCAGCGCCGGGCACCTTCCCCCGGCCCTCGTCCACGCCGACGGCAAGGTCGAGTTCCTCGACGCGGCCACGGACCCTCCGCTGGACGCCAGTCCCGACCCGGTCCCGCGACCGCAGACGACGACCTCCTTCGCCGAGGGCGCCACCCTGGTGCTCTACACCGACGGTCTGGTGGAACGCCGTCGCGAGGACATCGAGACCGGTCTGGAACGCCTGGCGGACTCCGTCACCCGCCACCGCGACGCCGATCCGGAGGAACTGGCGGACGCGGTCCTGCGCGACCTGCTTCCGCCGGAGGGGACCACGGACGACACGGCCCTGATCGTCGTACGACTGTGAGGCACAGGCCTTCCGGGGCCACGTCCGGCGGTCGCCTCAGGCGGACGGCAGCGTGCGCCTGCCGAGCAGGAGCGGCGTGGCGAGGAGGAGGAGTCCGGCCGCGGCGATGGCGGCGCGGGGGGTGGTGAGGGTGGCCAGCAGGCCCCACAGGGCGGTCAGGGCGGCGATGGTCAGTTTGCCGCTGATCGACCAGGCGGACAGCGTGCGGGCGACGCGGTCGGGCGGGGTGTGTTCGAGCCGGTAGGTGGCCAGCACCGGGTTGAAGACGCCGATGCAGGTGATGAGTCCGAGTTCGACCACCATGACCAGCAGGAGTCCGGGTACGCCGGGACCGACGAAGGCCAGCCCCAGGGGCCAGCACACCCGCAGGGTTCCGGCGGTGACGAGGACCTCGCGCCGGCCGAAGCGTGCGACGAGCCGCCGGGACAGCCGTGAGCCGATCAGCCCGCCGACACACGGCACCGCGAAGGCGAGGCTGTACTGCCAGGGCGCGAAATGGAGGCCGCCGAGCATGAGGACGGAGAGCAGCGGTGCGGCCACCATGATCAGCCCGTTGACGAGGACGGCGTTGAGGAACAGCGGTCGCAGCACCGGGTCGGTGAGGATGAAGCGCCAGCCGTCGAGCAGCTCACGGCCCCTGATGCCGGTCCCCGACGCGGGCCGTACGGGCCGGATCTCCTTCTTCCCGCCCATGGCGCGGATCCCGACCGCCGAGAGCAGATAGCTGACGGCGTCGGCCACGACGGTCACCACGGGACCGAGCAGCCCGATCGCCGCGCCGCCGAGGGGCGGCCCGACCATGGTGGTGGTCCACATCGTGGCCTCGAACCGCCCGTTGGCGGCCAGCAGATCCCGCTGCGGCACCAGGGCCTTCAGGCAGGCGCCGGACGCGGCGGTGAAGGTGATGTCGGCCGCGGCGACGAGCACCGACACAACCAGAAGTTGTGCGAAGCTGAGCCGGTCGAACGCGTACGCGACAGGGACGCTCATCAGCAGTGCGAACCGGGCCAGATCCATGGTCACCATCACCGGCCGCTTACGACGGAACTCCACCCACGGCCCGAGCGGCACCGCCACCACCGCGCCGACCGCGAGACCCGCCGCGGCCAGCGCCGACACCTGGGCCGGACCCGAGTGCAGCACGAGGATCGCGATCAGCGGAAAGGCGTGGAGGGCCAACGCGGTGCCGAGCGCACTGACACCGTACGCCGCCCACAACCACCCGAAACTCCGCCCCATGCCGCCGCCTCTCTCCCTGATCCACGGACATCCAAGCGGTCGACGGATCCGGAGATCAAACAACTCCCGAGCGGCTCGGACACAACCCGCGGTTGTGGTCCTACGATGGCGGTCATGGACCTCGACGCCGTGCGGACGTTCGTGACGGCCGCGGAGACGGGACGGCTCCAGGACGCCGCCACGACCCTCTCGGTCACCCAGCAGGCGGTCTCCAAGCGCGTCGCCGCGCTGGAGCGGGAGCTGGCCGTACGCCTGTTCACGCGCACCCCGCGCGGAGTACGGCTCACGATCGACGGTCAGGCGTTCCTGCCCCACGCCCGGGCTCTTCTCGACACCGCGGAGCGGGCCATGGCCTCCGTACGGCCCGGCTCCCGTGCCCTGCGCGTGGACGTGATCGGCCGCAGGCTCGGCCCCGCCGCACTGCTGCGCGGCTTCCATCGCGCGCGTCCCGAGGTCGAACTCGACGTGGTGACCCTCTTCGACGCCAAGGAGGCACTGGGCGCCATCCGCTCCGGCACGATCGACGCGTCCTTCCGCGCCGTCACCGTCCCCGCCCGCCGGCTCCCCGACGGCATCGCCGCGGAACGGGTCTACGACGAGCCGATCCAGCTGCTGACCGGACCGCGCCACGCCCTGGCCACGGCCCGCGAGGTCACCCCGGCACAGCTCGCCGGGCACCGGATCTGGATGCCCGGCCTGGTCGCCGGAACCGAATGGGCGGCGTACTACGACGAGTTCGCCACGGAGTTCGGCCTCACCATCGAGGCGACCGGACCCGACTTCGGCACCGACCCGCTCCTCGACACGATCGCCGAGTCCCCGCGGCTGGCCACCCTGGTCGGCGAACAGACCCGCCTGGTCTGGCCCACCGGTCAGGACCTGCGCCGCATCACCCTGCGCGGCCCGATGCCGGTCTACCCGCACTCACTGATCCGGCGGTCCGACAACCCCCACCCCACCCTGGAGACGCTCCGCACCTACCTCGACGGCGCGGGGCCGGGCCGCCTCGACACGGAGACCTGGACACCGCACTGGGCGCGGTGACTCGGCGCAGGGCGCCGTGGACGGTTACGGCGTCGCGGCTTGCCGGCCGTCGATCTCGGCGATCAATGCCTCGATACGGGTCCTGATCTGGTCCCGGATCGGCCGGACGGCCTCGACGCCCTTGCCCGCCGGGTCCTCCAGGGCCCAGTCGAGGTACTGCTTGCCGGGGAAGACGGGGCAGGCGTCGCCGCAGCCCATGGTGATGACGTAGTCGGACGCCTGGACGGCCTCGGTGGTGAGGATCCTCGGCTCGGCCGCGGAGATGTCGACGCCGACCTCCTTCATGGCCTCGACCGCGGACGAGTTGACCCGGTCGCCCGGGACGGAACCGGCGGAGCGGACCTCGATGCGGTCGCCCGCGAGGTGGGTCAGGAAACCGGCGGCCATCTGGGAGCGGCCGGCGTTGTGGACGCAGACGAAGAGGACGGAGGCGAGCGGGGTGTCGGACATGATGTGAAAGTATCAGCCCATGCTGACATCAGTCGATGCTGATCTGATGCGGGTACTGGCCGACCCGCTCCGCCTCCGGATCATCACCCTGCTGGCCCGCGAGACGCTCTGCACCACGCACCTGATCGAGGAGACGGGAGCGAGGCAGACCAACCTCTCCAACCATCTGAGGGTGCTGAGAGAGGCGGGTGTGGTGGAGACCGAACCGTGCGGCCGCTTCACCTACTACAAGCTCAGGCCGGACGTCATCGCCTCCCTCGCGGGCGGGTTCGCCGAGTTGGCGCAGACCGCGCGCGCCACCGCCGAGAACAACGTCAAGCGGTCCTGCCCGTGATCCGCGAGACCTTCCTGAGGAGTCCCGTTGACCGTCACCGATGACACGGCCGTGGCACGGTCGGAGATCACCGCCGCCCCGCAGTCCGCGCCCCTGGCCGCCCGCGCGGCGGCCGAACTGCTCGGCACCGCCGCGTTGGTCGCGATCGTGGTCGGCTCCGGCATCCAGGCGACCGGACTGACGCGGGACGTCGGGGTCCAGCTCCTCGCCAACTCCCTCGCCACCGTCTTCGGCCTCGGCATCCTGATCCTGCTGCTCGGCCCGGTGTCCGGGGCGCACTTCAACCCGGTGGTCACGCTGGCCGAGTGGTGGACGGGGCGGCGCGGCGGCGCCGGGGTCGGAGTCGGGGCTCGCGGGGTCGCGGTGTACGTCCCCGCGCAGTTCGTCGGCGCGACGGCGGGCGCGGTCCTGGCGGACGCGATGTTCGGCGAGCCGCTGGTGAAGTGGTCCACACACGACCGGTCGGCCGGCCATCTGCTGCTGGGCGAGGTGGTGGCCACCGCGGGCCTGGTCCTGCTGATCTTCGGCCTCGCCCGCACGGACCGGCTCCGCTTCGCCCCGGTGGCCGTGGCCTCGTACATCGGCGCGGCCTACTGGTTCACGTCCTCCACGTCCTTCGCCAACCCGGCGGTGACGGTCGGACGTACGTTCAGCGACACGTTCGCGGGTATCGCGCCGGGCTCGGTGCCGGGGTTCATCGGCGCCCAACTCGTCGGCGGGGCGGTCGGGTTGGCCCTGGTGGCGCTGATCTTCGTACGCGGACGGCCCGTCGGGTAGTCACCCGAAGGCGCGCAGCATCTGTCCCATCGCGGCGACCACCGACGGCTCGATGCGGTAGTACACCCAGGTGCCGCGCCGCTCGGAGGTGAGCAGTCCGGCCTCCTTGAGCTTCTTCAGGTGGTGGGAGACGGTCGGCTGGGAGACGCCGACGTCGGAGATGTCGCACACGCACGCCTCGCCGCCCGCGTGCGAGGCGATCAGCGAGAACAGCCGCAGCCGCACCGGGTCGCCGAGCGCCTTGAACATCGCGGCGGTCCGCTCGGCCTCCTCGGCGGTCAGGGGCCGCTCGGTCAGGGGCGGGCAGCACGAGGCCACGGTGTCGGAGGTCTCGGGTTCGAGCAGGGGCAGCGCCTCGAAGTTCGACATGCGTCTATGTTGACACTTGTCGAATCAGGAGCCAAGCTGACTTCTATATCGATGAACGTCGAAACAAAGGGGCCTTCCGTGAACCCGCCCGTGAACCCGCCTGTGAACCCATCCGTGAACGCCACGGCCACGGCCACGGCCACGGCCACCGCCGTCGACCGCCTGCCCGTCGTGGTCATCGGCGCCGGACCGATCGGCCTGGCCGCCGCCGCCCACCTCGTCGAGCGCGGCCTCGAACCCCTGGTCCTGGAGGCCGGCCCCACGGCGGGTGCCGCCGTGCGGGAGTGGTCGCACGTCCGCCTGTTCTCCACCTGGGGCGAACTCGTCGACCCGGCGGCGGAGAAGCTGCTGGCCCCGACCGGCTGGATCCGCCCCGACGCGGCCGCCTACCCGACCGGAGGCGACTGGGCCGAGCGGTACCTCCAGCCGCTCGCCGACCTCCTGGGCGACAAGGTCCGCTACGGCGCCCGAGTGACCGGCGTCGCCCGCGCGGGACGGGACCGCGTCGTCGACTCGGGCCGCGACGAGCAGCCCTTCACCGTGCACATCGAGGCCCCGGACGGCCGCGAGGAACGCCTCACCGCACGCGCCGTCATCGACGCGTCCGGCACCTGGTCGACACCGAGCCCCATGGGCGCGGACGGCCTGGCCGCGCTCGGGGAGAAGGCGGCCGCCGACCGCGTCTCCTACCGCGTGCCCGACTTCGACGACCCGGCCGTACGCGCCCGTTACGCGGGCAGGCGCACCGCCGTGATCGGCTCCGGAGCCTCCGCGTTCACCGCCCTCGCCCTCCTCGCCGACCTTGCCGCCGACACCCCCTGCACACATGCCGTATGGGTCCTGCGCCGGGGCATCGGGACGAACACCTACGGCGGCGGCGAGGCCGACCAGCTGCCCGCGCGCGGCGCGTTGGGCCTGCGGGCCAAGGCGGCTGTCGAGGCCGGGCACGCGAGCGCGATCACCGGATTCCGCACACGGGCCGTCGCCTACGACGGCGACCGGATCGTCCTGGAGTCCGAGGACGGCCGCCGCACGGAGCCCCTCGACGAGGTCATCGTCCTGACCGGCTTCCGCCCGGACCTCTCCTTCCTCTCCGAGCTCCGTCTCGCCCTCGACGAACGCCTCCAGGCACCGACGGCCCTGGCCCCGCTGATCGACCCCAACGTCCACTCCTGCGGCACGGTCTACCCACACGGCGTGAACGAGCTCTCCCACCCCGAGCGGGGCGTCCACCTCGTCGGCATGAAGTCCTACGGCCGCGCCCCCACGTTCCTCGCCATGACCGGCTACGAGCAGGTCCGCTCCATCGCCGCCGCGATCGCCGGTGACCAGGAGGCCGCCGAACGCGTCGAACTGACCCTCCCGGAGACCGGGGTCTGCGGCGGCTCGGGCCTGTTCGACGAGCCGGAACAGCCGAGCGGCGGCTGCTGCGCGACCCCCGCCACCCTCCAGATCGGCACCACCGCCGAAACGGCCACGGCGGCTCGGCGGTAATTCGGCGTCGCCGGCCCCGGCGCGCTGCGATCCTGGCCCCGGACCCCGTACCCGATCAGCGAGGAATGGCCCACCATGCTCGTACCGGCCGATCCCACGGTGCTTCATCCGATGCCCGAGCAGCCGCGTGTGGTGCTGCTCAAGCCGTTGGTGACGTCTCCGCTCATCGAGGTGGGGGAGTTCTCGTACTACGACGACCCGGAGCACGCGACCGCCTTCGAGACACGGAACGTGCTCTATCACTACGGGCCGGAGAAGCTGGTGATCGGCAGGTTCTGCGCGCTGGGGACGGGGGTGCGATTCATCATGAACGGCGCCAACCACCGTATGGACGGCCCCTCGACGTTCCCCTTCCCGACCATGGGAGGCTCCTGGTCCGAGCACTTCGACCTGCTCACCGGACTGCCCGACAGGGGTGACACGGTCGTGGGCAACGACGTCTGGTTCGGCCACGGCACGACGGTGATGCCCGGTGTGCGGATCGGTCACGGCGCGATCATCGGCACCGGCGCCGTGGTCACCTCCGACGTCCCCGACTACGGGATCGTCGGCGGCAACCCGGCCCGCCTCATCCGCACCCGCCACAGCGACCAGGACATCGCCCGGCTCCTGACGGTGGCCTGGTGGGACTGGCCGATGGAGCACATCACCGCACACGTCCGGACGATCATGTCCGGCACGATCGCCGACCTGGAGGCGGCGGCCCCCTAGGTCCGGCCGGCTTCGGCGGGCTGCGATCATGCTCGGATGCGGGAGATCGACGAGTTGACCCAGGTGGACGACCCGGCCTGGCCGGAGCTTCAGGAGGCGTTCGCGGCCAGTGCCGTCCCGGTGCGGTCGCTCGCCGCCGACCCGGCAGAGGGACGCCGGAGCGTGCTCCAGATGCAGGTCACCACAGGCTCCACACTCGGCGCCCTGGCCTGGAACTGCGGCGGACTGGTCCTCGACGACGGCTGGGTACGGGTCTTCGGCGGCGGCTCCGGGGCGAGCGACGGCCTGCCGAGCCTGGCCCGGGTCAACCGCTTCCCCGACACCTTCGACCCGGACTGGTTTCCCGAGACCGGACTCGTCGTGGGACAGGACGTACTGGGAGGCGTGTTCACCCTGAACGGCCATGACCCCGCCGCCTCCGGCCGCCCCGGTTCTCCGGGCCGGATGACCTACTTCGCGCCCGACACCCTGGAGTGGGAGGCCATGGACATGGGCCACTCCTCCTGGCTGCTCTGGCTGTTGTCCGGCCGCCTGGAGACGTTCTACGACGGACTGCGCCGGCCCGGCTGGCGCGAGGAGGCCGCCGCGCTGGACCTCTCGCAGGGCATCAGCGTGTTCCCGTTCCTGTGGACCGAGGAAGCCTGCGCCGACCTCACCGCGAACAGCTGGCGGGCGGTGCCGATGCGCGAGGTCCTCGGGGTCGCCGCCGACTTCGCCCGGCAGCTGGGCCCGGCCGATCCGGGATTCCTCGGCGACGTATGAGCCGGTAAAGGAGATGCGTGAACCGCGCCCGGGTGAAACGCTTCCGTGGGCCTGATCCCAAGGACGTTTCAGGCGCCGGTGGTTCGAGGGTGGGGGACGGGTGCGGGGCGCGGAGCACGCGGTCTGGGAGCGGGATGTCCCGGTCAGGTATCTGCTGGTCCAGGAGGACGCGGACGGCGAGGAGCGGTACTGGGGACGGTGTGCCGGAGTCGAGGGCCTGTTCGCCGACAAGGTGCCGCCGCCGCGTGAGGTCCTGACCCTGCGGGGCTGCACTCCCGAAGGCACTCTGCGGCACGCCCTGTCGCCGGACGGCACCGGCACCCGGCTGCTGGGTGACGTGTGCGTCGAGGTCTGGGACGAGGAACACCCGTTGCAGTGGTGGACCCTGGTCGACACCGTCGTCATGGCACACCGGCCGAACCGGAGCGATCCGGCACTGGTGGACGTCGTCGTGGGCGCGGGCGTCGAAGAGGAACACGCCTGGGAGCACACACGGCCGGCACGGCCGGTGTTCAAGGTGTTCGCGGGGACCACCACGAGTGCCACGCCTGCCGGGGAGTGCCTGGACGTGGAGGGCCTGTTCGTCTCCCGCTACGGCCGGCGGCCGGTGCCGATGCACCTCGTCGGCTGTGAGCCCGCCGAGCCGCTGCGCACGGTGCTGGCGCGACGGCGCAAGTGGGACAGGGACTGGGTCGGGCTGTGGGCGCTGGACCGCCACGGCCGGGTGATGTACCGCCACCAGGTGTATCTGCGCATCGAGAAGGCGCGCCCGTCCGTGCTCGGCGCCGACCTCCTGGACATCACCCTCACCGACGGCGGCGAGCAGCGCCCGCTGGTGGCCCGTCCGGTCTGGGAGACCTGGTACCGAGGCGCCCCGACGGTCCGCAACCAATGGGCTCCGTACTCCACCGAGGCCCGTGCCGAGTGGCTCGAACTCACGGCCACCGGCATGCGCGAGCAGCGCCCCGACCGCTCCGGCGGCGTCCACCACCTCGACGGCGGCTTCGTCACCGACGAGCCCGGCCTGCACTGTGCGATGGCCGAGGCGCTGGTGGGCCCGGGCGGCTACCTCGGGCGTGAGTGGAACGCGTTGCGGGACTGCCTGAGCGGTGGCTTCGGCATAGCGGCGCCCTTCACCCTGATCTGGCACGACTCCCACATCGCACGGCAGGCCTTCGCCGACGACGTGTCCGAGGAGGGGCTCACCTACTTCGAGGACATCGTCCGACTCCTCGAACGCCGTGGCGCCACGGTCGAACTCCGCTAGAGGCGGGGCCTGTTCAGTCCTCGCCCACGACGGTCAGGTCGTCTCCCAGGGCCGCGGCGATCCGGGCGGCGCGCGCGTGGTCGTCCAGCCGACGGGTCAGATACGCGCAGGCGTGCCGGTGCCGCAGCGACCACCAGGCGGCGGAACCGCCGATGCCACCCTTGGCGATCTTCCCCTTGTCCCGGATGAGGCCCAGCGTCCAGGTGATGCGGGTGCCGAAGACCTCGTCGTGGCCGGTGACTTGTGAGGTGAGGAGCTCTGAGTGCAGCCGCGGGCCCAGGAGTTGACGTACCGGACCGTCCTCGTCGGTGAGCCGGGAGAAGAAGGCCGCCGTCGAGGTGGCCGTCGTCTGGAGGTTGGTGGCGCCGAACACCGACTGGCGCCAGGCCCGGGAGTTGGTGCGTTCCGTGTCCAGGGCGCCGTCGGGGATCCGCAGCCAGGGTGCGGCGGGCAGCCGCTCGGGCCAGTCGGGGTGCGCGTACTCGAGGTCGGCGACGCGGTCCAACGCGTCGTCCGGTACGCCGAACCAGGCGTCGAGACCCAGTGCCGGCCGCACGACGTCGTTGAACACCGCCCCCAGCGTGGTGCCGGCGGCCGCGCGCAGGACGCCGTCGACGAGATGGCCGTACGTCAGCGCGTGCTCGCCGAGCGAGGCGCCCGGGACGTACTCCGGTGCCGCCCGCGCCAGGCCGGCCCGCAGCCCGGCGTCGTCCAGCAGGTCGAGGCCGGCGGCCTCGGCGGGGAAGCGGGGCTGGCCCGCGCGGTGCGTGAGGATCTGGCGGAGAGTGGTCGCCTCCTTGCCGTTGCTCCCGTACGCCTTCCAGTACGTGCCGACCGGCTCGTCCAACGCCACCGCGCCCTCGCGCACCGCCACCAGCGCCGCGAGCGTGACGAAGGTCTTCGACAGCGAGTACGGCATCACCAGCGTGTCCGCCCGCCATGGCCGACTCCGCCCGGCGTCGGCCCACCCCGCGCTCAGCCGCACGACCTCCCGCCCGTCGCGCCAGACCGACAGCCCGGCCCCGGTCTCCGCCCCGTCGTCCACGAGCCGTTGAAAGACCCGCCGCACCTCGCCGTACTCGTCCTCGGCGAAGCCTTCGACGCCGGCAGGGTTCTCGGACATGGCGTTCACCCTCCTTGTGCGGTGGGGGAGTTCCCTTGGGCGGAACATACCCCTGGAGGGTATATGGGGCAAGGCTCGGGGTGCTCATCCCTCGTCGTCCCCGACGTCCCCTCCCAGGCCCCACTCGTCGAGTCCGGAGTAGATCAGCGCCGTACGGCTCCGGGGAGCCGAAAGGCAGTCGGCCTCGCCGTTGTAGATCGCCACCAGCGAGTCGGCGCCCCGCCACCAGGTGTCCGCCAGCCCTCTGACCTCGCGCACCGGCTGATAGCCGTCCAGCGCGACGGCCTCGACCTCGTCGCCGGTCACCTTGGTGATGCACTTGGCCCACAAGGCGGCGTGGTGGGCCAGGGCGAGGGACTCCACACACCCCTCGATCGTCTCGTGCAGGGCGGTCCAGCGCCACGAGTGGAGGCCGAACTCCCCACCGGGTCCGATCATGAACCCACCTTCGTAGCGCGGGGAGGGTGGCAGTGCGAGGCCGCCCCATCGGCGCTGGAACGCCACGACGCGGTCTGTCTCCTCCGCGGGGATGTCCAACTCCAGCCACTTTTGCCGGTGTTGCTCCATTGGCTTGATGTCGACCCTGACGCAGTGGTGGCTGAGGAAACCGCAGGCCCGGGAGGTCAGTCCTTTGGGCGTGCCGTCGAAGGGATTCAGATTCACCGCGAGGAGGCTACCGGGCGTTCTCAGTGATCCCGCTTGCTCCCCCGTACGGTCCACGCGCGGGCCTTCAGCGTGATCGCCCCGTCGGCCCCGGCCGGCACCCGGTCCCGCAGCGTCCGGCGCAGCCGCTCCCGGGTGGCCGGCGAGAGGGTGGCGACGTAACCGGGGGCGGGGCCCTGGCCGGACAGGAACGGGGACCACAGGTCGTCGAAGTGGGGGAAGAGGGTGGTGATGCCGATCGGCGCGACCGTCACCCGGGTCAGTCCGGCCTCGTTCCACAGGTCGGCCAGTGCGGTCGGGTCGCAGAGGGGGAAGCGGCGGCTCTCGTCATGCGCGGCCGCCGACGGGTCCACGGTGGTCGCGGCACCCCAGAAGTGGCGCAGGAACTCCATGCCCTCGGCGTAGTCCCACACATAGGCGGCGACCAGGCCGCCGGGCCGGACCACGCGCGCCGCCTCGGTGAGCGCGGCACCGGGCGTGGCCAGGAAGTTGAGGACCAGTCCGCTGACGACCGAGTCGAAGACCGCGTCCCGCACCGGCAGGGCCCGGGCGTCCGCCACCGCGAAGCGTGCCGGGGCGGCGGTCGAGGCGCGGGCCGTGGTGACGAACCCGGCGGACCCGTCAAGACCGACCAGTGTCCGGGGCCGGCAGCGGGCGGCCACCGCGGAGGTCAGGGCGCCCGAGCCGCATCCGATGTCCAGCCACCGCGCGCCGGGCGGACAGGGGAGCCACGCCACGAACTCGTCGGCCACCAGCCGGCTCCAGCGGCCCATGTACCGCTCGTACGCGTCCCCGGCCGCCCATACGTCGAAGCCTCGTTCGGTCACCTCTCCACCTTGCACCGGTTTCAGCGGCGATCGCAGGCGGAGGGCTCAGGTGCGGGAGGCGTGAGGGCTCGCGGACGGGAGTTCCGTCGCCCCGGGCGCGCGGGCCTGCCCAGGACCACGCCGGTCAGTACGAGCGCCAGCCCGCACAGTTGCCGGCCCGTCATCGCCTCGCCCGCCACGGCCGTGCCGAGCAGCACGCCGGTCACCGGGTTGAGCAGACCGATCAGACCCACGGTCGCCGCGGGCAGATGACGCAGTCCGGCGAACCAGACGGTGAAGGCCAGCGCGGTGGCGACCAGGGAGACATAGCCGAAGGCGAGGAGCGCCGACGGGGAGAGCGCGGGCGGCGGGCCCTCCACGACCGCCGCGACCGGCAGCAGGAACAGCGCGCCGGCGGTGAGCTGCCAGGCGGTGGAGGCCAGCACGTCCGTACCGGCGTTCCACCGCTTGGTCAGGATGTGACCGAAGGCCGACACCAGCATCGCCCCCGCCGAGGCGAGGACGCCCGGCACCTTCACCCCGCCCTCCCCGGTGAGCAGCATCAGGCACACCCCGGCGAGCCCGACCGCCGCACCGGTCAGGTGCGCGAGGCCCGGCCGCTCGGCGACCAGGGGCCAGGCGATGAGCATCATCGTCAGCGGGGACAGCGCCATGACCGTCGAGGCGATGCTCGTCGGAAGCAGCTGGGAAGCGACGTAGACGAGCACGAAGAACACGCTCACATTGAGCAGGCCCAGCACCGCGGACCGCCCCCACCACACACCGCGCGGCAGCTTCCGGCACAGCGCCAGCAGGACGAGCCCGGCGGGCAGCGCCCGCAGCGCCGCCCCGTACAGCGGGCTGTCCGCGGGCAGGTACTCGTGCGTGACGAAGTAGTTGGTCCCCCAGGCGACCGGCGCGACCGCGGTCAGCGCCACCCAGCGTGTATTGGCTTCCATGGAAGCCAATATAACTTCCTGGGAAGGTATTGTGACCGCATGGAACAACCCGACCGCGTGGCCCGCATCCAGGCCGACTGGCGTCGTGAGCGGCCCGACCTCGACGTCACCCCGCAAGGAGTGATCGGACGACTGCACCGCCTGGCCGACCGGCTCACCGAGGAGCTCTGCCTCGTCTACGGCGAATACGGCCTGAGTGAGGGGGAGTTCGACGTCCTGTGCGCCCTGCGCCGCGCCGGTGAACCCTACGAACGGGCGCCCGGCGAACTCGCCGCGCACACCATGGTCACCACCGGGGCGATGACGAAGCGGATCGACCGCCTGGAGCGCGCCGGACTCGTCACCCGCCGACGGGCCGACGACGACCAGCGGGGCCGGATCGTCGCCCTCACCAGGCCCGGCCGCGAACTGATCGACCGGGCCTTCACCGACCACATGCGCAACGAACACCGCCTCCTGGACCTGCTCACCTCCACCGAGGCCGAAACCCTCGAAACGCTCCTCACGACCTGGCTCACCCGAGTGGAAACCCCCGGCCGTCAGGAGGGCGCGCGCACCGACTGACGGATGACCGACCGGGCGCCGAGCACCACGTGCCCGTCGCCCCCGATCCGGTCCGCACGCTCCAGCACCGGACGTACGGCCGTACGCCCGAGTTCCTCGACGTGCTCGGCGGCATGCGCCCGCAGCGCGTCCCGGCAGTCCCGGGGCGACCGGCCCCGCGGCCCGGGCGGAGAGCGCCTCGGGGTGCACGTTGACCGAGTAGTGCAGTGACTCGACGGCCGCCGTGGTACGGGTCCGTGTCTTGTCGGAGGACGGGTGGTTTTCGGCGAGGGTACGGGAAAGCACGTGGTCAGACCGTGACGACCAGTTTGCCCCGTGGATGGCCCTTCTCCAGGTGGCGTACGGCGTCGGCTGCCTCGGCGAGGGGGTAGGCGCGGTCGATGACCGGAGTGATCGCGCCCGTGTCGATGAGTTCCTTGAGCGCGAGGAGGTCCTGCTGGCGGGTGGCAGCGAACAGTGGCCGGAAGCGCTGGCCCACGAAGGCCGAGAGCAGCAGGCCGCGGGCCAACCGGTCCAGGCCGCCGAGCACGGGGCCCGCGTCCTCGCCGCCGACGAAGACGGCGGTGCCGCGCGGGGCGAGGACACGGCGCAGCCGGGAGAGGGAGCGGTTGCCGGCGGCGTCGACGATGAGGTCGTAGCGGACTGGCCGGCCGGTGATGTCCTCGTGGGTGTAGTCGACGACGTCGGTGGCGCCGAGCGAGCGGACCAGGTCGGCCGCGGTGGGGCCGCAGACGCCGGTGACCTCGGCGCCGTAGTGTGCCGCGAGCTGGACGGCGTAGGTCCCCACCCCGCCCGACGCGCCGATGACGAGGACCTTCTGCCCTGGCCGGGGGAGTGCCACGGCGAGGGCCTGGAGGGCGGTGACTCCGGAGACGGGCAGGACGGCGGCCTGTTCGAAGGAGAGGCTCGCCGGCTTGGCGGCGAGTTGTTCGGCCTTGCCGCACGCGAATTCGGCGAAGGAGCCGTCGCACTGGCCGAAGACCTCGTCACCGGGCTTGAACGCCGTCACCCCGGCGCCCACGGCCTCGACACGTCCGGCGGCGTCCCAGCCGCGCACGGTGTGGGCGGGGCGGCGCAGCCCGAGCTGCGGGCTGAGCCGGGCGATGTAGGGCCGTCCGGTCATCAGGTGCCAGACGCTCGGGTCGACGCCGGCGGCCCGCACCTCGACGAGCACCTCGTCGTCGCGGGGGACGGGACGGTCGATGTCCCGCAGGTGCAGTGTGTCGGTGGAACCGTAGGCGTTCTGGACGATGGCCTTCATAGGGGCTCTCCTTGACCGCCGGTTGGTCGGGATTCCCTGGGATCGTCGCGGTGAACCGTGCCGGTGGCCAGTGTTCGGGGTAGGACTGCGTCAGGAGTCGAGGAGAGGGCGGACGCGATGCGCAGGATTCCTGTCCGGGCCGTCCAGGTGGTCGGAGTGCTCGCCGCGGTGGTGGTCGCGCTGTGGCTGGCGACCTTGCTCGTCAAGAACTTCTGAAAGAACTTCTGGGGAAAGGCCCCCGCACCGCGGACTTCCGTACCGCGGACTTCCGTGCGTGCGAGGGCCCTTGGAGAGCGCTGCCGGACTACTGCTGGGCGCCGCCCCGTCGGCGTACGACGGCAACGACCGCCCCCGCCACGAGCAGCACGGCCGCCGCGATGCCGATCCACACGCCCGTGGACGGTCCGCTGTCCTCGTCCTGCTCGGTGTCGGCGGCCTGCGGGGTGGGAGAGACGTTGGTCTCCGCGGCCGACGGCGTCGGCGTAGGCGTCGGGGTCGGTGACGCGCTGGGGGCGGGGCTGACCGTGGTCGCGCCCGGCGCGGCCGCCTTCAGTTCGAGGACCGGGGCCTCGTTGCCGTGCCCGTGTCCGTGCCCGTCGTCGGACTCGCCCAGTTCGATCCAGCGGTCGACCTTGCCGTCGCTGTAGGTCTGGAGCGTCTTGAACGCCAGCTCCTTCGCGTCGGGCAGTTGCCGTACGACGATCGAGTGCTCGGCGTCGCCACCGACCTTCACGGCCGGGCCCTTGACGGTGTACCCGTCGTCGGTGGTGGCGAACTCCCAGCCCTCGGGGCCGTCCTCGTACGTCACGTCGGACGGGGTGATGCCCTTGGGCAGGATCACCCGGATCTGGGTGACGCCGGCGGTGGCCGACTCCGACTCGGCGGTGAAGGTGAGCTCGACGTTCTGGGCGAGGGCCCGCGCGTTCTCGGCCTCCACCTCCACATGGGCGGCGGCCGGAACGGCGGTGAGCAGGACGGCGGTTGCCGCGGCCGCGGTGGCGACGGCGAGGCGGCGGGTGGTGCGGGACATGGGTGTCTCCAGGCAGGGGGGTGTGCCGGGATCGCCGCAACCGGCTTCCCGGCCGGGTCAGTTGACTCAGGCCGACCCGGCCGCGGGAGGACCGCGCCGTACCACCGCGTACGCGAGTACCGGACAGGTGGCCGCGGACCGTCCGGTCGGCGTCGGCACGGGAACCGGCGGCCGGAGCCGCACGACCGTCCGAGGCCGGGTGAACAAGGTGTGCGCGGCGGCGACATGGGCGCGCGCCGCGTCGAGCACCGCGGCCACGCCGCGCGCGAGGGTCCAGCAGGCCGAGTCGGCGCGGTGCAGGAGGATCGCGACGAGTACGGCGGCCAGGGCGTGGGCCGCCGCCATGGCCACGGAGTCGTAGGAGCCCGTGTGCGCGCCCCGCACATGGTGACCGTGCTGGTGGGCGGGGGGCTGTGGGTGCGCGCCGAGGGTCAGCCACAGGTGCAGCCCGGACTGGCCCACGACACTGCAGGCCACGACCGTACCCACGTGCCGGGGACGGCGTACGCCGACCAGCCCCAGACCGAACAGCGCGGCGGCCACGGCCGAGCCCTGCGCCCAGGGGACGGAGCCCTCGGCGGCCAGGTGGTGGGCGCTCACCCCCAGCACCGTGCCGACGACGGCGAACACCGCGGCCCGCAGGACGGGCAGAGGCGCTGGACGGTGCGTGGCGGGCCGGTGCATGACCTGCTCATCTTGGGCCATGGGTCGCTCGGCGCGCAGGCCGGTCGGCAAATGAGACGGACGCCTCGGCCGTGCCGGACGCCGTGGCGGGCCGGGCCAGGGCGTCAGAGTCTGAAGGCCACGCCGCGCCATGTCCATCCCGCGCCGAGGACCGCCGCGCGCAGCGGGTCCTTGAGCTCCGCGGGATCGAAGCGGAAGACCTCCGTCCGGTGCCTGCGGCCGTCGGCTCCGCGCTCGTACGTCCACTGCCTGCTGACCGCGGAGACCTGCCCGCGGGAGTACTCACGGGAGAGGGCGAGCCGGGGCGTCTCCCCGACCCAGGTGACCTGCCACTGCTCGTCGACGGCGCGCACCTCGTGGTCGTCCGGGACCAGGCGCATCCGTGTCCTGAGGGTCGACGTGAGCCGGGTGCGGGCGAAGAAGGTGTGCCAGGCGGGTTCCTCGATCCGCCACTCCGCGACCAGGTCGGCACGCTCGTCGGGCAGGGCGTCGCGCACGGCGTACGGCACGTCGGGTCCGTTGACGGCGAGCAGCGCGGTCCGGACCTCCTCGGCGGAACGCGGTGCGATGCCGCTGTCGGGATGACGCGTGCCGGTCAGCTTGTCGAAGAGGCCCATCGGGTCAACCTACGGACGGGCGGCGGGAGTCGGCAAACGTGGTCGAATGCGGTCGGTTGCGATACGATACGTCTCGTCTTGGTTGATCGGTTGAGGAGCGCAGGAGTGGAACGCATGGTCGACGTGGCCCCCGGTGTGCGCCTGTGGATGGAGGAGCGCGGCTCGGCCGGGGCCCCTGCGCTGCTGCTGATCATGGGTGCCCAGGCGTCGGGGCTGGGGTGGCCCGACGAACTGGTCGACAGGCTCGGCACCCACCATCGCGTCATCCGCTACGACCACCGGGACACCGGCCGTTCGACCTGGCGGTTCGACGAGCGGCCCTACCCGCTCACCCGACTCGCGGAAGACGCCGTCGCAGTGCTGGACCGGCTCGGTGTCGAACGCGCCCACGTCGTCGGTATGTCGCTGGGCGGCATGCTCACCCAACTCCTCGTGGCCGACCATCCCGACCGGTTGCTCAGCGCGACCCTGATCGGTACGGCGGCCCTCAGCGGCATCCCGTACGTGGCTCCGGACGGAACCCGCATCCCGCCGGAGGAGCTGCCCGGCGTCGCCCCGCACCTGCTGGAGGTGTGGTCCCGCCCGGTGGAAGACCATGGCGTGGAGGCCGAGTTGGAACGCCGGGTCGCGCACTGGCAGGCACTGGGCGGCGATCAGCTGCCCTTCGACGCCGACTACGCCCGCGCCCTGGAACGGAGGATCATCGAGCACACGGGCCACCACGCCGCCGGCACCGCCCACGCCCGTGCCGACACCTCCGGCATGGACCGCACCGGACAGCTCGCCCGCACCGACGTGCCCACCCCCGACGACAGCCCCCGCTGGCTCCCCATCCTCCGCCCCCTCACCGCCCGCCGCCTGCTCGGCGTCCAACTCCTAATCTCCGACGCCCCCCCGCCCCCCGCCCCCCACCCCACCGCCCCCCCCCCCCCCCCCCCAGCCCCCCCCCCCCCCCCCCCCCCCCCCCCCCCCCCCCCCCCCCCCCCCCCCCCCC
>NZ_JABERD010000177.1 GCF_013044505.1 Streptomyces sp. S3(2020) | reverse complement strand
GAAGCGGCGGCGGTACTCGGCCGGGGGTGTGCCCAGGGTTTTGACGAAGGCGCGGCGCATGGTCTCGGAGGTGCCGTAGCCGCTGGCGCGGGAGATCTCCTCGACGCCGTCGGCGGTGTCCTCCAGGAGGCGGCGGGCGTGTTCGAGGCGGACCCGGTCGACGTAGCGGCCGGGGGTCATGCCCGTCTCCGCCTGGAAGGCGCGGGCGAAGTGGCGGGGCGAGAGGCGGGCGCGGGCGGCGAGCGACTCGACGTTCAGGTCGCCGCCCGGATGCTCGGTGATCCACTGCTGGACCTCCCGAAGGGGTTCGCGTCGCGCGGTCTGCGCGGCCAGCTGGGCGCTGAACTGGGCCTGGTTGCCCGGTCTGCGCAGGAAGACCACGAGATGGCGGGCGACGGTGAGGGCGACATCCCGGTCCAGGTCCTCCTCGACCAGTGCGAGGGCGAGGTCGATTCCGGAGGTGACACCGGCGGAGGTGGCGACCGTGCCGTCCCGGATGTAGATCGGGGCGGGTTCGACGTCGATCGCCGGATGGTCGCGGGCGAGTGTGTCGCAGTACGCCCAGTGGGTCGTGACGCGACGGCCGTCGAGCAGGCCCGCCTCGGCGAGCAGAATCGCGCCGGTGCAGACGGAGACGAGGCGCGCGGCGCGCGGTCCGTACTCGCGCAGCCACTCGGTCAGCCGCGGATCGGGACGGCGGGTGCCCTGGCCGCCGGGGACCAGGAGGGTGTGCGGGGCGGACGCGTCCGTGAGAGCCAGATCCGGTACGAGGGTCAGGCCGCTGGAGGTACGCACGGCGGCGCCGTCCAGGGAGGCCGTACGGATGCGGTAGGTGCCCGGGGTGTGTGTCTCGGCCCCGGCGAACACCTCCAGGGGGCCGGTGACATCGAGGCTCTGCACGCCGTCGAAGAGGACGACGAGGACGGTTCGCTGCGTCATGCACTCGATTCTGGGCGGGTCTCAGGACGGCCGCAATGACGAGTACCCCACGTTTCCTGCCACGTCCTTCCCCGCCCTGGAGGGGCATACCAAGCGGTTGGTAACCTGCCAGGCATGACTACCGTCCCCATCGAGCCGCGAGCCGTCCGCCGCTGCGCGAATGTGCTCAACTCGCTGCACGCCACGTCCTACTTCGCGCCCGAGCTGGGCAAGGAACTGGCCGGGATCGGGATCACGCACCCCAGAGCCGCGAACTTCGCGGTGCGGGCCGCCGCCATGGGGCCGGTGGGCGCCGGGACGGTGACGGCGACGTTCTCCAACTACAAGCACGAGCTCGTGGCCCGGTTCGTCCCCGCCGTCTGGGCCACGGCCTCGCCGCAGGACGTCCTCGCGGCACGCGTGCGGGGCGTCGACGCGGCGCTGCGGCGGCTGCTCGGCGCGCAGACGCTGGCGTCACCGGAGATGGCGGAGGCCGCGGAGCTGGCGCTGCGCGCGAGCGAGGGCTGTGCGCGCGGTGCCCGCCCGCTGTACGCGGCGCACGCGGATCTGCCGGTGCCGGAGGAGCCGCACCTCGCGTACTTCCATGCCGCGACCCTGCTGCGCGAGCACCGGGGCGACGGCCATCTCGCCGCGCTGACGGCCGCGGAGCTGAACGGCCTGGAGGCCATGGTGGCCCACTCGGCGACCGGCAAGGGCATGAGCCCCAAGTGGGTGCTCGCCACGCGCGGCTGGAGCCAGGACGAATGGGACGCGGCGGTCGCACGGCTCCGGGACCGCGGTCTGCTGGACGAGGCCGGTGAGCTGACCGAGCGGGGCGCCGCACTGCGCGAGGAGATCGAGGAGGAGACGGACCGGCTGGACCGGGCGCCGTACGAACACCTCGGCGCGGTGGGCGTCGCACGGTTGACGGAACTCGGGACGGGGTTCGCGCGGGCCGCGCTGGCGGCGGGGGCGTATCCGCCGGATCTGATCGGGAAGGGCTGAGAACCGACCGGGCGGCTTGGCGGGGTGGAACGTCTGAGCACGGGCGCGTGCGGGGCGGGCCTGGGCGCCGGGCGGGTGTGCCAGGTGCGGCCCGGTGGTGGTCCCGGACGTCGGCGCGTGGCGGCGTGGTGAAAGCGGGTGCATGTCGGAGCGGTGGTGAGGTACCCGGAGTCTCCGGTCGTGTGGCCGGCTGATGTAAGGGGAAGTCAGTGTTCCGAGCCATCGCGGACGTGCTCCGGCAGGTCGGCGGCGCCATAGCCACCGTCGTGACGCTGCCCTTCCGGGCGCTGGCCCGGCTGTTCGGCGGCGCCTCGCGCCCCGCGTGCGGTCGCCGGGTCTGATGTCCGCGCCCTGATCCCCGACTGTCGGTGCCACCTGCCACAATTGCCGCGCAACCTCTGTGAGAAGGCGGTACGGCATCGTGACGACACGCGAGCCCATCGACATCGGATCCATCGAAGGAAGGATCGCCGAGGAGCTCGGCGTACGGGAGCGGCAGGTCAAGTCCGCCGTGGAACTGCTCGACGGCGGTTCGACGGTGCCCTTCATCGCCCGCTACCGCAAGGAAGCGACCGAGATGCTCGACGACGCGCAGCTGCGCACGATCGAGGAGCGGTTGCGTTATCTGCGGGAGCTGGAGGAGCGGCGGACGGCGATCCTGGAGTCGGTACGCGAGCAGGGCAAGCTCACCGAGGAGCTTCAGGCACAGATCCGGGGGGCCGAGACCAAGGCGCGCCTGGAGGACATCTACCTGCCGTACAAGCCGAAGCGCCGGACCAAGGCGCAGATCGCGCGGGAGGCGGGCCTTGAGCCGCTCGCCGAGGGGCTGCTCGGTGACCCGACCGTCGAACCGCTGGCCGCCGCCGCCGCGTTCGTCGACGCCGACAAGGGCGTCGCCGATCCGCAGGCCGCGCTCGACGGCGCCCGGGCCATCCTCACCGAGCGGTTCTCCGAGGACGCCGACCTGATCGGCGAGCTGCGCGAGCGCATGTGGGTGCGCGGGCGCCTCGCCGCCAAGGTGAAGGACGGCAAGGAGGAGGCGGGCGCCAAGTTCGCCGACTACTTCGACTTCGCGGAGCCCTTCAAGGCGCTGCCCTCGCACCGCGTCCTGGCGATGCTGCGCGGCGAGAAGGAAGACGTCCTCGACCTCGTCCTTGAGCCCGAAGAGGCCACCGAGGGCCCTTCGTCGTACGAGGGGATCGTCGCCCACAGGTTCCAGATCACGGACCGCGGGCGGCCCGGCGACAAGTGGCTCAAGGACACCGTGCGTTGGGCCTGGCGCACCCGCATCCTGGTGCACCTCGGCATCGACCTGCGGCTGCGGCTGCGCACCGCCGCCGAGGACGAGGCGGTGAACGTCTTCGCGGCCAACCTCCGCGACCTGCTACTCGCCGCCCCCGCGGGCACCCGCTCGACGCTGGGCCTGGACCCCGGGTTCCGTACGGGCGTGAAGGTCGCCGTCGTCGACGCCACCGGCAAGGTCGTCGCCACCGACGTCATCCACCCGCACGTCCCGGCCAACAGGTGGGACGAGGCGATCGCCAAGCTGGCCCGCCTCTCCAAGGAGCACGCGGTCGACCTGATCGCGATCGGCAACGGCACGGCGTCCCGCGAGACCGACAAGCTCGCCGGTGACCTCATCACCAAGCACCCCGAGTTGAAGCTCACCAAGGTGATGGTGTCCGAGGCGGGCGCGTCCGTGTACTCGGCGTCCGCCTTCGCCTCGCAGGAACTGCCGGACATGGACGTGTCACTGCGCGGCGCGGTGTCGATCGCCCGCCGTCTCCAGGACCCGCTGGCCGAGCTGGTGAAGATCGACCCGAAGTCCATCGGGGTCGGCCAGTACCAGCACGACCTGTCCGAGGTGAAGCTGTCGCGTTCGCTGGACGCGGTCGTGGAGGACTGTGTGAACGGCGTGGGAGTGGACGTCAACACGGCGTCGGCCCCGCTGCTCGCCCGGGTCTCCGGCATCACCTCGGGCCTCGCCGAGAACATCGTGGCGCACCGCGACGCCAACGGTCCCTTCACCTCGCGCACCGCGCTGAAGAAGGTGGCCCGCCTCGGCCCGAAGGCCTACGAGCAGTGCGCGGGGTTCCTGCGGATCCGCGGCGGTGACGACCCGCTGGACGCGTCCAGCGTGCACCCGGAGGCGTACCCGGTGGTCCGGCGCATGGTGAAGACGGCGGGCCAGGAGGTCGCGTCCCTGATCGGCAACACGGGTGTGCTGCGGTCGCTTCGGCCGCAGGAGTTCGTGGACGAGACCTTCGGTCTGCCGACCGTCACCGACATCCTCAAGGAGCTGGAGAAGCCCGGGCGTGACCCGCGGCCCGCCTTCAAGACGGCCACCTTCAAGGAGGGCGTCGAGAAGATCTCCGACCTGGAGTCCGGGATGGTCCTGGAGGGTGTCGTCACCAACGTGGCGGCCTTCGGGGCGTTCATCGACATCGGTGTCCACCAGGACGGCCTCGCGCATGTCTCGGCGCTGTCGAAGACGTTCGTGAAGGACCCGCGGGACGTGGTGAAGCCGGGTGACATCGTCAAGGTGAAGGTCCTCGACATCGACATCCCGCGCAAGCGGATCTCGCTGACGCTGCGGCTGGACGACGAGGCGCAGGCCTCCGGCGGTGAGCGCCGCCAGCAGCGCGGCGGGCGTCCGCCTCAGCAGCGGCAGCAGCAGGGCCAGCAGCGTCAGGGTGGTGGCCGTGGCGGGCAGGGTGGTGCGGCACGACAGGCGGCGCCGCCGGCGAACAGCGCGATGGCCGATGCCTTGCGCAAGGCGGGGCTGCTCGACCCCAAGAAGGGGAAGCGCTGAAAGGTTGAGGGCGGGTGCGGGTGCGTTGTGGCTGGTCGCGCGGTTCCCCGCGCCCCTGGGGGGAGCCGCTTCGCGACTCTCCCCCCAGGAGAACTTCGTGTGCGCGCTGCTGCGCCACCGGTCCTAGCGTTCGGTCACCTTGCCGTCCGCGACCTCCAGACGGCGGGTCACATGGACCGCGTCCAGCATTCGGCGGTCGTGGGTGACCAGGAGCAGCGTGCCCTCGTAGGCGTCGAGCGCCGACTCCAGCTGCTCGATGGCCGGGAGGTCGAGGTGGTTGGTCGGTTCGTCGAGGACCAGGAGGTTGACGCCCCGGCCCTGGAGGAGGGCCAGGGCGGACCTCGTGCGTTCGCCCGGGGAGAGCGTGGCCGCCGGGCGCAGCACGTGGTTCGCCTTGAGGCCGAACTTGGCCAGCAGGGTGCGGACCTCGGCCGGTTCGGTGTCGGGGACCGCGGCGCAGAAGGCGTCCAGCAGTGACTCGGGGCCGTGGAACAGCTTGCGGGCCTGGTCGACCTCGCCGACCAGGACGCCGGAGCCCAGCACGGCGGTGCCCGCGTCGACCGGGACGCGGCCCAGTAGGGCGCCGAGGAAGGTCGACTTGCCGGCGCCGTTCGCGCCGGTGACCGCCACCCGGTCCGCCCAGTCGATCTGGAGGGTCACCGGGCCGAGCACGAAGTCACCGCGGCGGACCTCGGCCTCCCGCAGGGTCGCCACCACCGAGCCCGAGCGCGGGGCCGAGGCGATCTCCATGCGGAGTTCCCACTCCTTGCGCGGCTCCTCGACGACCTCCAGGCGTTCGATCATGCGCTGGGTCTGCCGGGCCTTCGCGGCCTGCTTCTCGCTGGCCTCGCTGCGGAACTTGCGGCCGATCTTGTCGTTGTCGTTGCCCGCCTTGCGGCGCGCGTTCTTGACGCCCTTGTCCATCCAGGAGCGCTGGGTCTGCGCCCGGTCCTGGAGGGCCGCCTTCTTGTCGGCGTACTCCTCGAACTCGTCGCGGGCGTGCCGGCGGGACACGTCGCGCTCCTCCAGATAGGCCTCGTAGCCGCCGCCGTAGAGATTGATCTGCCCCTGCGCGAGGTCGAGTTCGAGGACCTTGGTGACCGTGCGGGTGAGGAACTCGCGGTCGTGGCTGACGACGACCGTGCCGGCGCGCAGACCGCTCACGAAGCGTTCGAGGCGCTCCAGGCCGTCCAGGTCGAGGTCGTTGGTGGGCTCGTCGAGCAGGAAGACGTCGTAGCGGGAGAGCAGGAGGGAGGCGAGGCCGGCCCGCGCCGCCTGACCGCCGGACAGGGACGTCATCGGCTGGTCCAGGTCCACCGCGAGGCCGAGGGAGTCGGCGACCTCCGCGGCGCGCTCGTCGAGGTCCGCGCCGCCGAGGTCGAGCCAGCGCTCCAGGCTCGTGGCGTAGGCGTCGTCCGCGCCGGGTGCCCCGTCGACCAGGGCCTGGGTCGCCTCGTCCATGACCCGCTGGGCCTCGGCGACACCGGTGCGGCGGGCCAGGAACTCCCTGACCGTCTCGCCGGGGCGGCGCTCCGGCTCCTGGGGGAGGTGGCCGACGGTCGCCGTCGGCGGGGAGAGCCGCAGCTCGCCCTCCTCCGGCGTGGTCAGCCCGGCGAGCAGCTTGAGCAGGGTGGACTTGCCCGCGCCGTTGGCTCCGACCAGCCCGATGACGTCACCGGGCGCGACGACGAGGTCGAGCCCGGCGAACAGGGAGCGGTCGCCGTGGCCGGCGGCGAGATTCTTGGCGACGAGGGTTGCAGTCATGAGGGGATCGATCCTAGCGAGGTGCCCGAGGGCGCTTCGCCCCGGATTTCGTGCCGGAGCCGCGCGCTCCGCAGGGCGGGACAACAAAGCGACAACGGCGAAGCAACGGCAACACGCACGGATCTCCCCCCGTTGGTCGTACTTTTACGGTCAACTTTCTTGTACCGCACGGCCATCCGACCGACGTCACCCTTTCAGGAGTTCTGCGATGAGTACGAAGACGGGTCCCCAGCGCTACCCGGGCGCGAGCCGGGCGAACTGGTACCAGGACGACTTCGGCGGCGACCCGATGGAAGTCAACGTCGTCGTGCTGCACACCACCGAGGGCCGGACCCTGCCCGGCTACGGGGGCGGTGGCTCCGCTCCGAACCTGACGGCGGTGCCGGACTTCGACGCCAAGAAGCTGAAGTGGTTCCAGCACTTCGACATCGAGACCTCCTCCAGGGCCCTGGTCAATCTGCGGGGCGGCGCGGAGACCAACACCGCGAACGTGTGCCAGGTCGAGCTGGTCGGCACCTGTGACCCCAAGACGCACAAGAAGTGGGCGGCCGCGGGCCAGGAGCACATCTACTGGCCGGAGGCCCCGGACTGGGCCCTCCAGGAGGTCGCCGGCTTCCTGGCCTGGATGCACGAGCAGCACGGCGTGCCGCTGTCGGGGCCGAAGGAGTGGCCCGCCTATCCGAGCTCGTACGGCAAGGGCAGCGGGGCCCGGATGACGGCCGCGCAGTGGAACGCGTTCAAGGGGATCTGCGGGCACCTCCACGTCGTCGAGAACGACCACGGCGACCCGGGGGCGATCGACTTCGCCGCACTCCTCAAGTACGCCAAGGCCGAACTGGACGTGGACGACGACACCCCCGCGACCAGCACGCCCGCCAAGCCCAAGGTCCCCGCGTTCCCGGGACGCAAGTACTTCGTGGCCGGCGCCTCCAACAAGTACGTCCTCCAGCTCGGCAAGCAGCTGGTGAAGCGCGGTTTCGGCGACCACTACAAGGTCGGCCCCAGCAAGACGTGGGGCGAGGCGGACCAGCTCAACGTGCGGGCCTTCCAGAAGTCGCGCAAGGAACTGCGCGGCGACGCCGACGGCAACCCCGGTCCGCTGACCTGGCGCCTGCTGTTCTCCTGAGCACCCGGGGCCCCCGCCGAGGCGGGGGCCCTCAGTGCGCCATCGCCTCGACCAGCACGCTCCCCGAGGTCCGCGCCACCACGAACGACTCCCCCTTCACCGCCCTCGCGTCCAGCGCGATGCGATGCCGGCCCGCCTCCAGGACCCCGTCGAAGACCTCCTGGGCGTGGGTGCGCAGAAGCCGGTCGAGGCGGTACGCGGTGAGGCGCACCCGGCAGGGCGAGGTGACCTCGACGCCCGCCTCGCCGTCGGCGGCGACCAGCCGGGTCAGACGGCGCTGTTCCTGCGGGCTGCGG
This sequence comes from Streptomyces sp. S3(2020), assembly GCF_013044505.1. Lineage (GTDB taxonomy): Bacteria > Actinomycetota > Actinomycetes > Streptomycetales > Streptomycetaceae > Streptomyces. The sequence goes on along the minus strand of NZ_JABERD010000177.1, from coordinate 12,164 downwards.
TCGAGGGCGTGCTCGATCTGGGCGACGAGGAGGGGGACGATCGGGGCGAGGCCGTCGACGTAGGCCACCTCGACGCCGGCGCGCTCGAAGGAACGGCGTACGGCGGCACGTTCCTGCTGACCGACCGCACGGCCGAAGGCGACGGCACCGTAGGCGCGCAGTTCGTCGGCGGGCACACCGTCGGCGTCCTGGGTGATGTCGGCGCCGATACCGATGGTGCGCAGGGCGGCGGCGAGCTTGGCGAGGAGGGCGACGCGGGCGCCGATGAGCAGCACACGGCGGCGCGGGCTCGCGGAGTCGGGGCCGAGCAGGGAGTCCAGGGACTGTCGGTACTCGGGGCCCCGGAAGCGGAAGGGGCCGATCCCGTGGTAGCCGTTGCGCTCCAGGTCGGCGTGCTCGTCGGTCTGCCAGGCGAAGTCCCGCCAGATGAAATCGCCGTGCTCCTTCTCGATGACGGCGGTGACGGCACCGCATCCGAGGTCCTCGCACTCGGGACAGCCGTATATGACGTAGCGCCCGCCCGGAAGCGGGGCGTCCGTCTCCAGCAGGAGGCTGCGGACCTGCGCGGTGAAGATCGAGGGTGGTACGTCGGAGGCCAGTGGGGAGACGGCGTCGAGGTCGGAGAGTTGGAAGAGCAGCGGTCGTCCGTCGACGATGAAGTCCACGAAGTCCCGGTGGACTTGGTAGTCACCGTTGACGAGGACTCCACCGGCACGCATCGCCGGTGCCAGGCCGAAGGTCGCGTACTCGGCAGACATGCTGCGAGTATTCCCGCAGCAAGCGCGCTCTGCGCACGGCATGCGACATTCCGCTAACGTCCCGGCGTGGACAGTGAGCTGAGCGGCGATGTCGTGGTGGTCGGCGGCGGGGTGATCGGGCTGACGACGGCCGTGGTCCTGGCCGAGCGCGGCAGTCGGGTGCGGGTGTGGACGCGGGATCCCGTCGAGCGCACCACCTCGTCGGTTGCGGGGGCGCTGTGGTGGCCGTACCGGATCGAGCCGGTCGCGTCGGCCCGCGCGTGGGCGCTGCGCTCGCTGGAGGTGTACGAGGCGCTCGCGGCGGACCCGGACCGTACTGGCGTACGCATGGTCGAAGGAGTACTGGGCGAGGCGGACCTGGACAAGGCGAGGGCCTGGGCGGGCGAGCGGCTGCCGGGTCTGCGTGCGGCCACGGCCGAGGAGTACACCGGGGCGGGGCTGTGGGCACGGCTGCCGCTCGTGGACATGCCGGTCCATCTGCCCTGGCTGCGGCAGCGGTTGCTCGACGCGGGCGGCACGATCGAGACGCGTACGGTGTCCGGCCTCGGGGCCGTGGGGGCGCCGGTGGTGATCAACTGCACGGGCCTGGGCGCGCGGGAGCTGGTGCCGGACGCCTCCGTGAAGCCGGTGCGAGGGCAGTTGGTCGTCGTGGCGAACCCCGGCATCCGGACGTGGGTGGTGTCGACCGGTGGCGACGGGGAGATGGCGTACTTCTTCCCGCATGCGGACCGGCTCGTGCTGGGCGGGACGGCGGAGGACGGTGTCTGGTCGACGGAGCCGGATCCGGCGGTGGCCGAGGCGATCGTCGGGCGCTGTGCGGCGCTGCGGCCGGAGATCGCGGGGGCGCGGGTGCTGGGGCACCGGGTGGGGCTGCGGCCTGCGCGGGACGCGGTGCGCCTCGAGCGGGAACCGCAGCCGGACGGACGGGTGTTGGTGCACAACTACGGTCACGGCGGGGCCGGGGTGACGGTGGCGTGGGGGTGTGCAGAGGAGGCGGCGGGGCTAGCCGCCTCCTGAACGCCCTCTGCTGAACGCCCTCTCCTGAACCCTCCTCCTGAACTGCCGTGCTCAGCCGTGGTCGTGGCCCAGCGGGTCGCCCTCCGTCTCCGTGCCGGCGCCCGGGCCGACCCTGATCTCGAAGTCGCCGTCGTACCTCTTGTGGCCCTCGATCACGGCGAGTTCCACGGCCTCGGAGCCCATCTCGCCGCGCACGATGACCGGGTCGCGGCGCAGGTCGCGCATGAGGGCGACGCACATGCCGATCATCACGAGGACGAACGGCGCGGCGGCCAGGATCGTGAGGTTCTGGAGGCCGGTGAGCGCGTCGCCCTGGCCGCTGCCGACGAGCAGCATGATGGCGGCGACGGCTCCGGTGACGATGCCCCAGAACACGACGACGGAGCGGCCCGGTTCGAGCGCGCCCCGCTGGGAGAGCGTGCCCATCACGATGGAGGCGGCGTCGGCGCCGGAGACGAAGAAGATGCCGACCAGGATCATCACGAGCAGGCTGGTGGCGGTCGCCACGGGGAACTCCTGGAGGACTCCGAAGAGTTGGCTCTCGGGGGTGTCGGCACCGCGCAGCGCGCCGCCCTCCTTCAGCTTCATCGCGGTGCCGCCGAAGACCGCGAACCAGACCAGGCTGACGGTGCTGGGCACGAGGATGACGCCGCCGACGAACTGCCGGATGGTGCGGCCGCGGCTGATGCGGGCGATGAACATGCCGACGAACGGCGTCCAGGAGATCCACCAGGCCCAGTAGAAGACGGTCCAGCTGCCGAGCCAGTCCGCGACGCCCTCGCCGCCGCTGGCCTCGGTACGGCCGGCGAGCTGGGGCAGGTCTCCGAGGTAGGCGAAGATCGAGGTGGGCAGCAGATCGAGGACGATGATCGTGGGGCCCGCGATGAACACGAACACGGCGAGGATCAGGGCGAGCACCATGTTGGTGTTGGACAGCCACTGGATGCCCTTCTCCACGCCGGAGACCGCCGAGGCCACGAAGGCCAGGGTCAGCACGGCGATGATGGCGACGAGCAGTCCCTCGCTCACGTCGTCCATCCAGTCCAGCTCCTGGAATCCGGAGCCGATCTGGAGCGCGCCCAGGCCCAGCGAGGCGGCCGAGCCGAAGATGGTGGCGATGATCGCGAGGATGTCGATCACCCGGCCCGCGGTGCCGTTCGCGTGCTTCTCGCCGATGAGCGGGGTGAAGACCGCGCTGATGGTCTGGCGGCGGCGTTTGCGGTAGGTGCTGTAGGCGATGGCGAGACCGACCACCGCGTAGATCGCCCAGGGGTGCAGTGTCCAGTGGAAGAGGGTGGTGGCCATCGCCGTCTCCATGCGGTCGCCGGAGGTGGCGGGGTCGGTGCCCGGTGGCGGGTCCGTGTAGTGCGCGAGCGGTTCGCTCACGCCGTAGAACATCAGACCGATGCCCATGCCGGCGCTGAACATCATCGCGACCCAGGACACCGTCCTGAACTCGGGTTCCTCGCCCTCGGCGCCGAGGTGGATGCGGCTGTAGCGGCTGATCGCGAGCCACAGGGCGAAGACCACGAAGCAGGAGGCCGCCAGCATGAAGGCCCAACCGCCGTTGTGGATCAGGCCGTTGAGCATCCTCGTGGAGACGCTCTCCAGCGAGTCCGTCGCCGTCGAGCCCCAGATCACGAAGGCCACGGTGATGACGGCGGTGACGCCGAACACCACGCGGTCGGTGGTGTGCGGGCCGGGAATGTCCGAGGGACCCTCCCGGCCGTCCCTTTCCTTCGAGTTTTCCGTCATTTGCGGCACCTTCTCCCGAAAACCATGGGTACGGAGTACCACAGGTGCCGCTGTTCGTTGCCGCTTCAGCAGTCGGTGTCGGGCTCCCCCGCCGTCAGGTGGTACGGGGCGCGTGCGTCGAGGAGCAGCGGGACGAGGGCGCGCAGGGGCTGGCGGAGGGGGACGTAGGTGCCCTCGGTCCGCACTCCGTGCAGGGCGAGTTCGTCCTTGACCTCCGTGTACTGGGCGTCGGTGAGCCGGTAGCCGCAGGGCGGGTCCTGGATCACCTCGGCGGGTTCGGGCGGGTCGTTGTCGGCGCCGCCGAGGTAGACGGGTCCGGTGTCGGCCCAGCCCTCGTGGCGGGCCGTGCCGGTGGCCGCCTCGATCCGTCCGCGCCGTTCGTCGGTGAAGCCGAACAGGCCTTTCAGCGCGGCCAGTTGGGAGCTGACCCGGCGCCGGTTGTTCGTCGCCTCCTCGACGTCCGCAGCTGCGTCGACGCGGCTCTCGATGAGCAGGCCGACCGCGTGCTTGATGCCGGACATGTTCCGCAGGATGCGTTCCTGGCCGTCACCGGCGGTCTGTCTGATCGGGTCGCCCGTGACCGGGTCGGTCCAGATGCCGTACGTACCGGTCGTGTACCCGGCGCGCTGTGCGGCGGGGCGGACGTACGCCCGGGACAGGGTCTCGGCCTCGTCGTGGACCGCCTCGTCCGTGTTGAGGTTGCGGGGCCAGAGGTCGAAGAGGTCCTTGTCGTAGTAGGGGGGCGTGGCGCCGTACTCGTGCAGGTCGTAGATGACATCGGGCTGCCGGTCGCGGATCACGGCGGCCAGGGCCCGTCCCTCGGCCGTCCCGAGGGCGAGGTGATCCCGGTTGATGTCGACGCCGTCGCTGTTGCCGCGGGTGTCGGCGGCCCGGCCGTCGGGGTTGGCGGTGGGCACGACGAGCAGGGTGGTGCGGTCCAGGAAGCGCCGGGTGCCGGCGTCCTTCGCGTACGCCAGGTCGCGGACCTCGGAGAGGCAGGCCTCGCGGCCGGACGGCTCGTCGCCGTGCTGGCTGCACACGAGGAGCACCTTGTTCGGGGCGCCCGGCCTGCCCAGCCGGACCAGTTGGAGGGGTCGGCCCTGCTTCGTCGTACCGATGCGGGCGAGCGAGACCCGGTCGCTCGCCGCGTCGACGGCCCTCAGGAAGTCCTGTTCCTCCGTCTCGCCGGTCCAGCGGGCGCCGTCGGACTGCTCGAAGCCGGTGCGCGGCGGGGCCCCGGTCGCGTGGGCCGGCACGGCGACCAGGGACGCGGCCAGGGCCGCCGTGCTCAGCGTGAGGGCTCGGATCAACGGACTCCTCCGGGAACTCGCCGGTCGGCGCGCGGGGCCTGGAGGCCGTCGAGGGCCGTGGCCCGCGGTACGGCGATCGTGGCGCCCGCGGTGGCGCGCGCGAACGCCGACGCGCCGCCCACGAACGGGACGGCTGCCTTCGTGCGGGACAGGTCGATCGTGAGCGTCGGGGTGGTCGACGGCGGGTCGATCAGGTCCTTGTCCGTGCCCGCGACGATGAGGGCGAGGCGGTGACCGGCGGGGACGACATGGTCGGTGGCCGCCAGGTCGACGGTGACGGTGTACGCCCTGCCCGGGGTGAGCGGGACGCCCTTGCCGGGGTTCGCGTAGGTGCCGAGGTCGGCCCAGCCGCGGCTGACGACCGTGAAGTCGACGTCGGCGGTCTTCGCCTTGGTCTCCTTGAAGCAGGCGCTGTCACCGGCGGTGCTCGCGCCCCAGCAGGTGCGGTCGGTGAGCGTGGTGATGCCCTCGCCGGCACTGGCGTAGTCGCGGACGGTGGCGGGGCCGAGGTCCACGAGGACGGCGGAGAGGTGGGCCGTCGAGGTGGTCGGGGTGGCGGTGACGGTGACCTTCGAGGAGCCGGCCAGCCGCAGGTCCTCGGTGAGAACGCCGGTGGTGAAGCCCGCCTTCTCGGGGGTGGACGTGTCGATCCGCGCGGACCAGTCGGTCTCGCTCAGCGCCGGGTCGTCGGTGAAGGTCTCGGTACCGCGGTCGCGGGTCAGGCCGAGGGTGCCGACGCCGGGCCGGGTTCCCTCGGCGGGGCGCAGGGTCGCGGTGCTCGTGCCGCGCGGGGGCCAGACCTTGGAGGTGACCCACTGGTCGGGGTGGCGTTCGATGTCGGCCATCGGCTCGCGGTCGATGCCGTTGTCGTAGCCGAGGAGTTCGTGGTCGAACCAGCGGTGCAGGGTGTCGACCCACTCGGCGCGCCGGAAGTCGAAGGGGTCGACGTGGCCGGTCTGGGAGAGCCAGAGCTTGCGCTCGACGCCGTTCCTGCCGAGGGCGTCCCACCACTGGCCGAGGTGGCGCATACGGACGTTGAGGTCCTGCAGGCCGTGGACGGCGAAGACGCTGGCCTTCACCTTGGAGGCGTCCTTGAGGTAGTCCCGCTCGGTCCACAGGTCGGTCCAGTCGCCGGTGCGCGGGGCGCCGTCGACGAGCTTCTGCTGGACGGCCGCGCACTTGGCCTCGGCCTCGGGGCTGTTGACGTAGGTGGCCAGCCAGTCGGGTCCTGAGTCGTAGAGCGGGGCGCCCTGCTGGAAGTAGTAGTCGTACCAGGAGGAGATGGCACTGATCGGGACGATCGTCCTGAGGCCCTTGACGCCGGTGGCGGCGACGCCGTTGGCGACGGTGCCGTCCCAGCTCTTGCCGATCATGCCGGTCTTTCCGTTGGTCCAGCCGGCCTTGGTCCTGGTGGTCCCGGTGCGGCTCGTGTAGGCGGTGGCCCGGCCGTTCAGCCAGTCGATGACCGCCTTGGCCGACTGGACCTCGTCGCGGCCGCCGACGTCCTCGCAGCCGTCGGAGCGGCTGGTGCCGGCGAGGTCGACGCCGACGAAGGCGTAGCCGCGCGGCACGAAGTAGTTGTCGTAGAAGAGCGGCATCTGGACGATGTCGCCGTTCGCGTCGTACGTCTTCTTCTGGCCCTCGTTGCCGCGTCCGCAGCAGGAGTAGTACGGGCTGGCGACCATGACGACCGGGACCTTGCGGCCCTGTTGGGCGAGTTCGCGGGGGCGGACGATGTCGACGGCCACGCGGTCGCTCTTCCCGTCGCCGTCCCCGTCGAGTCCGGTGTCCACCCAGACGGCCTCACGGACGGCGTTCTCGTACGAGTAGACGGGTCGGCTCTCACGCGGGGTCGCCTGTGCGACGACGGGCGTGAGGAACGTGGTGAACAGGGCGGCGGTGGCCGCCGTCGCGAGCAGTCTCCAGATCGTGAAGCGCGTGCTTATCGGCATGCGCGGACGGTACTGCGGTCGACTCCTGTGCAAAAGAGTGCCGATCGGGGCAGGCGGGATGTGGCTGGAAAGGTGCGTGGGAGGTGTTCGCTCATGACGGCCGAATGGCGATCGTGTGACAGGGGCGGCTGTGGACACGTCTGCGTCCACAGGTGATGAATAGGCTCCGAACAGACTTCGTGCCCCTACGACTTGGAGCTTTCGTGCACCGCAGACTCATCGCGCCCGGCGCACTGGCCGCCGCGTCCGTCCTGCTGGCGATCCCGGCGTCGGCCGCGAGCCTCTCCCCCGGCGCCCCGGGTATCGGCGACCCCTACTACCCGGCCTACGGCAACGGCGGATACGACGTCTCCCACTACGACCTGCGACTGAAGTACCAGCCGGCGTCGGACGAACTGGAGGGCACGGCGACCCTCCTGGCCCGCACCACCCAGGATCTGTCGCGCTTCGACCTGGACTTCCTGCTGGATGTCAGCGAGGTGCGGGTCAACGGCGTGAAGGCATCGTTCACCACATCGGGTGAGCACGAGCTGGAGATCACGCCGAAGGCACCGCTGGCGAAGGGGACGGCCCTCACCGTGGTCGTGCGCTACAGCGGGGTGCCGTCGTCTAAGCAGGCGTACGGCTTCACCAGCTGGCACCGCACCCCGGACGGCGGGGTCGGCGCGAACGAGCCCGAGGCCGCCTGGTGGTGGTTCCCCAGTAACGACCACCCGCTCGACAAGGCCACCTACGACGTGTCCGTGCTGGTACCGGACGGCACCCAGGCCATCTCCAACGGCACGCTCCAGTCGACGAGTTCACGCGTCGGCTGGACCCGCTTCAACTGGCGGTCCGACAAACCGCAGGCCACCTATCTGGCGACGCTGGCCGTGGGGAAGTTCGACATCACGACGGGCCGGACCGAGAGCGGGATCCCGGTCGTCAACGCCTACAGCAAGGACCTCGGCGCCAACGACGGTGCGGCGCGGGCGAGCATCGAGCGGACCGGGGAGGTCGCCGACTGGCTGAGCGGGTACTTCGGGCCGTACCCCTTCAACGCCCTCGGCGGGTATGTGCCGAACACCACCACCGGGTACGCGCTGGAGACGCAGACCCGGCCCTTCTACAGCCCGCGCCAGTTCGCGAACGGTTCGAACACCTCCGTGGTCGTGCACGAGCTGGCCCACCAGTGGTACGGCGACCTCGTCTCCGTCGCCGGGTGGAAGGACATCTGGATCAACGAGGGCTTCGCGCGGTACGCGCAGTGGCTGTGGTCCGAGCACGAGGACGAGGGCACGGCACAGGAGATCGCGGACTACGTGTACGCCTCGCACCCGGCCGACGACCCGTTCTGGACGGTGAAGCCCGGTGACCCCGGGCCGGAGAACCAGTTCGACATCGCCGTCTACGACCGGGGTGCGCTGGCACTTCAGGCGCTGCGCAACGAGATCGGGGACGACGCGTTCTTCGCGGTCCTGAAGGGCTGGCCGCAGAAGTACGCGTACGGCAACGCGACGGTCGCCGACTTCCGGACGTACGCCGAGGAGGTGTCGGGGCGGTCGCTTTCGGCGCTCTTCGACACGTGGCTGTTCCAGCCGTCGAAGCCGGCCGTTCCCGCGGCCGCTCCCGCGGCGGTGCGCAGCACGTCGGTCGCGCCCGTGCAGCCGAAGTCGTGGAAGAAGATCGCGGCGACGAACGACGTGCACGAGCACTGAGCTACCGAGCGCGCGTGATGGTGCCTGCCCTGGTGAGAAGCTCGTCCCGACCTATGGCGACCGTCTCCGTCGAGGGCACCGTGCACGCGTGCGCTCCCGCCACCGCTCCGTACCGCGCGCAGCGGTGCGGTGGTTCCCGGTTGAGCCAGCCGTAGAGGAACGCGGCGGCGAAGGCGTCGCCGGCACCGTTGGAGTCGACCACCGGTGCCGGCGGCGGCACGGCGGGGACGCGGGTCAGTTCGTCGTCGGCCAGCAGGTACGCGCCCTCGGCTCCGGCCGTGGCGACGACCACCTCGGCCCGTCCTCGGTCGGCGATGCGGCGCATCGTCCTCTCGGGGTGGGACAGGGCCGCCGCCGACAGGAAGACGACGTCCGCGGCCAGGGCGAACGGCTCGTGGTACGCGTTCTTCCCGTCCCAGTCGTGCAGGTCGGTCGAGAGGGTCACACCGGAGTCGAGCAGTGCGGGCAGGGCGTGGGCGCAGGGCTGGGTGATCGACACGTGGGCGTGCCGGCTGGCCGCGGCGAGTTCCCGGACGGTCGCCTCCGGCAGTCGGTCGTCGGGGTGGCCGCGGCTGGTGTCGTACAGGGACAGCCGGCGGCCGTCGGGGCCGACGAGGTTGACCGCGCGCTTGGTGCCGGCCGGCTGCGGGACCGCGGTGAGGGCGATGCCCTTGTCCCGGTGCAGGGCGCGCACGAGGTCGCCCTCGGGGTCGTCGCCGAGCATGTCGAGGTGATGGGTGCGCAGGCCGAGCGAGCTGAGCGCGACGGCGACGAAGTCCCCGGTCTGGCCCGCGCGGGTGCGGATCCCGGAGTCGATCATGTAGCTGTCGGCGTACGGCAACGGCAGCTCCGGCACGTACACGATGGTGTCGACGCCCGCGCCGCCCAGTACCAGAACGTCGGTGTCCCTGCTCAACTCCGGTCCTCCCCATGGTCGTAGACCGTGACCGCGATCCCCTTCCCGACCAGCCGCTCGCTGATGAGCGGCTCGACGCGGGACCACTTGCCGCCGGCCAGTCCGCACCCTATCCGTGGCATGTGCACCGAGGCGCCGAGTTCAGCGGCCCGGCCGGCCAGCCGCTCCAGTGCCGTGTCGATCGCCTCGTAGCGCACCGGCACGCCCTTGCTGCCGGTGCGTGTCCCCCGCTGCCCGACCATGTTGGCCACCCAGATGTACGGTGCCACCCGCACGAACTGGACGGCGCCCAGACCGAAGTCGTTCGACGCGCGCTCGCGGTGCCATGCGCGGTACTCCTTCTCCGGCTCCGGCCAGCGCCGCGACAGCGCGAGCACGAAGCCCCTTCCCCATCCCCCGATGTCGTTGCAGACATGGGCGATCACCTTGACGCCCTTCACCGACGGCGCGGTGGCGTCACCCCGGACATAAGTGATCTCCGACATGACCCCACCGTAGGCGCCGCCACTGACAGTGGCCATGATCGGCCGGGGGCCCGTGAGGTTTCACAGCACTGGTGAGACAGCGATACTGCTGCACATGACGACCGAACCCACCGGGACCGACGCGACCGACCTCACGCTCACGATCGACGAGCTGGCCGCGCGGGCGGGCGTCACGGTCCGCACCGTCCGCTTCTACGGCACGAAGGGGCTGCTGCCGCCGCCGGTGATCGGTCCGCGGCGGGTGGGGCACTACGGGCAGGAGCATCTCTCGCGGCTCGCGCTGATCGAGGAGCTCCAGCACCAGGGGATGACGCTGGCGGCGATCGAGCGGTATCTGCGTCAGCTGCCGCCGGACCTGAGCGCGCACGACCTCGCGATCCACCGCGCGGTCGTGGCCTCCTGGGCGCCGGACACCGCGGAGACGGTCAGCCGCGGGGAGCTGGAGCAGCGGGCGGGGCGGGCGCTCGGCGACGCGGACGTGGAGCGGCTGGCCGCGATGAACGTCGTACGGCCGGACGGCGACGGTTACCGCTTCGACTCGGGGCTGCTGCGGCTCGGAGTGCAACTGCTCGACGTACCGCTGTCGTTGGAGTCGATCCTCGCGGCGCGCGGTGTGCTCGTCGAGCATGCGCGGGCCGCGGCGCACGAGTTGGCGGAGCTGTTCCGGGGGGAGGTGTCGCAGCGGGACACGCGGGACGTGAAGTCGCTGTCCGCCCATATGCATCCGATCGTGGTGCAGGCGCTGCTGACCACCTTCCAGCGGTCGCTGAAGGAGGAGCTCAGCGAATGGGTCCCGGCCTCGTCCGGTCCTTCACAAGTAGGCTGATCCTCCTGACACGTTGAGGGTCTGCCCGGTCAGGAAGCCACTGCCCTCGTCGACCACATATAGCAGGGTCGAGACCAGGTCGGCCGGCTCCTGGGTGCGGGCGACGGCCTGGCGGCCGCGGACGAACGCGAAGCCGCCGTCCGCGCCGACGGTCCGTTCGGCGGTGGCGGTGCGGACCATGGTGGGCGCGATGGCGTTGACGGTGATGTCGTACGGGGCGAGCGCGGCGGCCAGTGCGCGGGTGAAGCCGATCAGGCCCATCTTGGACGCGACGTAGGGGACCATCGTGGGCGGTGCGGTGAACACGGCCGCGGAGGCGATGTTGACGACACGGCCCCATCCGGCCGCCTTCAGATAGGGCAGCGCGGCCTGCGTCACCAGAAACGGTGCCTCCAGGTTGACGCGCAGGACGCGCCGCCACTCCTCGGCGGTCGTCTCCTCGAAGGGCTTCGACGGGTAGACGCCTGCGTTGTTGACGACGACGTGCAGGGTGCCGAACTGGTCGATGACACGCTCCAGTTCGGCCCCGACGACCTCCTCGTCGGTGACGTCCCCGACGAGTTCCACGTAGTCGAGGATCCTCGCCGCGGTCTGCGGCTGCGGGACGAGGTCGAAGCCGGCGACCCGGTAGCCGCGCCCGGCCAGCGCGACGGCGAACTCCTGCCCGAGGCCCTGTGCCGCTCCGGTCACCAGGGCGGTACGCGTCTCCATGGGGCGAGTGTGATGACCCGTCAGGCGCCCGGCAAGAGCGCATTCCACTCGCTGGAACGCCCGTGTTGCCGCCCGCGCCCGTGGGGCCGACGCTGCGGCCAGTCGCCCGTGGGGGCGGCCTTCAGCTGCCGCCGTACGGGAGCCGTGCCCGATGACCGAGACCGAGCGTGCCGTGGACGACGCCGAGCGCGCCCGCGATCAGGAACCCGCACCCCGACGGCGGTGGCCGCTGCCGCGCCGGCTCCTTCGGGACGAACTGGGCGTCCTGCTCGTGCTGGGGCTGCTGGTCCTGGCGATCGGCATCCCCTACCCGGACTTCTTCGGCACGGACAACCTGCTGTCCACCGCCCACAACTCGGTCTACATCTCGCTGATGGCGTGCGGCATGGTCTTCGCGCTCGCCATGCGCGAGGTCGACCTGTCGGTGGGCGGCACCTACGCGATGGTGCTGGTCGTCGGGGCGCTGTTGGTGCGGGACGGGTGGGCGCCCTGGCTGGCGGTGCCGGTGATGCTGCTCACCGGGATCGTGCTCGGGATGTTCAACGCGCTGGTGACGACCCTGCTCGCACTGCCGTCGTTCATCGTGACGCTGGGCACGCTGATGCTCTTCCGGGGGGTCGGGCTCGCCCTGGCCGACGGCAAGCAGATCACCGATCTGCCGCTGGACGACTCGTTCTTCACCTTCGCGGGCGGGGATCCGGGCGGGGTGCCGTTCGCCCTGTGGGTGCTGCTCACGG
>NZ_JABERD010000176.1 GCF_013044505.1 Streptomyces sp. S3(2020) | reverse complement strand
GCTCGGGTCCCTCCGGGCCGTACAGGACCGCCCACCCGCTCACCCGCTGGGCCAGCTGCCGCAGGACCGAGGGCACCGGGTCCGGGCGGGACGCGGCGGCGGCCAGGCTCTGCTGGGCCTCCGTCACGCGGCGGAGCTCGGCGAGGCGGGCCTGCGCCATGAGCTGCCAGACCGCGCGGGCCACGCCCGAGAAGGTGGTCTGGGGCGGGACCTCGATGAGCGGCAGCTCGTACGCGTCGCACGCCGCCACCAGCGCCCTCGGCACCGTGTCGTGCACCGGGGCCACACCGAAGCCGAGGGCCGCGCCGCCCGCCGCCACGATCCGGGAGACGTAGTCGTCGAAGTAGGCCCCCGAGCCCGCCGCCTCCGGGACATGGACACCGGCCGTCAGCAGCAGCTCGCCGCCCAGCAGGTACGGATACGGGTCCGCCATCTCCGAGGTGTGCGCCCAGTGGATCACCGTGGCCGGATCGCAGGGCCCCGCGATCTGCCGCAGGGCGAGGTCCTCACGGGCCAGGAGAGCCGCGAGGTGCACGGGGGGAGTGGGCGGGACAGAGGGATCCGGCATGGTGTGCATTCCCTCCATCCAGCACGTCTCGAATGGATGAAACCTACACTTCGCGGCCGCTTTCCGGCCACCTAGTGTCAATGCTCGACACCCGCCGGCGAGAACGCGCGAAGGAGGGCCCAGTGGCCGTCGACTACACAGTGATCGTCATCTATCTGGCCGGCATGCTGGCCATGGGCTGGTGGGGCATGCGCCGCGCCAAGTCCAAGAGCGAGTTCCTCGTCGCCGGGCGCCGGCTCGGGCCCGCCATGTACTCCGGGACCATGGCCGCCATCGTCCTCGGCGGCGCCTCCACCATCGGTGGCGTGGGCCTCGGCTACAAGTACGGGCTGTCCGGCGCCTGGATGGTGTTCACCATCGGCCTCGGCCTCCTCGCGCTCAGCGTCTTCTTCTCCGCGCGCATCGCCCGCCTCAAGGTCTACACCGTCTCCGAGATGCTCGACCTGCGCTACGGCGGCCGGGCCGGCGTCATCTCCGGCCTGGTCATGTGGGCGTACACGCTCATGCTCGCGGTCACCTCGACCATCGCGTACGCGACGATCTTCGACGTCCTCTTCGACATGAACCGGACCGTCGCGATCGTCCTCGGCGGCTCGATCGTCGTCGCCTACTCGACGCTCGGCGGCATGTGGTCGATCACCCTCACCGACATGGTCCAGTTCGTGGTGAAGACCATCGGCGTGCTGCTCCTGCTGCTGCCCATCGCCGTCGTCAAGGCCGGCGGCTTCAGCGAGATGAAGGCGAAGCTCCCCACCGAGTACTTCGACCCGCTGGGCATCGGCGGCGAGACGATCTTCACCTACGTGCTGATCTACACCTTCGGCATGCTCATCGGGCAGGACATCTGGCAGCGCGTCTTCACCGCCCGCAGCGACAAGACCGCCAAGTGGGGCGGCACGGTCGCGGGCACCTACTGTCTCGTGTACGCCCTCGCCGGTGCCGTCATCGGTACCGCGGCCAAGGTGCTCTACCCGAACCTGGCCAGCGCGGACGACGCCTTCGCGACCATCGTCAAGGACGAACTGCCGGTCGGTGTGCGGGGGCTGGTGCTCGCCGCCGCGCTCGCGGCCGTCATGTCGACGTCCTCCGGCGCGCTGATCGCCTGCGCGACCGTGGCCAACAACGACATCTGGTCCCGGCTGCGGGGGGCCGTGCGCTCCGACGGGGACGACCACGACGAGGTCCGCGGCAACCGCGCCTTCATCCTCGTCATGGGCCTCGCCGTCATCGGCACGGCCATCGCGCTGAACAACGTCGTCGAGGCGCTGACGGTGGCCTACAACCTCCTCGTCGGCGGTCTCCTCGTCCCGATCCTGGGCGGTCTGCTCTGGAAGCGGGGCACCGCCCAGGGCGCCCTCGCCTCCGTGATCGTCGGCGGCCTCGCCGTCATCGGCCTGATGGCGGGCTACGGCATCCTCGCCAACGAGCCCGTCTACTACGGCCTGCTGTCCTCCCTGGTGGTCTACGTCGCCGTATCCCTGGCGACCCCGGCCACCGACACCGCGGTACTCGAAGCGTGGCGGGAACGACTCGCCGGGCGCGAGGTTCCCGAGCCGGTCCCGGTATCCCGGTAGACCGAACGTAAAGACACAAGGAAGGCATACGACCATGAGCTCCACCGAGACGCCCCGCGGCCCCGTCGACTCCTCCCGCGTCCCGCGGTACGCCGGACCCGCGACCTTCGCCCGGCTGCCCCGCCTCGACGAGGTCGGCCGCGCCGATGTCGCCGTCGTGGGCGTGCCGTTCGACTCGGGCGTCTCGTACCGGCCGGGCGCCCGCTTCGGCGGCAACGCGATCCGCGAGGCGTCCCGGCTGCTGCGTCCCTACAACCCGGCGCAGGACGCGTCCCCCTTCGCGCTGGCGCAGGTCGCGGACGGCGGCGACATCGCGGTGAACCCGTTCAACATCCACGAGGCCGTCGAGACGATCGAGGCCGCCGCCGACGACCTCCTCGGCACCGGCGCGCGGCTCATGACCCTGGGCGGCGACCACACCATCGCGCTGCCGCTGCTGCGCTCGGTCGCCAAGAAGCACGGTCCGGTGGCGCTGCTGCACTTCGACGCGCACCTCGACACCTGGGACACCTACTTCGGCGCCGAGTACACGCACGGGACGCCGTTCCGCCGGGCGGTGGAGGAGGGCATCCTCGACACCGAGGCGCTCTCCCACGTCGGTACGCGCGGTCCGCTGTACGGCAAGCAGGACCTCGACGACGACGCCAAGCTCGGCTTCGGCATCGTGACGTCGGCGGACGTCATGAGGCGCGGCGTGGACGAGGTGGCCGACCAGCTGCGTCAGCGCATCGGCGACCGCCCGCTCTACATCTCCATCGACATCGACTGCCTCGACCCCGCCCACGCGCCCGGCACCGGCACACCCGAGGCCGGCGGCATGACCTCCCGCGAGCTCCTGGAGATCCTGCGCGGACTCGCGTCCTGCAACCTGGTCTCGGCGGACGTCGTCGAGGTGGCCCCCGCGTACGATCACGCGGAGATCACGTCGGTGGCCGCGTCCCACACGGCGTACGAACTGACCACGATCATGTCCCGGCAGATCGCGGCGGCCCGGAAGGACTCGGAAGCCAAGTGACCCACGACCACGACCTGGTGCTGCGCCCGACGGAGGCGCAGACGTCCGCCGCTCTCAACCCTCCCCCCGGCCGCAACGGCGGAGACCTGGTCGTGGAGACGCTCGCGGCGCTCGGCACGACGACGGTCTTCGGACTGCCGGGCCAGCACGCGCTGGGCATGTTCGACGCGCTGCGGCGGTCGTCGTTGCGGTACATCGGGCTGCGGGTGGAGAACAACGCGGGCTTCGCGGCGGACGCGTACGGCCGGATCACCGGTGAGGCGGCCCCGCTGCTGCTGTCGACGGGGCCGGGCGCGCTGACCTCGCTGGCCGCGCTCCAGGAGGCGGCGGCGGCCTCCGCCCCGGTGCTGGCGATCAGCAGCCAGATCCCGACGGCGGGGCTCGGCGGCGGGCGCCACGGCTATCTGCACGAACTCCCGGACCAGTCCGCCTCGTTCCGGGGCGTGGTCAAGTCCGTCCACACCGTCCGCACCCAGTCCCAGATCCCCTCCGCGATCGAGGCGGCCTGGAAGTCGGCGCTGACCGCCCCGCACGGACCGGTGTGGGTGGAGATCCCGCAGGACGTGCTGCTCGCGCAGACGTCGATCCCGGTGGTGACGGGCGGCGACGCCTTCCCCGAGGAGCTGCCGCCGCGCGTCGAACTGACCGCGGTGGCGGCCGACCTGCTGTCGAACGCCGCCCGTCCGGCGATCATCGCGGGCGGCGGAGTCGTACGGGCGGACGCGTCCGGCAAGCTGAGGCAGCTGGCCGAGGTGTTGCGGGCCCCCGTGGTCACCACGCCCGGCGGCAAGGGCGCCTTCCCCTGGACCCACCCCCTGTCGCTCCAGTCCTGGATCGAGGACCGGTACGTCACGGACTTCCTGGAGGACGCGGACGTCCTCCTGGTGGTCGGCTCGGGCCTCGGTGAACTGTCCTCCAACTACCACACGTTCAAGCCGCGCGGCCGGGTCGTCCAGATCGAGGCGGACCTCGGCAAACTGGAGTCCAACCACCCGGCGCTGGGCATCCACGCGGATGCGCGACTGGCGTTGCAGGCGCTGCTGGAGACGGTGGCGGAGCGTTCCGACGAGGCCGCTCCGGAGCGGGTGCGCGAGGTGCTGGCCCGTGTCTCGGACCGTATCGCCGCCCAGGAACTCACCCTGGAACAGGACGTGCTGGCCGCCGTCCGCGGGGCGCTGCCCGCCGACTCCCCGTCCTTCTGGGACATGACGATCCTGGCGTACTGGGCCTGGTCGGCCTTCGACGCCCAGGGCCCCAACCACATGCACTCCGCCCAGGGCGCGGGCGGACTCGGCTACGGCTTCCCGGCGGCGCTGGGCGGGGCGGTGGCGGATCCGACACGGCCGGTCCTCGCGGTGTCCGGCGACGGCGGCGCCCTGTACTCCGTCGCGGAGTTGGCCACGGCCCGCCAGTACGACCTGAACGTCACCTGGCTCATCGTCGACGACGGCGGCTACGGCATCCTGCGCGAGTACATGACGGACGCGTTCGGCGAGGCGACGGCGACCGAGCTGACGCGGCCGGACTATGTGGCGCTGGCCGAGTCGTTCGGGGTGCCCGGGGTGCGGACCACGCCCCAGACGCTGGAGGCGGACCTGGCGAAGGCGCTGGCGGAGCCGGGGCCCTCGGTGGTCGTCCTCCCGGCGGTGCTGCGGATGTTCGCGGCGACGCACCTGGACAGCTGACGCGTGCGGGGAGCCGGCCCGTACCGCGGGTGTGGGGCCCCGGCGGTACGGACCGGCGGTCCCGCCTCTACCAGATCGCCTCGATCCACTCCGGGTGGTCGATGAACGGGTTCCTGTTGCCCTGGTAGTTGGTGTAGATGAGGTCGTTGCGGCGCTCCTCGAAGGCGCTCGGCGGGTCCTCGTCGTTCCAGGCCTTCAGGACCGAGAGACGGCCCATGTACGGGTTGCTGCCGTTGCCGACCGAGTCGTTGGGCTCCAGGTCGGCCCAGCCGTCGTCGCCCTCGTAGCGCACGGTCATGTAGAGGATCATGCGGGCCACGTCGCCCTTGTCCGCGTCGCGCGGCTCGAAGGAGTTGGAGTCGACGAGGCTGCCGCCGCCGTTGGTGACCGTGCTGCCGCCGTTGTCGAAGTCCAGGTTGCCGCGGGTGCTGTTGACCACCACGTCGCAGGCGCGCAGGTGGTGCAGGTCGGTGCCGGGGCCGATCGCCTCGCCGAAGTCGCCGTGGGACTTGGCCCAGGTGTGCTCGCGGTTCCAGTCGCCGACGTCGCCGCCGTTGAGGGACTTGCTGCGCGAGACACCGCTGTACAGCAGCAGCACGTTGCTGCTGTTGTTCGGGTCCTGGTCGGTGACCTTGAGGGCGTTCCAGACCGCGGAGTACGAGATCTTCGTCTGGCTGCTGATGATGGTGTGCAGCGAGGACTTCAGGCTCGTGCCGGTCTTGCCGACCGCGTTCTTGTAGTACGTCGCGTCGTACGCCGTGGTGGTGGCCGCCGCCGGGGTCGCGGTCAGCGTGGGAGCGGTGAGGCCGACGAGAAGCGCCGAGACGCCGAGCGTCAGGGACTTCCAGCGGCGCATGCGTATGGGTCGCACGGGCATCGGGGGTGTCCGTTCTACGCGTGTTGAATGGAGCGGGCAATCGGGAGCGTGACATGGACATGAGCCCCTGTAAATGGCTTGTAGATGTCGATCACGTGACCGGAAACGGCATATCGCCCCTCATCTACGCGAGTTGACATACCAAAACGACCCCCGGCCTTTCGGCCGGGGGTCGTCGGGGCCTGGGAGCGTCAGCTCACGTCAGACGCGTCCAGGCGGTAGACCGTCGACGTGTTCGATGAGTTCGACGACTCCGACGAATCCGAAGTACTGGACGAATCAGCCGTGCCCGACGTCGAATTCGAGCTGTATTCGCTCTCCTTCACCGCGGTGCCGTTCTTCTGCACCCACTCGGTGACCGAGGTGCTGAGGCTGGAACCCCCGCCGGGGCCACCGCCCATGCCGCCGCTGCCGAGCTGGATGTAGTGCAGCTTGCCCGCCTTGACCAGCTCCTTCAGCTTGGCCACGGTCATCGCCTGGTCGGAGCCGGACCAGCCCCACATCGAGATGACCGGCTCGCCGCTGCTCATGATGAGCTGCGCGGCACTCTGCGAACTGGACACCGCCAGCAGCCAGGTCGCGCCGTCCTGGTGCTTCTTCAGGTACGCGATGAGCTCGCTGCTCGTGCCACCGCCCATACCGCCGCCACCACCCATGCCGCCACCGCCGGGGGCGCCGCCGGTGGTGCCGCTCGGGCCGCCCTGGTTCTGGGCGCCGCCCGAAGTGCCGTCCTCGGCGGTGCCGTTGGGGGGCGTGCCGCCGCCTGCCTGGCCGCCGCTCGGCAGCTCGCCGTTCCCGCCGCCCGGCATCATCTGACCGCCGCCGGGCGCCTCGCCGTTCTGGCCACCCTGCTGGCCGCCTTGCTGACCACCCTGTTGGCCGCCTTGCTGGGTGCCGCCAGGGCCGCCGCCCGTGCCACCGCCGGGCATCCCGCCCCGGCCGCCGCCACCGCCCCCGCCGAAGCCGCCGCTGCCCGTGGAGGGCCCGGCCGTCGGGTTCGTACCGCCCATGCCGCCGCCCGAACCGGACGGCACCGACCAGGCGTACGCGGCCGGACCGGCCACCGAGGCGACGACCGCCGCGGCGAGGGAAGCCGCCAGCAGACGTGCCCTGTTGCCGTCGCCGCCGGACCGGAAGACCAGCAGGCCCACGATCGCCAGCGCCATGACGACGAGGATCGCCGGCCACAGCCAGGTGTTCCAGCCGGAGGCGCGGCGCAGCAGCACGGCCGCCCAGACCGCCGTGACCGCGAGGCCGAGCGGCAGCACCCACGCCCACCGCCTGTCGGCGCGGAAGGCGCGCAGCAGCATCACACCGCCGCCTCCGCACAGCGCCGCGATGCCCGGGGCGAGCGCGGTCGTGTAGTACGGGTGCATGGTGCCCTCGGCCATGGCGAAGGTCAGGTAGTGCAGGCCGGTCCAGCCGCCCCACATCACCAGCGCGGCACGGGTCATGTCGGTGCGCGGGGCGCGGCCGCACAGGACCAGGCCGCCGATCAGGGCGATCGCCGCGAAGGGGATCAGCCAGGAGATCTGGCCGCCGAGGATGTCGTTGAAGAGGCGTCCGAGTCCCGACGTACCGGAGAAGCCGCCGCCTCCGCCCCCGCCGCCTCCGCCGTTGCCCTCGCCGCCGAAGATCCGGCCCAGGCCGTTGTAGCCCATGATCAGGTTCCAGGCGCTGCCGTCGGTGGAGCCGCCGATGTAGGGCCTTGAGTCGGCCGGCACCAGTGAGACGGCCGCCGCCCACCAGAAACTGCTGACGGCCAGCACGACACCCGCGAGCAGCAGGTTGACGATCCGCTTCACCAGCTTCGGCCTGGCGGCGTACAGATAGACCGCGAAGACGATCGGCAGCGGGATCCAGCCCTGGAGCATCTTGGTGTTGAAGGCGAGGCCGAAGCAGGCCGCCGAGCCGAGCAGCGGCCACAGCCTGCCGTCACGGGTGGCGCGCAGCGCGAGGGCCGCGCCCGCCGCCATCAGGAACACCAGCAGCGTGTCGGGGTTGTTGTCCCGGTTGATGGCGACCGTGATCGGGGTGAGGGCGAGCACCAGCGCGGCGACCGTCGCCGCGACATGGCCCCACACGCGCTTCACGGACGCGTGCACGATCCAGATCGTCCCGAGGGCGGTCAGGACCATCGGCAGCATCATCTGCCAGGTGCCGAAGCCGAGGACGCGACAGGACAGTCCCATGACCATCAGCGCGAACGGCGGCTTGTCGACGGTGAGGAAGTTGCCCGCGTCCAGGGATCCGAAGAACCACGCCTTCCAGCTCTGCGTACCGCTCAGCACGGCCGCGCTGTAGAAGCTGTTGAGGCTCGATCCGGACAGGTTCCAGGAGTACAGGCCCGCCGCCAGGACCAGGATCGCGATCAGTGCGGGGAGCGACCAGCGGGGTGCCTTGTCCGGGGTCGCCGCGGGTGGTGCCGGCGGTGGCCACTCGGGAGATACGGCCGTGGTCTCGGTGTGGGGGTGTGGATCGGTGGCAGATGTCACCCCGGCATCGTGCGGAGCGGGGGTGGGTGCGGGCTGTGCCGGACCTTGCGGCCGCCTGTGAATTCACCAAGGAGGAAGTAACGACTCGTACATCCATTCCCCAACCCGTACAACCATTCCCTCGAACCCGTGAGTCAACAGGGCATGACACAGGGGATATCCAGACGCGCGAGATGGGTGGCGGGAGGCGCACTCCTCGCCTGCGTCGCCGCCGCCACGCCCGCCGCCGCGGCGGCCACGCCAACCGTCGGCTGTACGTCCGCCAAGGCCGGCCTCGCCGACAAGCTGAAGAAGGACATCACCGCGGCGCTCGCCAACCGCAAGGGCACGATCGCGGTGGGCCTGTACGACCGCAGTACGAAGACCACCTGCACGCTCCGCTCCTCGACGGCCTACGACTCCGCGAGCGTCGTCAAGGTCACCGTCCTGGCCACCCTGCTGTGGGACGCGCAGAAGACCGGCCGGGCCCTCACCAGCCGGGAGAAGTCCCTCGCCACGGCGATGATCACCAAGTCGGACAACACCGCCACGTCCACCCTGTGGAAGCAGCTCGGCGTGACCAAGGTGAAAGGTTTCCTCGGCAAGGCGGGCATGACCCAGACCAAGCCCGGCGCCAACGGCTACTGGGGTCTGACCCAGATCACCGTCACCGACGAGCAGAAGCTGATGAACCTGCTCACGGCCAGGAACACGGTCCTCACCGACGACTCGCGCTGGTACGTCCGCAAGCTGATGGGCGACGTGATCTCCTCCCAGCGCTGGGGCACCCCCTACGGCGCTCCCTCCGACGTCCTCGTGCACGTCAAGAACGGCTGGTTGCAGCGCTCCACGCACGGCTGGCGGGTGCACAGCGTCGGCACCTTCAAGGGCGGCGGCCACGACTACGTGATGACGGTGCTCACGCACGGCAACAGCACCATGAACTACGGCATCACGACCATCCAGGGTGTCGCGAAGGTCATTCACAAGGACCTCGCCGCGTCCTGACGCCTTCCGGACTCCCGCCCGTCACCGAGCGGTCCTACGGTGACGCGCATGCGCATCAGAACCGTACTCGCGACCTTCACCGCCGGCCTGGCGGCGGCCACCTGTCTGTCCGCCGCCGGGCCCGCCGCCGCCCGGCCCGGCAACGCCCTTGCGGACCACGCCTGTTCGCCGTCCGTCTCCCTCGACCGCTTCTCCGACGCGCTCGACAAGACGACGTACCAGGGCACCTTCGTCGGCAACCTCTCCGCGCTCGCGGTGGACCGGGACGGTTCGCTCGCCGCGCTCTCCGACCGGTCGGCGCTGTTCGGCCTCGACGCGAGGACGCTCGCACCGCGGTCCGTCGTGCCGCTCGCCGACGAGAGCGGGGCGGCGCTCGACTCCGAGGGCCTGGTGATTGACCGCGACGGCACGCGACTGGTGACCTCGGAGACCGAGCCGTCCATCCGCCGCTACTCCCGCGACGGCGCGGTACTCGACCGCCTCCCGGTGCCGGCCGCGCTGCGGGTGGCCCCCGCCGGGCGGGCCGTCTCCAACGGCACCTTCGAGGGGCTGACGTGGTTCCGCGGCGGGCTGCTGGCGTCCATGGAGTACGCGCTCTCGGGCGACACGGCAGGCACCGTCCGCTTCCAGACCTGGCAGCGGCACGGCGAGAGCTTCGAACCCGCCCGGCAGTACGCCTACCGCGCCGACACCGGCCTCGGCGTCCCCGAGGTCCAGGCCCTCCCCGACGGCCGCCTCCTCGTCCTGGAACGCGGCTTCACCTCCGGCGTAGGCAACACGGTCCGCCTCTACCTGGCGGACCCCCGGCACGCCACGGACACGAGCGGCATCGACAACCTCACGGGCCAGTCCGGCGTACACCTGATCAAGAAGACCCTGCTCGCCGACATCGCCGACTGCCCGACCCTGGGCGCCACCGCCAAGCAGCCCCAGCCCAACCCGCTCCTCGACAACATCGAGGGCATGGTGGTGACAGGCCGCAGCAAGGGGTCCTGGAAGATCCTGCTGGTGAGCGACGACAACCAGAACACGGTCCAGACGACACGCTTCTTCTACCTGCGGGTGCGCACCACCCCCTAGGTCCTGTCGGCACATTCCCTTTCCCAGAGGGGGTGCTCCCAGCCGCGCGATGGGCGAGAGCACGCACCGGACGCCGCGCGGCCCGCCCTCCGGGCGAACGACGGGAAGGTGACGACAGGCCTCAGGGGCGCGGGGCCGTGTCCATCTGCGGGGGACGCCGACCACCCGGCGTCAAGGCGCTGGGCCCGCACGGCGGGCGTTCCTGGCGGTGTTGCCGCGTCTGCGTCCGGCCTCACCCCGGCGCGTGCGCTCCGGCGGTGGGGCAGGGGCCGGTCGGTGGGGCCCCGCGAATCCCCGGCTCCCCTGTGTCGATGTGCCCGCACGCGGCGCAGGACCGCAAGGTGCGCAACGGATCGGCGTACAGGATCCGCGCAGCCCGCGCCCCACCTTCGCCGACCGCGAGCGGGACGTCCTGGGGCGGATCCACGACAGGCTCGGCGTGGACGTGTGGGCGGACGCGGTCGTCGTGGTGGACGGAGCTCAGGTCGGCCGTTCGTGTTCGTCGACCGTTCCGTCGCCGTTGTCGTCGAACATGTAGTCGTACTCGTCGCCGTACTCGTCCCGGTAGCGCATGCACGAGCCCTCCGCGCGGAGCTCCGGTTCGCCGTCGTAGTACCCCAGGTGGAGCGTGACCCGGATGCCGTCGTCGACGGTCGTCGCGATGCCGTTCTCGATCTCCTCGACCGTACGGCCGTCCTCGCGCCAGACGGACCGGAGGGATGCCACCGCCTCCCGGAAGTCCGTGTCGCTCGCGAAGTCCAGGTCCCAGGTGAACGAGGGCTCGTCCCGGGTGACGCCCGTCCCGTCGAAGCCGAAGTCGTCCACACAGGACGGGCTGCCCTCCTGGGAGGCCCACGGCAGGCCGGACGGCGCGGGGGACAGGGCGTGGAAGACGTCCTCGCCGGCCCGGGTCGTGGCCCGGACGTGCTCGCGGAACTCGTCGGTGCTGCGGACGGGCCCGCCCTGCATCGTCTCGCACCCCTTGGCCACCAGCCCGAACAGCGCCACGAGGGCGACGGACAGGGCGGGGACCACGATCTTCGACTTCATGCCGTTGATCAAAGCGGCCCGGGAGGGGCGTCCGGCAGCGCTCTCGTACTCAGAGCCGTACTCAGCCGTTTGTTGCGGAGGGATGAAATCCGGTTCATTTCGCGTTGGTGCCTTCCGGAAGATCAGGACCGCCGAGGGACCTACGGAGGGCACCCGCGTGAGCGAGCAACGGGGCTGGGCACGACGACTGGCCGGGTACGCCTGGCGGTATCCGAAGGACGTCGTCCTCGCCCTCGGCTCCTCGCTCGTCGGCATGGCCGTCATGGCGCTGGTCCCGCTGATCACCAAGGTGATCATCGACGACGTCATCGGCGACCACAGCCGGGACATGGCCCCCTGGGCGGGCATCCTCATCGGCTCCGCCGTCGTCGTCTACGCCCTCACCTACGTCCGCCGCTACTACGGCGGCCGTCTCGCCCTCGACGTCCAGCACGACCTGCGGACCGAGATGTACGGCACGATCACCCGCCTCGACGGCCGCCGCCAGGACGAGCTGTCCACCGGGCAGGTCGTCGGCCGTGCCACCAGCGACCTCCAGCTGATCCAGAGCCTGCTCTTCATGCTCCCGATGACCATCGGGAACTTCGCCCTCTTCCTGGTCTCCCTGGTCGTCATGGCCTGGCTGTCCCTGCCGCTCACCCTGGTCGCCCTCGCCGTGGCCCCCGCGCTCGCCTGGATCGCGAGGCGCTCCCGCAGCAAGCTGCACCCCGCCACCTGGTACGCCCAGGCCCAGGCCGCCGCCGTCGCGGGCGTGGTCGACGGTGCCGTGGGCGGGGTGCGGGTGGTCAAGGGCTTCGGGCAGGAGGAGCAGGAGACCGGAAAGCTCCGGGAGGTCAGCCGCCGGCTCTTCGCGGGGCGGCTGCGCACCATCCGCTTCAACTCCCGCTACACCCCGGCCCTCCAGGCCGTGCCCGCCCTCGGCCAGGTCGCGATGCTCGCCCTCGGCGGCTGGCTGGCCGTGCGCGGACACATCACCCTCGGCACCTTCGTCGCCTTCTCCACCTACCTGGCCCAGCTGGTCGGCCCGGTCCGCATGCTCGCCATGGTCCTCACCGTCGCCCAGCAGGCCCGCGCGGGCACCGAGCGGGTGCTGGAGCTGATCGACACCGAGCCGTCGATGCGGGACGGGAAGAAGGAGCTGCCCGCCGACGCGCCCGCGACCGTCGAGTTCGACGACGTGTCCTTCGGCTACGAGGACGGCCGCCCGGTTCTCAGCGGCCTCAGCTTCGAGATCCGGCCCGGCGAGACCCTCGCCGTCGTCGGCTCCTCCGGCTCCGGCAAGTCGACCGTCTCCCTCCTCCTGCCGCGCTTCTACGACGTCACCCACGGCGCCGTCCTCGTCGGCGGCCACGACGTCCGCGAGCTGACCCTGGACTCGCTGCGGGCCGCGATCGGGCTGGTCCCCGAGGACTCGTTCCTCTTCTCGGAGACGGTCCGCGACAACATCGCGTACGGCCGTCCCGGGGCGAGCGGGGAAGAGATCGAGGCGGCCGCCCGCGCCGCCCAGGCGGACCGTTTCATCGCCGAGCTCCCCGAGGGCTACGACACCAAGGTCGGCGAGCACGGCCTCACCCTCTCCGGCGGACAGCGCCAGCGCGTCGCCCTCGCGCGGGCGATCCTCACCGACCCGAGGCTCCTCGTCCTGGACGACGCCACCTCCGCCGTGGACGCCCGGGTCGAGCACGAGATCCACGAGGCGCTGAAACAGGTCATGGAGGGCCGCACCACCCTCCTCATCGCCCACCGCCGCTCCACCCTGAACCTCGCCGACCGCATCGCCGTCCTCGAAGACGGCCGCCTCGCGGACCTCGGCACCCACGAGGAGCTCCAGAAACGGTCCGCCCTCTATCGGCGCCTGCTCACCGACCCCGACGAGCTCGGCGGTGTCTCGCCCGGTCACGTCCAGCCCGCCGCGCCCTGCGAGGACACCTCCGTACGGGACGAACTGGACGCCGAGTTCGACGCCGAGCGCGGCATCACGCCCCGGCTGTGGGCGGGGGAACGCGGCTCCCGGGACACCGCCCTCGACGGCATGCCCGCCACCCCGGAACTCCTCGCCCAGGTCGAGGCGCTGCCCCCGGCCCAGGACACCCCCGGCATCGACGAGGCCCGCGCGGTCACGCCGGAGGAGTCGTACGGTCTGCGCAGACTGCTGCGCGGCTTCGGGCTGCCGTTGCTCATCAGCCTCGGCCTGGTCGCCGTGGACGCCGGGATGGGGCTCACGCTGCCCGTCCTGATCCGGCACGGCATCGACTCGGGCGTCGGCGAGCTCGCCCTCGGCGCGGTGTGGGTGGCGGCGCTGCTCGGCCTGCTCACCGTGGCCGTGCAGTGGGTCGCGCAGGTCGGTGAGACGCGGATGACGGGACGGACGGGGGAGCGGGTTCTCTACTCCCTCCGGCTCAAGATCTTCGCGCAGCTCCAGCGGCTCGGACTCGACTACTACGAGCGGGAGTTGACCGGCCGGATCATGACCCGCATGACCACCGACGTCGACGCGCTCTCGACCTTCCTCCAGACCGGCCTGGTCACGGCGTTCGTCTCGGTCGTCACCTTCTTCGGCATCATGGTCGCCCTGCTGGTGCTCGACGTGGAGCTCGCGCTGGTCGTGTTCGCGACGCTGCCGCCGCTGATCGTCGCCACGTACTTCTTCCGCCGGGCGAGTGTGAAGGCGTACGAACTGGCCCGTGAGCGGGTGTCGGTGGTCAACGCCGACCTCCAGGAGTCGGTGTCCGGGCTGCGGATCGTGCAGGCCTTCCGGCGCGAGCGGGACGGCGGGGCGCGGTTCTCGGAGCGCAGCGACAGCTATCGGCAGGCGCGGATCCGGGGTCAGTGGCTGATCTCCATCTACTTCCCCTTCGTCCAGCTGCTGGCGTCGGTGGCCGCGGCGGCCGTGCTGATCGCGGGCGCCGGGCGGATCGACGACGCGACGCTGACGACCGGTGCGCTGGTGGCGTACCTGCTCTACATCGACCTGTTCTTCGCGCCGGTGCAGCAGCTCTCGCAGGTCTTCGACGGCTACCAGCAGGCGACCGTCTCGCTCGGCCGTATCCAGGAGCTGCTCCAGGAGCCGACGTCCACGAAGGCGGCGGACGAGCCGCTCGACGTCCTGTCGCTGCGGGGCGAGATCGCGTTCGAGGACGTGCGGTTCGCCTACGGCTCCGGCGACGAGCCCGAAGAGGCCCTCACCGGCATCGAGTTGAGGATCCCGGCCGGCCAGACCGTCGCCTTCGTCGGCGAGACCGGCGCCGGGAAGTCGACCCTCGTCAAGCTGGTGGCGCGGTTCTACGACCCGACGGGAGGCCGGGTGACGGTCGACGGCGCGGATCTGCGGACGCTGGACCTCACGTCGTACCGGCACCGCCTCGGTGTCGTCCCGCAGGAGGCGTACCTCTTCCAGGGCACCGTGCGGGACGCCATCGCCTACGGCCGTCCGGACGCCACCGACGCCGAGGTGGAGGCGGCGGCCCGGGCGGTCGGCGCCCACGAGATGATCGCCACCCTCGACGGCGGCTACCTCCACGAGGTCGCCGAACGCGGCCGCAACCTCTCCGCCGGCCAGCGCCAGCTGATCGCCCTGGCCCGTGCCGAACTGGTCGACCCCGACATCCTTCTCCTCGACGAGGCCACCGCCGCCCTGGACCTGGCCACGGAGGCCCAGGTCAACCAGGCCACGGACCGCCTCGCCGGCCGCCGTACGACCCTGGTGGTGGCCCACCGTCTGACCACGGCGGCCCGCGCGGACCGTGTCGTACTGATGGCCCACGGCCGGATCGCGGAGGACGGCACGCACGAGGAACTGCTCGCCCGGGGCGGCCGGTACGCGGAGTTGTGGCGGACGTTCGTGGGGGCGGACGCGCCCGTGGTGGCGTGAGCGCGCGGCGGTGGCGCGTGGCCTGAAGTCGTGACGGCCGTGCAACCATCCGACATACGTCATGCGTCCGTACACCAGTACGCTCATCGCCGGGTACGGGAGGGACGAGAGTGGCCATGGGTGCGATACGGCGGCGGGCCGCCGTCGGTCTGGCCGTGCTGACCGCGTCGGGGCTGCTGGCCGTCGCGGTGCCGGCGCAGGCTCACGCGGCCGCACACTGCGAGGGCCGCAAGATCCGGACGTACGGCTTCTCCACGGGCCAGGTGAAGGTTTACCGGAACGGCACCTCGCTCTGCGCCGTCACCGTCCCCAAGCGGGTCGGCTCCCCGCGCACGATGATGGTCAGCCTTCAGGCGCGCGGTTTCGAGGCCGTCGTCGACGAGGGGGTCTACACCAAGCGCGCCGGGCCGGTGGAGTCGTACGTCGGCGGCCGCAAGGTGTGGATCAAGGGGCGGGTCGGCAGCGGGTCGTACTCGACCGGCGGCTGGATCCAGCTGTAGACCTCCGACAAATCCCCCTCCGAACCCGCCAATATCCGAGGGTTTTCCCTATCTCCCCTGGTGCGTAAGCGAGTTGCTCCGATAGCTTCCGCTCGCACATCTGTCTCACAGGGGAGGGTGCATGCGCAAGGCGCTCAGATGGCTGCTGGCGCTCACGGTGCTCATAGGCACGTTGAGCACGGCAGGGGCGGCCACCGCCGCCGAGCCGGCCACCGGCACCACCGACATCAAGGAGAGACTGCTCTCCATACCGGGCGTGAGCCTGATCGAGGAGAAGCCGTACACCGGGTACCGCTTCTTCGTCCTGAACTTCACACAGCCGGTCGACCACCGGCACCCGTCCAAGGGCACGTTCCAGCAGCGGATCACCGTGCTGCACAAGGACGTCGCCCGTCCGACGGTCTTCTTCACCAGCGGATACAACGTCTCCACGACGCCCCGCCGCAGCGAGCCGACCCAGATCGTGGACGGTAACCAGGTCTCCCTGGAGTACCGCTTCTTCACCCCGTCCCGGCCCGACCCGGCCGACTGGACCAAGCTGGACATCTGGCAGGCCGCCAGTGACCAGCACCGCGTCTTCAAGGCGCTGAAGAAGATCTACAGCAAGAACTGGCTCACCACCGGCGGCTCGAAGGGCGGCATGACCGCCACCTACTACGAGCGCTTCTACCCGAAGGACATGGACGGCGTCGTCGCCTACGTCGCCCCCAACGACGTGGTCAACAACGAGGACTCGGCCTACGACCGCTTCTTCGCGAACGTCGACACCAAGCAGTGCCGCGACCGTCTGAACGCGGTACAGCGCGAGGCGCTCGTGCGCCGCGAGCCGCTGGAGAAGAAGTACGCGGAGTACGCCGCCGCCGAGGGCTTCACCTTCACCACCGTCGGCAGCCTCGACAAGGCGTACGAGGCCGTCGTACTCGACTACGTCTGGGGCTTCTGGCAGTACGCCCAGGCCGCCGACTGCGCCGAGGACGAGCTGATCCCGCCGAACGCGAAGACCGCGACCGACGACCAGATCTGGGCCTCGATCGACACGATCTCCGGGTTCTCGTTCTACACGGACCAGGGCCTGGACCCGTACACGCCGTACTTCTACCAGGCGGCCACCCAGCTCGGTGCGCCGAACATCCACTTCCCGCACATCGAGAAGAAGTACATCCGCTACGGCTACCAGCCGCCGCGCAACTTCGTCCCGCGCGAGATCCCGACCAAGTTCCAGCCGCAGGCGATGCGTGACGTGGACAACTGGGTGCGCCACAACGCCCGCCACATGCTCTACGTCTACGGCCAGAACGACCCGTGGGGCTCGGAGCGCTTCCGGGTCGACAAGGGGGCGAAGGACTCGTACGTCTTCACCGCGCCCGGCATGAACCACGGTGCCAACGTGGCGGGCCTGACCGCCGACCAGAAGGCCTTCGCCACCGCCCGCATCCTCGACTGGGCCGGCGTCTCGGCCTCGGCCGTCGCGCAGGCGAAGCCGCTGGCCAAGTTCGACAAGAAGCTGGACGTCCGTGACGTGGAGCGCGAACCCACGCTGCGGCCGTGACACAGGGGCTGCGCCCGGCCACCGGTCACACCGGCCGGGCGCAGCCCACCGGCTTCTCGCCCTGCAACTGCACGTACAACGCGGTCGACACCGGGCACTTCGCGCGGCCCGTGACCGCCTTGCTGACCTCGTACTCCGGCTTCTTCCCGCCCTTGCCGTCACAGGCCGTCTCACGGACCTGGCCGTCGCCGGAGCTGTAGACGCAGTCGCCGACGATGGTGCGCGGGCCGCCCCCGCCGCCCGGGTCACCGGGGTGCGGCGGTTCCAGGTTGCGCATACAGGCGTAGCCCTGCGGGACCGCGCCGTCGCCGTCCTCGTCGGAGGACGGGCTCTGCTCGCTGATGTGCAGCACGAAGTCCGTGGTCCCCGGGCACAGCGGGCCGTCGCCCACCGTGCCGTCGAAGCGCGCCACGACCCGCGCCGCCGCCCGCTCGCTGGTGCACGGGACCTCGGTGAAGCTGGTCTTCCCGAAGGAACTGCACTCGTCGACCGCGAGGAAGACCGCCCCGTACCCCGAGGGCCGGGTGGGTGTGACCTCGTTGCTGAGCCGGCCGTCACCGTCGGTGGTGGTGCCGCCCGACGAGTTCTGGCACCCCGTCAGCAGGGCGGCGAGCAGTGCCAGCAGTGCGCACACCACCCCCACGCAACATCTCTCACGCATCGCAGCCCCCCGGATACCCCCGCCCAGCGTGACCCGCCGCAGCGGGCACACGCCAGACATGTGGGGTGCTTTGCGCCATTTGGTGGGCGTACGCGGGGTGCGTGGCGTACGCGCACTACGTCTGATACGACAAGCCGTACCCGATCGGATACAGCACCACGGTCGGATCGTCCGCCTTCTGCACCGGCACCGGCAGCCTCCCGCGCGGCGCCGCCCGCCCCGCGATCACCCGCGCGGCGGCCCGCAGTTCGACGTCGGTCCACGAGTACGAGGCCACGACGGCCGGTACGGACGGCAGCTGGGCCACGTCGAACGGGTTGCGGATCGCGATCACGACCACCGGCCTGCCCGTCGCGACGAGCTGCTCGACGAGCGTCTTCTGGCTGCTCGTCGTCGAGACGTTGTACGTCGCGACGACGACGGTGTCCACGTCCCGCGCCGCCGCGACCGCCCTGGCGATGGTGGCCGCCGACGGTGCCGTACCGGTCGACAGCGCCGTGGCCGTGAATCCGAGCTCGGTGAACGCGGCCGCGAGCACGCCGGTCGGCGGTCCCGTCGTACCGGACGGGGAGGCCGGGTCGGCGCCGACGACGAGGAGCCTGCGCGGTGAAAGGGGCAGCAGCCCGCCCTTGTTGACCAGCAGGGTCGTCGTCCGCCGGGCGATCCGGTCGGCCTCCGCGAGGTGCGCGCGGATGCCCACGGTCCGGGTGACACCGGACTGGCTGACGTACGGAGCCTCGAACAGCCGCAGTTTCGCCTTCAGCCGCAGCACCCGCAGGATCGACTCGTCGAGCCGCGCCTCGGTCAGCTCCCCGTCCTGTACGGCCTTCAGGACGGCGTTCCAGGCGACGTCCAGGTTCGGCGGGTTGAGGAGCTGGTCCACCCCCGCCTTCAGCGCGAGAACGGGCACGCGGTCGTCGCCGTACTTCGTGCGGACGCCCTCCATGCCGAGGGAATCGGTGACGATCACCCCGTCGTAGCCCAGCTCCTCGCGCAGGATGCCGTTCAGGATGGGGCGGGAGAGGGTGGCCGGGTCGCCGGAGTCGTCGAGCGCCGGGACCATGATGTGTGCGGTCATGATCGAGTCGATGCCGGCGGCGATAGCGGCGCGGAACGGGGGAGCGTCGAGCTTCTCCCACTGCGCGCGGGTGTGGGTGATGACCGGGAAGCCGTAGTGGCTGTCGACGGCGGTGTCCCCGTGCCCGGGGAAGTGCTTGGCGGTGGCGGCGACCTGCCGGGAGCGCTGGTACCCGGCGACCTCGGCGGCCACCATCCGGGCCACCGCGTCCGGGTCGGCGCCGAAGGAGCGGACGCCGATGACCGGGTTGGCCGGGTTGACGTTGACGTCGGCGACGGGCGAGTAGTTCTGGCGGATGCCGACGGCCCGGAGCTCCTGCCCCGCGATACGGCCGAGGGTACGGGCGTCCTGGTGGGAGCGGCCCGCGCCGATCGCCATCGCGCCCGGGAAGAGCGTGGCGGGCTCGCCCACCCGGCAGACGATGCCGTGCTCCTGATCGGTGGAGATGAGGACGGGCAGGCCCCGGGGGAGGGCCAGGGACGCCTTCTGGATGCCGTTGGACAGCTCGGCGATCTGGTGCGGATCCCGGGTGTTGTGCGCCCAGGTGAAGTAGATGACGCCGCCGACGCGGTACCTCTCGATCAGCTCGGCGGCCGTACGGACCCCGATCTCCTTGAGGTTGGCGTCGATGTCGGCCTGGTCGGGGGCGGTGGCGGAGTGGCCGTAGACCCGCATCACGAAGAGCTGGCCGACCTTCTCTTCCAGGGTCATACGGGAGACGAGAGTGCGGAGCTTCTTGTCGTCCGCGTATGCGGTCCCGCCGGCGGCGAGGGTGGCGGCGACTCCCGCGGTGGCGGCGAGGACGGTACGTCTGGAGGGCACGTGCGCTCCTTCCGGAGGTGATCCGCTGAAGGAAACTTCCGAGGAGCCACCAATATCCGGGAAGTTTCTGCCAGTCAAGGGAGCGCACAGGCTGTGTCTCCCCGGGAGCCGCACCGACCTCGCGGCCACCGCAGCGCGGCCCCCGGACCAGGAAGGCGGGGCGGGTCGGTGTGGGGGCTGTCTCTTCTACACATCTCCGAGCCCCCGAGACTCCTGAGCACCCCGTATGCCGTCCTCTGCTTGAACAAAAAGTATGACAAGTCAATACATCTACCTTCAGAATAGCA
>NZ_JABERD010000175.1 GCF_013044505.1 Streptomyces sp. S3(2020) | reverse complement strand
GGTGGGGGCGTGTCGGGCGTAGGTCGGCTCCCCGCCGCCTTCGCCAGACACGCCCCCACCACCGCCGCCAGCCCCTGAGGCACCCCCTCCAGATCCGGCTCCTCGTGGACCACCCGGTATCCGACCGCTGCCGGATGCCCGGTCCCGAAGGGGCCCTGTGCCGTGCAGGCGAAGACCAGGACCGCGCCCAGGGCGAAGACGTCCGCCGGGGGCCCCGCCCGGCGTCCCGTGATCTGTTCCGGGGGCGCGTATCCCGGTGTGGCCGGTGCCGCTCCCGGCCGGGTCAGGGTGAGGCCGTACTCGGGCCGGGCGATGCCGAAGTCGATGATCCGGGCGCCGGTGCGGGTCAGGACGATGTTGGACGGCTTCAGATCCCGGTGCACCAGCCCGGACCCGTGGATGACTCCCACCGCCCGCGCCAGCTCCCCCAGCAGCGCCCGCGCCCCGGTCTCACCGAACACCCCGTGCTCGGTGACCGCCTCGTGGAGCGTCGGCCCGGCCAGGTACGCGGCGGCGATCCACGGCACGGGCCCGTCGAGGTCGTAGCCGAGAACCGGTGCCACCCCGGTCCCGCGTACCGCCGACGCCGCGTCCGCCTCGTGCCGGAAGCGCCGCACCATCACCTCGTCGCGCGCCGCCTCCGGCCGCAGCACCTTCACCGCCGCGACCTGCCCGTGCGCGTCGCGGCCCAGGTACACGGCGCCCATCCCGCCCTCGCCGAGCAGCGCGACGACCCGGTACGGGCCGATCCACCGGCCGGGCTCCCCCGATTCCGTTCCGTGGCCCCCCACGATCGGCCATGGTAGGGAGGAACCCCACACCCCGGAAGGGCCGTCGGGAGGCGGAAGGGGGCCCGAGGGAGGCCTGAAGGAAGCCCGCGCCAAGTCGATGTCGAAGCGCTTCGACAACCTATGGACACCCACCTCCGGTGGAGCTACTGTCGAACCACCCTCACCCGCCCTTATTCGCACTGCGCACTGTCGAAGCGCTTCACAAAGCTTGGAGAGCTGGATGGTCACCCTCGCCGAGGTCGCCCAGCACGCCGGAGTCTCGGCGAGCACGGTGAGCTATGTCCTCAGCGGCAAGCGGTCCATCTCCGGGGCCACCCGGCAGCGGGTGGAGCAGAGCATCCGCGAGCTGGGCTACCACCCGAACGCGGGCGCCCGCGCCCTGGCCAGCAGCAGGTCGAACATCATCGCGCTGATGGTCCCGTTGCGCACCGACATGTACGTGCCGGTGATGATGGAGATCGCCATCGCGGTGGCCACCACGGCCCGACTCCACGGCTACGACGTCCTGTTGCTCACCGGCGAGGAGGGCCCCGACGCCGTACGCCGCGTCACCGGCAGCGGGCTCGCCGACGCGATGATCCTGATGGACGTCGAACTCGACGACGAGCGGCTGCCGTTGCTGCGCGGCACCGACCAGCCGTCCGTGCTCATCGGACTCCCCGCCGACACCTCCGGACTGACCTGCGTCGACCTCGACTTCCGGGCCACCGGCGCACTGTGCGTCGAGCATCTCGCGATGCTCGGCCATCGCGACATCGCTGTCATCGGCGAGGCGCCCGCGGTCTACGAACGGCACACCGGTTTCGCCGAGCGCACCCTCGACGGACTGCGGTCGCGGGCCCAGGAGTTGGGCGTACGACTGCTGCACCGGCCGTGCGAGGGCGGGTACGACGCGATGGCCGTGACGCTCGCCCGCATCCTCGACGAGCGCCCGGCCACCACGGGCTTCGTCGTGCAGAACGAGTCGGCCGTCGAGCCGCTGCTCGCCCTGCTGCGCCAGCAGGGCCGTGCCGTGCCCGAGGACGTGTCGGTCGTCGCGGTCTGCCCCGACCAGGTCGCCACCCAGGCCTCGGTGCGGCTGACGTCGGTCGCCATCCCCGCCCAGGAGATGGGCCGGCACGCCGTGGAGCATCTGGTGGCCAAGCTCGACGGCCGCGGCAAGGACGAAGTCGTACTGATCGCACCCGAGTTGACGGTCCGGGCGAGCTCGGGCCCGGCACCGGCGTAGCGGTACGCGGGCCCACACCCGCTCGGCACACCAGGCGCGTCCGCCCCCACCGGGGCACCCCCATGTCTGCACTCCTCCAGGAGCACACCACGTGAACCAGCCTGCCGAAAACCAGACCCAGGTAAGCCTCGCGCAGTCGTCTCCCACCGTCGGTACGTTCCGTGAGCGGGACGGCGGGCTGGAGTGGAGCGGCCGCCAGGAGACCCTCCGCGTCGAGCCCTGGGGCCCGGACGCCGTCCGCGTGCGCGCCCGGCTCGGCGGACCGATCCTGGAGGGGCTGCCGGGCGCGCTGCTCGACGAGGCGCCCGACACGTCGTACACGGTCAAAGTCGAGGACGGTCAGGGGCAGTTGACCGTCGGAGCCCTGACCGTCCTGGTCAACGCCGAGGGCCTGGTCCGCTTCCTGCGCACCGACGACGGCGGCGAACTCCTCGCCGAGGAACGGGCCCATTTCTGGTGGCCCGGCTCCCGTCTCTACACCGCCGTCGGCAACGGCCACCACCGTCTGGAGCAGCGCTTCGCCGCGTACGAGGACGAGAAGCTGTACGGCCTCGGCCAGCATCAGCACGGCCGGTTCGACCAGAAGGGCCTGGTCCTGGACCTGGTCCAGCGCAACGCCGAGGTCTCCATCCCCGTCCTCGCCTCCAGCCGCGGCTACACCCTGCTGTGGAACAACCCGGCGATCGGCCGGGTCGAGCTCGCCCACAACGGCACCCGCTGGGTCGCCGACTCGGCACGCCAGATCGACTACTGGATCACCGCGGGCACCCCGGCCGACGGCCAGCGCCGCTACTCCGCGGCGACCGGCCGCACCCCGATGATGCCGGAGTGGGCGGCGGGCTTCTGGCAGTGCAAGCTGCGCTACCGCACCCAGGACGAACTCCTCTCCGTGGCACGGGAGTACAAGCGCCGCGGGCTGCCCGTCTCGGCGATCGTCTGCGACTTCTTCCACTGGACGCACCTGGGCGACTGGAAGTTCGACCTCACCGAGTGGCCCGACCCGGCGGCGATGGTGCGGGAGTTGGAGGAGCTCGGCATCAAACTCGTCGTGTCCGTCTGGCCGTCGGTGTCCCCGCTGAGCGAGAACCACCAGCTCATGGAGCAGCGCGGCTACTTCATCGGCACCCAGTACGGCCCGATGGCGCACGCCGACTGGCCGGACAAGGAGGTCGCCTCCACCGTCCAGGTCGCGTTCTACGACGCCACGAACCCCGAGGCACGCGACTTCATGTGGTCGCGCATCCGCGACAACTACCTGACCCCGTACGGCATCACGGCCTTCTGGCTGGACGCCTGCGAGCCGGAGCTGAAGCCGGGCTTCCCGGAGAACCTGCGCTACTGGGCGGGCCCGGGCCTGGAGGTCGGCAACTGCTACCCCGCCGAGAACTCCCGCGCCTTCCACGAGGGCCTGACGGCCGAGGGCGAGGAGGTCATCACCCTCAACCGCTCGGCGTGGGCAGGCAGTCAGCGGCACGGCGCCGCCCTGTGGTCCGGCGACATCGGCACCGACTTCCCGACCCTGCGCCGCCAGATCACGGCCGGCCTCAACACCTCGCTCTCCGGCATCCCCTGGTGGAACACCGACATCGGCGGTTTCCACGGCGGCGACCCGACCGACCCGGCGTACCGGGAAGTCATGGTCCGCTGGTTCCAGTTCGGCACCCTGTCCCCGCTGATGCGCCTGCACGGCTTCCGCGACCCGGGCATGCCGCTGGGCCCGGAGATGACCGGCGGCCCGAACGAGGTGTGGTCGTACGGCGAGGAGGCCGGCGTCATCCTGGAGCGGTATCTGCGGCTGCGCGAGCGCCTGAAGCCGTATGTCCTGAAGGTCATGAGGGAGGCCCATGAGGAGGGTCTGCCGCCCATGCGGGCGCTGTTCCTGGAGTTCCCCGAGGACCACGCGGCCTGGTCCGTCGACGACGCCTATCTCTTCGGCGGCGATCTGCTGGTGGCCCCGGTGCTGACGGCGGGCGCGACGGCCCGCACCACCTATCTCCCGGCGGGCGCGGTCTGGACGGACGCGTGGACCGGTGAGACGTACGAGGGCGGCAGGACCGTGACGGTCGACGCCCCGCTGGACCGCATCCCGCTGTTCCTGCGGGACGGGGCGCGCCTGCCCGTGGCGGAGTAGCCGTGTCATGACGTGCGGCCGGTTCCTCCCCTAGGGGAACCGGCCGCACGCGTTCGGGTGTCAGCGCCCGCTGATCAACTGCTGCTGACGGTCAGGTTGTTGGTGACGAAGTCCAGGCCGCCGGACGAGGAGGTGACCTCGTAGCCGAACTGGACGTCCCCGATGGTCTCGCTGCTGGACATCCAGCCCTTGGTGCCGGAGATCCAGGTGAGGATCGACTTGATGTTGACGGTGCCGGAGCTGGAGTCCGAGGTGCGCAGGAACGAGAACACCTCGTTGGCGCCGTTGGTGCCCTTGTAGACGGTCCAGGTGTGGCCGCCGAGGGTGACGTTGCCCTGCGAGGTGCCCAGCGGGCCGACGGCTCCGTTGTAGTTGACCCAGAGCATGATCTCGTAGTCGTAGTCCGTGTCCCAGATGTCGTACGACGTGTTGTACGCGCCGGACGACGGGACCGTGACGTTGTAGCTGCTGGAGAGCGAGCCGAGGGAGGCGATCGTCTTGTTGATCACCTTCTTGGAGTTGGGGTAGGACTTGATGCCGCCGGTGTTGGGGTGGTTGGCCCAAACCCCCCAGTTGGTGCCGGAGTTGGCCCAGACGCACTGGCTGCCGGCGCCGGAGCCCCAGATGTTGTTGTAGAGCGTGTAGCCGTTCAGGGTCGTGTTGCCCCACTGGTCGCAGGAGCTCCAGACGGCGGCGGAGGCGGGGGCGGAGGCGAGGCCGACGGTGGCGCCGAGGGCCATCGCCGGGGCCAGCACGGCCATGGTGATCTTGCGGAGGGTGCTCTTTGCCATGGTGTCCCTTTCCATGGGTGGGGGGAGTTGCGGGGGTGGTCACCACGCCCCAAGCGGCAGGACGTGGTCTTCTCCGGCGACGAGGTCGAGCGGCCGGCCGCCGGTGGAAGTCCGGAGTTCGATGCGGTGGGTACGGGTGGGGCGCAGCACCGCGGTCGCTTCTTGCGGGGTCCAGAGGAGGTCGAGTTCCGCGCCGAACCGGGTCCGGACGCCCGTGAGCCGACCTGACGGGTACGCCGCCGGGAGGGCCGGCAGCAGGACCAGCCGGTCCGGCGTGGACTGCACGAGCATCTCGACGAGCACGGCTGGGAGGGTGTGCGCGGCGTCCGCGTTGTAGACGTCCCGGTTCGGGTAGTGCGCGCTCATCAGGGAGTCGTGGAAGAAGTCGCCCTTGAGGACCTGGCCGAGGGCGTGCGCGACCCGTTCGCCGTCGCCCAGCCGGGCGGCGACGAGGGCGTGGTGGAGGTGGCCGTGGGCCGAGTCGTTCTCGGCGCCGCGGAGTTCGAGGGCGCGGTACGCGGCCGCGGCGAGGTCCGGGGTGTCGTACGGGGTGATCTCGTCGAGCGGCCAGACGCCGTAGAGGTGGCTGAGGTGGCGGTGGTCGTAGGTGTCGTCGAGGCCGGGCCGGGCCCATTCGGCGAGGGCGCCGTCGTCGTTGATCCGGTGCGGCGGGAGCCGGTCGGCGAGGGCTCGCCAGCGCTGTGCCGACCCGGGGTGGTAGTCGGCCGCCGTGTGCAGGGCGTGCCGGGCGGCCGAGAGGTCCATGGCCGCGTTGATCGCACCCCAACCGGCGTTGGCGGGACGGTTCTCGGGTGAGTAGGAGGGGACGACGACGATCCGGCCGTCGGCGTCCTCGCGGGTGAGGAAGTCCTCGTAGAACAGGGCGACTTCGGCGAGCGCGGCGGCGGTGCGCGGGTCCTGTCCGCCGTGGGTCTCGTCGTGGTCGACGAGCGGCTTGAGCAGCCAGTCGGCGCCGGCTGTCCACAGGTGCAGCGGGTATTCGCGGCTGAAGTGGTACGTCAGTCCGGACTCGCCGTCGCTGTGCGGCGGGGCGACGATCCCCCGGGCGCCGAAGACGGCGCGGGCGTTCTCCCGCCAGTCGTGGAGCTGACCGTGGATCAGGGAGGCATGGGCCGCGGTGACTTCGGGCAGGGCGGCGGCCGCCGCGGACGCGGTCTGGAGGTTGACGTTGGCGTCGTTGGTGAACGCTCCCGCCCAGGCGGTGTCCCAGTCGCCGGTCCACAGGCCGGTCAGGCGGGGCGGGAAGAGGCCGCTGGCGGAGAGCAGGTGGTAGCGGCCGGCGGCGAAGAGGCGTTCCAGGAGGGCGGGGCTCTCGGTGCGGGCGAGCAACTGGGAGCCGGGGAGGGCGCGTTCGGCGGGGTCCGCGGCGAGGTCGAGGGTGACGCGTTCGTAGGCGGTGCGGTGGAGGGCGGTGTGCGCGTTGAGCAGGGTGTCGTAGTCGGGTCCGAGCTCGTGCAGGAGGCGCGCCTGTTCCATGACGTCCAGTTCGCCGGTGTGCCGCAGTACGCGGGTCAGCAGCAGTACGGACTCGGCGTCGGTGATGCGCAGGCCGGGCGGTGTGAGTGTGGTGGTGCCGCCCGTGACGAGGACCAGGGTGACGCCGGTGTAGGCGCGGTCGCTGCCGGGGTACCGGGCCCGCAGGGTGAGCAGGGCGCCGCTGGGGGTGAGGACGGCGCCGTGGCCGACCCCGAGGTCCTTCGGGGCGCCGGGGAGCCGGTGGTCCAGCGAGATGTCGAGGTCGGCCGCGACGACCCGCTGGACGATGACGTCGTCGGCCCGGGAGACGAAGACGCGGCTGTTCCGGCCCTCGTTCGCGCTGTGGACGACACCGGTGGCGAAGTCGACGGAGCGTCTGTGTCCGCGCGCGCCGCCGTTCGCTCCGCGCAGCCGTATCTGGAAGGCGGGGTGGAAGGGCTGCACCCACTGGAGGTCCCGGCCGTCGGTGAAGCTCTCCGCCGCGTCGAGCTCTCCGGCGAGCAACCGGTCCTGGAGCGCGGGCAGTTCGGCGGCGAGCTCGGGCGGGCGCGCCAGTTCGGCGCCGTTGGGGCGGACGAGGGTGTGATGGGTGACGACGACCCGCTCGTCGTTCGGCTCGCCGAACACAAGAGCGCCGTGATGGCCGTTGCCACTCAGGAAGCCGTCCTCCCAGCGGGTGGCGGGACGGGGTTCCCAGGTGCCGTGCATCGAGCTGATGTCCGCGTTCATGGGCGCAACACCACCACGCCGTACCGGTCCAAGGTCAACTCGTCCGTGACGGTCGCCCCCGTCAGCAGGTCGTGGTGGGTGCCGGGCACCTCGACGGTCACGGATTCGCGGGAGTGGTTGAGCACGAAGAGCAGGTCGCCACGGCGTACGGCCTCGACGCTCGCGGGCAGCCGGTCGAGCACCGGACGGACGCCCGCCTCGGACGCGAACCGCCCGAGCAGCCCCCGCAGTTCGTCCGCCTCGGGAAGCGTGGCGAGGTACCGCGCCCGCCCTTTCCGGAGCACCGCCGGCAGCCCGTCGAGCTCGCCACCCTTGAAGACGGCGTCGGCGACGGATCCCTCGTCCTTCTCGATCTCCTCCGACCACAGCGTCCCGCGGAACCCGTCGCACCCGACGGTCTCCTCCGCGTCCAGCGGCCACCACTCGTGCAGGGTGCGGATGCCGAACAGCTCGCGCAGCCGTCCGTCCATGCCGCCCGGCCGTACCCGGTCGTCCTCGTCGGCGATGCCGGTGAGGAAGCCGCAGACGAGGGTGCCGCCTTGCCGGGTGTACGCGACGAGGTTGTCGATCGCCGTGTCGCTCAGGGAGTACAGCTGGGGGACGACGACCAGCTTGTACGCGCTCAGATCGTGCTCGGGGTGGGCGAAGTCGGTGGTGAGGTGTGCCTCCCACAGGGCTCGGTGCCAGGCGGTGAGGACCTGGGTGTAGTCGACCTGGGTGGAGAGCCGGCCCTCGTGGGCGCCGGCCCACCAGGAGTGCCAGTCGTGCAGGACGGCGATGCCGTTGGCGGTATGACGACCCGTCACCTCACCGCCGATCCTGGCGAGTTCCGCACCGAGCCGCTTGACCTCCTGGTACGTGCGTCCCCGCTCCCCCGCGTGACTGACCATCCCGGAGTGGAACTTCTCCGCGCCCTGCCGTGACTGCCGCCACTGGAAGTAGCAGACGGCGTCGGCTCCGCGGGCGACGGCCTGGAGCGACCAGAGGCGGTTGAGGCCGCGCGGCTTGGGGTGGTTGACGCCCCGCCAGTTGACCGGTCCCGCGGCCTGCTCCATCAGCATCCAGGGGCCGCGGGCCTGCGAGCGGGTCATGTCCTGTACGAGAGCGGCTGCCTGGGCGCCGAAGGGGTCACGGGGGTCGGGGTAGAGGTCGACGGAGACGACGTCCTCCTCCTCGGCCCACCGCCAGGCGTCCTGCCCGGTCCAGAGCGGCATGAAGTTGGTGGTGACCGGGAGGTGCGGGGTGTGGCGGCGCACGATGTCCCGCTCGGCGACGTAGCACTCCAGGAGCATGTCGGAGGTGA
Source organism: Streptomyces sp. S3(2020) (assembly GCF_013044505.1). Classification (GTDB taxonomy): domain Bacteria; phylum Actinomycetota; class Actinomycetes; order Streptomycetales; family Streptomycetaceae; genus Streptomyces. The sequence goes on along the minus strand of NZ_JABERD010000175.1, from coordinate 11,639 downwards.
ACCGCTTGAAGTCCAGCACCTGGGTGGGGTTCTTGAGGTAGTGGGCGTGCCGGGGGGTGTGCACCTCGGCCCAGTCGCCGTAGCCCTGGCTCCAGAAGGCGGTGCCCCAGGCGTCGTTGAGTTCCGCGAGCGTGCCGTATCTGTCCTGGAGCCAGCGGCGGAAGCGGACGGCGGCCTCGGGGCCCCAGTCGTAGGTGCAGTACTCGTTGTTGATGTGCCACATCGTGAGGGCCGGGTGGCCGCCGTAGCGGGCGGCGAGGTCCTCGGTGATGGCGGCGGCGTGGCGGCGGTAGACGGCGCTGGAGTGTGAGAAGTGCTGTCGGCCGCCCCACCACTCGGTGCGGCCGTCCTGGTCGACGGGCAGGGTGTCGGGGTGCAGATGTCCCAGCCAGGGCGGGGGCGAGGAGGTCGGGGTGGCGAGGACGACGCCGATGCCGTGTTCGTGCATGAGGTCCATCAGCCGGTCGAGCCAGCCGAAGTCCCGCTCTCCTGGCCGGGGTTCGAGCCTGGCCCAGGAGAAGACGCCGAGGGTGACGGAGTTGACGCCGGCGTCCTTCATGAGCCGGACGTCTTCGTGCCAGGTCTCCTCCGGCCACTGTTCGGGGTTGTAGTCACCGCCGAAGAGGATGCGACCGCGCGTCACCTCGCCGAGGCCCGGCCCCTTCCCGACGGCCATCAGACGGGCTCCCCGTACTGGATGCCCCGCCCGTTGGTGGCGAGGTAGACGCGCCCGTACACCCGGGGGTCCCCGGTGATGACCTCGCCGGTCCACCCCCACTGGTGCCGGTCGTCGTTGATCCGCGCCCAGGTGCCGGCCTCGTCGTCCGACCGGTAGACGGCGGTGGTGCTCTCGGTGGAGCCCACCATGTAGATCGCCGGATAGTCGGCCCCGTCGGCGGCCTTGCCGAAGCCGAGGGTGTAGGAGGCCCAGCAGCTGGCGACCTTGTCGAAGCTCAGGCCCCCGTCAGTGGACCGGTAGAGCCCGTTCCACTTCACGCTCAGCCACAGGTCGCCGGAGCGCCCGGGCGCGGCGACGAGCTCGAACTGGGCGTCGCCGGAGGGCAGCCCGGTCGCACGGGCGGTGAAGGAGAGGCCACTGTCAGTGCTGGCGAGTAGCGTTCCCGTGTCGGTGTCGTACGCGTAGAAGAGCGTCGGGTCGGCCGGGTCGGCGACCGGCGTGGCGCCCTTCGGGAAGGAGGAGACCTCGGTCCAGGTGGCCCCGTCGTCCGCGGAGCGGTGGGCCGGGTACTTGGTGCCGTCCCAGTGCACGAAGACCCACAGCAGCACGCTGCCGTCGGCGTTGGTGGCGATCGGCCCCGGCGCGTCCTTGGCCAGGGAGGGCTGGGCCGCGAAGGGCGCCCAGGTCTGTCCGCCGTCGTCCGACCGGGCCCCGTTGCCGTGGTCGCCCCATCCGCTGCGCACGACGTACGCCGGCTTCCGCGCGGCCTGTGCGAGTCCCGTCGCCGTCCCGAACACGGGGTTCGTGGCCATGCCGCGCGAGGGCGAGGCGGTGAGCCGCTCGTGGTACATCACGCCGATGTCGCCGGACCCGCTGATCAGATGCGCCTCCCCGGCCGGGGGCGAGATCAGCTGCCGCACGGACGTCTCCTCCATGCCCCGGATCTGCGGCGCCCAGTGCTTGAGGTCCCGGGTGCCGTAGAGGGTGGCGCCGGTGCCGTAGACGACGTGCCGGGAGTCGTACGGGTCGAGGGCGAGCGCCTGGATCCACCAGCCGAACTTCGGGGCGTCCTCGCCCCACTTGAGATAGGGGGTCTCCGACACGTCGAGGACGGCGGAGTCCTTGAGGGACGTCCAGTGGCGGCCACCGTCGGTGGACCGGAACACGGTGTCGACGGCGGCCCACCGGTTGTTGGTGGAGACGACGAGGGTGCCGGGCCGCCGGGCATCCACGGCGACCCCGCCGTACCCGAAGGTGTCGGCGCCCCCGTCATCGGTCGTCCCGCCGGGCTTCACCGGGGTCACCTCGGTCCACCTGCCGTTGGCGGTGCACAGCTTGTGCACGCTGCCGTCGGACTGCCCGTTGGGTCCGGGGGCGTTGGCGTACGTCACGTACAGCTCGCGGGTGTTCCTGTCGTACGCGGCCCGGATCGGCACCTTGGCGGCGGCACCGGAGGGCTGTCCGGCCACGGCTTCCCACTGCGTGCCGTCGGCGGTACGGAACAGGTTGGCGGCGCTCCCGTCGGAGTCGCCCCAGCCGGCGTAGAGGGTGCGCCCGGCGGCGACGAGCAGGGTGACCCCCTGCCCGGAGGCGCTCGGCGTGCCCGGGAATCCGCCGGCGGTGGCCCAGGTGGCGCCCCGGTCGGTGGACCTGAGCAGCCCGTCGTGCCGGGTCCCCAGCCACAGGGTGTCACTGTCCCGCGGATCGACGAGCAGCCGCTCACCGGCCCCCCGCCCGTCCTCGTTGGCACCGAGCTTCACGGCGAGGTCGGTCCGGGCCCAGGTGGCGCCCCGGTCGTCGGACCGCAGCACGGCTCCATTGGACGCCCAGGACTGCGCATAGGTACCGAGGGCGAGATAGACCCGGTTCGGGTGCGCCGGGTCGACGGCCATGGCCTCCACGCCGAGCAGGTTCCAGTCGTCCCACCCGAGGTGATCGATGAGCGGCACCCAGGCGGCGGCCCCGCTGTCCCATCTGTAGGCCCCACCGATATCGGTACGGGCGTAGGCGAGCCCGCGGACGGAGGGATGGAAGAGCACACCGGTGACGAACCCGGTGCCACCGATGAAGACGTTGCGCCACCGATAGGAGGGGGCGGCGCCCGAGGCGGCATGCGCCCGAACCTGCCCAAGAGGAATGGCGGTAAGCGCGCCGGCGGCAGCGGCCCCGGCAAGAACGGCACGCCGGCTCAGGTGAGACGTAAGCATGACAAGCCTCGCTCTGAAGAAAGAGGGGGAAGTGGAGAAACCTCAGGGGCGCGGGGAACTGCGCGACCAGCCACAGACGACCCGCAGCCGCCGTCCGGTCCCCACCACCCCACTCAGTAGGCGCGGCTCAACCCTTGACCGCGCCCGTCAACATGCCCTTCTTGAAATGCCGCTGCACGAACGGCGACAACACGGCCACCGGCAACAACGCCATCACCATCACAGCCATCTGCACGGCAAGCCCGGAGAGTTGCCCCGTCTTGATGGCTTGCCCCAGCCCAACTGGGGCCTCCTGCTTCTGCACCAGCTGGATCATGACGTTCTGGAGCGGCATCATGTCCTGGTCGTTGAGATACAGGGACGCGTTGAACCAGGCGCTCCAGTACCCGACGGCGTAGAACAGCGTGATCACCGCGATGACGGCCCGCGACAGCGGCATGATGATCTGCCACAGGATCCGCAGGTCCCCGGCCCCGTCGATCCGCGCGCTGTCGGTCAGCTCCGGCGAGATCCCCATGAAGAACCCGCGCAGGACCAGGATGTTGAAGACGCTGATCGCGCTCGGCAGGATCAGCGCGAGGTAGCTGTCGGTCAGCCCGAGGGTCTGCACCAGGAGATACGTGGGAATGAGTCCGGCGCTGAAGAACATCGTCGCCAGCAGCGTCATGAGGATCCACCGGTGCCCGACCGAATCCGTCCGCGACAGCCCGTACGCGCACAGCACGGACACGGTCATGGAGAAGGCCGTACCGACGAGAGTGACCAGGACGCTGATGACCGCCGCCCGGGTCACCTGGCCGCCGCTGAGCAGCTCCTGGTAGGCGATGAAGGTGATGCCCTTCGGGACCATCACCAGGCCGCCGGCCTCGTCGATGGTCCTGCGCGAGGAGAGGCTGGTGACGACGACGATCCACAGCGGGAAGAGGATCGCGAGGCAGGCGATGCCCAGCACCAGGCCCTTGCCCGCCAGCCCCACCTGCGAGGGCTGCTCCTCCCACACCGGCCGGGGCGGCGCGGCCCACCGGCCGGGCTTGCGTACGGACTTCTGCGCGGGCTTGTCGATGACGGCGGTCACTTCTTGTACACCCCCTGCTCGCCCATCAGATGGGCCACCTTGTTCGCGGCCAGGACGAGACCGATGCTGATGACGCCCTTGACGAGTCCGGCGGCGGCCGCGTAGCCGAAGTCCTGGTTGCGGACGCCGTTCCACCACACGAAGGTGTCGAGCACTTCCGAGGCGCCCGGTCCCACGGCATCTCGTTGCAGCAGGATCTGCTCGAAGCCGACGGTCAGGGCGTCGCCGACGCGCAGCACCAGCAGCAGTGCGATCACCGGGCGGAGCGCCGGCAGGGTGACGTGCCACATCCGGCGCCAGCGGTTGGCGCCGTCCATCGCGGCGGCCTCGTACAGGTCGGGGCTGACGGCGGCCAGGGCGGCGAGGAAGACGATGATCCCCCAGCCGGCGTCCTTCCACACCGACTGCGCGGTGACCAGGAACTTGAAGGTGTTCGGGTCGGTCATGATGTCGAGGCCGTCGTACCCGTGGTCGCGCAGCAGGGTCGAGAGCAGTCCGGCGCCGCCGAGCAGCTGCTGGAAGACCGCGATCACCAGCACCCACGAGAAGAAGTGCGGCAGGTACAGGACGGCCTGCGCGATCGCCCGCACCCGGGGCCTGACCACGCTGTTGATGAGCAGCGCGAGCAGGATCGGGATCGGGAAGAACAGCACGAGCTGGAGGAAGAACAGCACGAGGGTGTTGCGGACCGCCTGCCAGAACGAGGAGTCCTCGAAGATCCGCTGGAAGTTCTCCAGCCCCACCCAGGGGCTGTGCAGCATGGACACGATGCCGTTGTCGCTGATGTAGGGGTCGTAGTCCTGGAAGGCGACCACGTTGCCGAGGATCGGCACGTAGTTGAAGAGCAGGACCAGGGCGACGGCCGGCAGCGTCATCAGGAGCAGGACGCGGTCCCGTCTGAGCCTGTGCCGCAGACCCAGCTTCCCCGGGGGCGGTTTCCTACGGGATCCGGTGGCGCCACCGGACTCCTGCGGGGTCTTGTCCGTCGTGTCGGCCTCGGTCCCGCTCCGAGGCACCGTGCTGTGGGACACGGCCGTTCTCCTTGCCTCGGTACCCGGTCAGCCGGCCGCGGAGCCGTTCTCGTCGAGGATCTGCTTGTACCAGTCGCGGAGCTTGTCGCCGCCCTTGCTCTTCCAGTCGGACACGGCCTGCTGCATGTCGCTGATCTTCTTGCGGCCGCGGACGATGTCGTCCTCCAGCTGCTCGAAGTCGTTGGCGAGGTTGGTGTAGCGGTTGGGCTCGGTGATCTGCATGCCCCAGAAGGTGGACTTCTTGGTGAAGGCGCCCATCCGCTGCTCCCACTCGACCTGTCCCTTGGCGACCTGGGGGAAGTCGGGGTGGGCGATGGTCGCGGCGGGGCTCGCGACCATGACGTAGGCGTTCATCACCTCGAGGTTGCCCTGGTCGGTCTTGGCGGGGACGCCGTCCTTGACGGTGTAGTGGGTGCCCTCCACGCCGTAGTTGGTCATCATGTACTCCTTGGTGCCGTACGGCGCCGCGGTGACGTTCGCGACGGCGAGCACGTCGCGGATGACCGACTCGGAGGCCTTCTTGTTGACGAAGGCGAAGATGCCGGCGGGCTGCTCGGCGTAGATGGTGGGGTTGCCGCCGTCGTGACCCCAGACGTCCATGCCCCAGATCTTGAAGTCCGGGTTCTGGGTGGCCTGTTCGGCGGTGCGGCCCCACCACTGGGAGATGTTGTTGGGGTAGATCAGGAACTCGCCGGCCGCGAACTTGGGTCCCGGGTCGGGGGCGTTCTTGCCCATCTTGGAGTCGGGGTGGACGACCCCCGCCTCGAAGAGCTTGCGGGACCACTCCAGGGCTTCGAGGTACTGCTCGGTCTCGATGCGGTAGACCAGCTTGCCGTCGACCATGTTCCAGCCGAGCGGCTTCTCGCTGCCGGAGAGCACCCCGAAGGCCTGGAAGGCGGTCCACTTCATGTCCAGGCACGCCCAGCGCTTGGCCTTGGCGTTGGTGATCTCCTTGGCCAGCGCCATGAACTCGTCGCAGGACTTGGGTATTTCGTACCCTTCCTTCTCGAAGATGTCCTGGCGGTAGAGGGGCACGATGCTGGGCGCCCACGGCGCGGGCATCGGCAGCCCGCGCAGCTTGCCGCCGAAGATGGAGCGCTGCCAGGAGGCCGTGGGGATGGCCGCGAGGTTGGAGTAGTCCTTGACCGCGTCGCCCGACAGATAGGGGCCGAGGTCGGCGAACTTGCTCATGATGGCGGTGGGTATCTTGCCGTTCATGTTCCAGCCGGGGACGACCACCACGTCCGGGACGTCGCTGGAGGCGAGCACCGCGCCGAGCTTCTGCTCGTAGGTGTTGCCGTCCTGGTTCTGCCAGGCGACGTCGACGCCGATCAGCTCGTTCATCGACGTGTAGTAGGCGTTGTCGTTCTTCGGCGGCGAGCCCCAGAACGGCGACATGATGGTGACCTTGCCGCCCTTGCCGAGCTTCTTGGTCACCGACGTCTTCAGGGTGGCCAGGTCCAGCTTGCTGGTGAACCCGATCGCCGAGCCGTTCCTGGCGGGGATGTCCGGCGTCACCACGTTGCTGGCCACGTACGCCGGCAGGATCTTCTTCGCGTCCTTGCCCGATGTGGTGCCGTCACGCGAGCCGCTGTCCGAACCGCCGCAGGCGGAGAGCAGCGGCATCCCTCCCGCCACCGCTGCGGTGGCCACCGCGGTGGAGGCCAGGAAGCTTCTCCTGCTGGGACCGGAAGGACCGGAGGAGGGGGCAGCGGCGTTCGGCGTCATTGCGTCAACCCTTCATGGCGCACCAGGACACCCGGCGGAGGAGCCGTCGGCTGCGGTGTCTTGAGTGGAACTGGCTGAGCTGAAGCGCTTCTTCGGCTTCTACGGTCGCTGCGTAGTCGAAGCGCTTCGATGTTGCTGTGAGGTTAAGTGAAGCCCTGTGGGTGCACAAGGGTCGCTCCCAATATTCCTCCGAGGTGTGGGAGGCGACCTTTTCTTATGCACCGCTTGAAGTGATGGCGCTGGTCCCTTGACACCCGACCCGTTGTCGAATGAGCATCGAAGCGCTTCGAAAGCGCTCGACCGCTCCACTCCAAGGGGATCCCCAGGTGACCGCACAGACGCCGCCCACGCCGCCTTTCCGCGATCCGCAGCTGCCGTTCGCGAAGCGCATCGACGATCTGCTGTCGCGGCTCGGCCTCGACGACAAGATCGGGTTTCTGCACCAGTTCGCCCCGGCCGTCGAGCGGCTCGGCGTCGACGCCTTCCGCACCGGCCAGGAAGCGCTGCACGGCGTGGCCTGGATGGGCCCGGCGACGGTGTTCCCGCAGGCGGTGGGCCTGGGGGCGACCTGGAACACGGATCTCGTCCGACGGGTCGGCGAGGCCGTCTCCAAGGAGGTCCGCGCGATGCGGGCCCGCGACGACCGCGTCGGCCTCAACGTCTGGTCGCCGACGGTGAACCTGCTGCGCCACCCTCTGTGGGGCCGCAACGAGGAGGGCTACTCGGAGGACCCGAAGCTCACCTCGGCGATCGCCGTCGCGTACACCCGCGGTCTGCGCGGTGACCACCCGACGTACTGGCGCACCGCTCCCGTCCTCAAGCACTGGCTCGCCCACAACAACGAGACGGACCGGGCCACTTCGTCCAGCTCGGTCCGCCCTCGCGTGCTGCACGAGTACGATCTGCGGGCCTTCCGCGAGACGGTCGAGGCGGGTGCGGTGGCCGGGGTGATGCCCGCGTACAACCTGGTCAACGGCCGCCCGAACCACGTGAGTCCGTATCTGCGCGAGCACCTGCGGACCTGGACGGACGAGGACCTGCTGGTCTGCTCGGACGCCGGCGCGCCCTCCAACCTGGTCGACCACGAGCACTACTTCGACACCCACGAGGAGGCCACCGCGGCCTCGCTGCTGGCCGGCGTCGACAGTTTCACCGACCACGGCACGGACAGCGCGCAGATCACCGGACGGCTCAAGAGGGCGTACGAACAGGGCCTGTTGACCGAGGCCGACATCGACACGGCGGTCCGCCGCCAGCTCTCCGTCCGCTTCCGCCTCGGCGAGTTCGACCCGCAGTACGACCCGCACGCCCCGACCACGGACTTCGACACCCCGGCCCACCGCGCCCTCGCGCAGGAGGCGGCCGAACAGTCGGTCGTCCTGCTGCGCAACGACGGTGTGCTGCCGCTCGCCCCGGACACCCGGCTCGCCGTGGTCGGCCTGCTCGCCGACGAGTGCAAGCTCGACTGGTACAGCGGCACGCTCATCCATCGCTCCACCCCGCTGGAGGGCCTGTACGAGCGGTTCGGCGCCGAGCGGATCGAGTTCGCGGAGGGCGTGGACCGGGTCCTGCTGAAGGCGTCGGACGGAACCTTCCTCCATGTGCCCGCGGCGACCGCCGACGACACGGTGCGCGGCGCCGAGGGCGCCCTCGACCCGGCACTGCTCGCGGGCCGCACGGACCTTCCGCCGCTCACCACGCACGCGGTCGGCACCGAACTCGCCCTGGTCGACTGGGGTGGGGGCGTCCTGACCCTGCGCGCTCCCGACGGCCGCTATCTCTCGGTCGCCGAGGACGGCCGGGTGCGCGCCTCCGCCGACCAGCCCGGAGGCTGGGTCGTCCAGGAGACGTTCCGGCTGGAACCCCACGGGAACGGACACCTCCTCAGGCATGTCGGCACGGGTCGCCACGTCTCTGTCGGCGCCGACGGAGTAAAGGTTGCCGATGAGAACGCGGAACTCGGCGATCAGCCCGAAATCTTCACGCTGATCACCGTCGAGCACGGAAAGGACGCGGTCGCCAGGGCCGCCGCCGAGGCCGACGTGGTCCTCGTGGTGGCGGGCAACGACCCGCACATCGACGGCCGCGAGACCGAGGACCGTACGACCCTCGCCCTCCCCGCCCACCAGGACCGTCTGCTGCGGGCGGCCCGCGCCGCCAACCCGAACACGGTGCTGGCCCTGGTCTCCGCCTACCCGTACGCGTTCCAGCCGGGTCCGCTGCGGGCCGCGCTCTGGATGTCCCACGGCGGCCAGGCCGCGGGCACCGCGCTGGCCCGGGTCTTGGCCGGCGACGTCTCCCCCGCGGGCCGTCTCCCGCAGACCTGGTACACCGACGACGCCGACCTGCCCGACCTGCTCGACTACGACGTGCTCGGCGGCCGCCAGACGTACCTGTACTTCGAGGGCACCGCGCTGTTCCCCTTCGGACACGGTCTGTCGTACGCGTCCTTCTCCTACGGGGACCTCAAGTCCGGTACGGAGGAAGGGGCGTTGCACGTCTCCTTCACGGTCACGAACACCGGGGACCTGACCGCCGACGAGGTCGCCCAGCTCTACACGCGTGCCGTGGACCCCTCGGTCCCGCGCCCGCGCCGCGAGCTGGTGGCGCACCGGAGGGTCACGCTCGCCCCCGGCGAGAGGACGGAGCTGTCCTTCGAAGTCCCGCTGTCCGCCTTCGAGTTCTGGGACGTGGCGCACGGCGGGTGGCGCCGGGAGCCGGGGCCGTACGAGCTGATGGCGGGCGCCTCCAGCGAGGACGTCCGGCTGCGTACGACGGTTGTGCTGGACGGCGAGCCGGGCGGGCCGCGTCCCGTCGTCGAACGCGGCCTGGAGGGGGCCGACTTCGACGAGCAGGGCGGTGTCGCGATCGTCGACCGGACGAAGGCGGCCGGCGACGCGGTGACGCCGGCGAACGGCAGGCTGGCCGAACTGGTCTACCGCGCCTGCGACTTCGGGGCGGGTGTCACGGAGGTGACGGTGGCCGTGGCGGGCGAGGGCACGGTGGAGGTCTCGCTCGACGGCGGCCCGGCGCTCGCGGCGCTGTCGCCGGGGACCCTCACGTCAGGGCCGTACGACTATGTCACGCTCCGCGGCGCGCTCACGGCCTCCGGTGTGCATGACGTCCGCCTCAGACTGCGCGGCCCGGTGCGGCTCGCGCGGGTCGGCTTCTCCGGCTGAGGGTCAGGAGGGGATCGGCACGAAGAAGGGGCCCGGCACCGGAAGGCATCGGTGCCGGGCCCCTTCGGGGCGGTGAGCCACCGCCGCTGCGGAGACTCTAGCTGAAAATGGTTCCCATTAGCTAGAGGGTCCGCGCACGGATGTGGCGACGGCCGGAGCCCCCGCACAGCGGGCTCCGGCCGTCGGTCTGCCACCGCAGGTCAGAGAGCGATCCCGGTGAGGACGAGGACCCGCTCGTAGGTGTAGTCGTCCATCGCGAACTTCACGCCCTCGCGGCCCACACCGGACTGCTTGGCGCCGCCGTACGGCATCTGGTCGGCGCGGTAGGAGGGCACGTCACCGATGACGACGCCGCCGACCTCGAGCGCGCGGTGGGCGCGGAAGGCGGCCTGGAGGTCGTGGGTGAACACACCCGTCTGGAGGCCGTACTTGGAGTCGTTGGCGGCCGCGAACGCCTCGGCCTCGCCGTCCACCCTCTGCACGGTCAGGACGGGTCCGAAGACCTCCTCGCAGGAGATCGTCGTGTCGGCCGGTACGTCGGTGAGGACGGTCGGCGCGTAGGAGGCACCGTCGCGCTTGCCGCCGGTGAGCAGGTTGGCGCCGGCGGCGACGGCCTCGTCGACCCAGCTCTCGACACGCTGGGCGGCGTCCTCGCTGACCAGCGGGCCGACGTCGGTCTTGTCATCGGAGGGGTCCCCGGTGACCTGGGCCTCGACGGCGGCGACGACACGGGGCAGCAGCCGGTCGTACACGGCAGCGTCGGCGATGACCCGCTGCACGGAGATGCAGGACTGGCCGCCCTGGTAGTTGGAGAAGGTGGCGATACGGGTCGCGGCCCAGTCCAGGTCGGCGTCGGAGGCGTAGTCGCCGAGCACGACGGCCGCGCCGTTGCCGCCCAGTTCCAGGGTGCAGTGCTTGCGCGGCACCGAGTCCATGATCGCGTAGCCGACCTTCTCGGAACCGGTGAAGGAGATGACGGGCAGCCGCTCGTCCTGCACCAGCGCGGGCATCCGGTCGTTCGGGACGGGAAGGATGCTCCAGGACCCGGCCGGCAGCTCGGTCTCGGCGAGGAGTTCGCCGATGACGAGCCCGGAGAGCGGGGTGGCCGGGGCGGGCTTCAGGATGATCGGCACACCGGCCGCGATCGCCGGGGCGATCTTGTGGGCGCACAGGTTGAGCGGGAAGTTGAAGGGCGCGATGCCGAGGACGACACCCTTCGGGAAGCGGCGGGTCAGCGCGAGCCGGCCCTGGCCGCCGAGGTCGGTGTCGAGGCGCTGGGCCTCACCGCCGTTGAACCGGCGGGCCTCTTCGGCGGCGAACCGGAACACGGAGACGGCACGGCCGACCTCGCCCCGGGCCCACTTGACCGGCTTGCCGTTCTCGGCGGAGATCAGCTGGGCGATCTCCTCGGTGCGCTCGACGAGGCGGCGGCTGACGTGGTCGAGGGCGGCGGCGCGGATGTGGGCGGGCGTGGCGGCGAACTCGTCCCGCACGGCGTACGCGGCGGCGACGGCCTCCTCGATCTGGGCGTCGCTCGGCACGCCGGCCTTGCCGACGATCCGCCCGTCCCACGGCGAGCTGACATCGAAGCTGACCTCGCCGGCGACCTGGCGCCCGGCGAGCCAGAAGGCGTGGGTGGAAGTCATGTCCCGGCCCTTCCGCGTTGGGGGCTGTCCCTTATCCATCTCTGACCCTTCCCCCTCCCGGCCTAGGCATGAGCTCGGGGGTCGCGGGGCACGA
>NZ_JABERD010000174.1 GCF_013044505.1 Streptomyces sp. S3(2020) | reverse complement strand
GTCGCCGGCCGGCTGCCCGCCTACATGGTCCCCAACGAGGTGCTGCTGCTCGGCGAACTGCCGCGCAACCGAAACGGCAAGGTGGACCGCAAGGCGCTGCGCGCACTCGCCGCCGAACGCAGCGTGGCCACCATCGCGTACACCGCGCCGCGCCCCCCCCCCCACCCCCGCCGTTCCCACCCTGGGCCCAGCTCTCCTCGGCCCCAACACCTCGGCCTCCCCCGGCAGGGACACCGCACCGAGAAACGCCGCGACCGCCTCCCCCACCCCCGACACGGCCGCCATCCGCGACACCGGCGGAAACCCCAGCTCGGCCCGCTCGGAGAGCTCCCGCACCGCGTGCCCCACGGGATCCCACCGCACCAACGCCTGCACAGGCCGCAACGTCGGCTCGGCGACGACCACCACGGTGCCCCCGACCCCCTGCGGCCGTACGAGCGCCGCGGCGGCGATCCATCTGCGCAGCGCGTCCTCACCGGCCCGCAGATCGGGCCGCCCGAGCATGGCCCAGCCGTCCAGCAGCAGCGCGGCCGCATACCCGCCCTCGGCCACCGGCTCGGCCCCCGGGGTGCTCACCACGAGCGCCGGCGTCCCCGGCACGGTGTCCAGCACATGCTCCCGCCCCGACGTCCGCACCGGTACGGCGGGAAACGCCCGCCCCAGCTCCTCCGCCGTCCGCCGGGCACCGACGACCTGGGCCCGCAGCCGAAAGCCGCCGCACTCGGGACAGTGCCAGGCACCGTCCTCGCGCCCACACCACCCGCAGCGCAGGGCCTCCACGCCCTCCTGGGCCTCCAACGGCCCCGAACAGTGCCGACACCGCGCGGGCGCCCGACAGCCGGCACACGCCATCCGCGGCACATACCCGCGCCGCGGGACCTGCACGAGCACCGGCCCCTGCTTCAGCCCCTCCCTGACGGCCTGCCAGGCAAGGGTCGGCAGCCGTGCGGCACGCGCGGCCTCGTCCCTGGCCAGATCCCCGTCCCCCACGGTCCGTACGAGCGGCGCCGCGCCCCGCACCTGCTCGCGCGCGGCGACGATCGGCGCCGCCCACCCGCTCTCGACGAGCTGTGCGGCCTCCACGGTGCAGCTCCAGCTGCCCAGCAGGAAGCCGCACTTGTCCTGGGCGGCCCGCAGCAACAGCACCTCACGGGCGTGCGGCTGCGGCGCGTGCGGCTCGCTGTGGCTGTCGTCCCCGTCGTCCCAGATGACGACGAGCCCGAGATCCCGTACGGGCGCGAACATGGCGGCCCGAGTCCCCACCACGGCCCGCACGGCCCCCCGCCGCACCGCGAGCCACTCCCGATACCGCTTCTCGGGCCCCGCGTCGGCGGTGAGCACGGTATGCCGCCCCTCCCCCAGCAAGGAGGTCAGCGCGGCATCGACGCGCGCGACGGCCCGGCCGTCCGGCACGACGACGAGCGCGCCGCGTCCGGAGGCCAGCGTGGCGGCGACGGCCCGGGCCAGCTCCTCGCTCCACTCGGGTCCGGGCAAAGCGTTCCAGACGGCCCGCGGCGCCCCGCCCGAGGCGAGTGCCTCAAGAAAGCCGGCCCCCCGCTCGTACCGGCTCCAGGAGCCGGCCTCGGGCACCCCGGGCGGCGGAAGCGGCTCCCCCGACGCCCGCTGCTCGGCCCGAGCGCTCCGCGGCGGCACGGCGAGCTGGAGCACATCGGCGAGGCTCCCGGCATACCGATCGGCGACAGCCCGGGCGAGCGCCAACAGCTCCTGACCGAGCACGGGTTCGGGTGACACGACCTGAGCCAGCGCGGCCAACGGCCCGGCGTAGTCGGACTCGGCGACCCGCTCGACGAGAAACCCGTCGATCAGCCCGCCGCCCTCACGCCGCCCGTCCCGCACCCGGCCGCGCCCGGCCCCGAACCGCACCCGGACCCGCACCCCGGGCTGCGCCTCGGCATCGAGCTCCTCGGGCACGGCGTAGTCGAAGTACCGGTCGAGATGCAGCACGCCCTTGTCCACGAGCACCCGTGCGACGGGCAACTCCCCGGCCAGCGCGGCCCCCCGCCAGGTCCGGGGCTTGGCCCGCGGCACCTTCGCCTTGCGCACGCTCTCCCGAATGAACGCGAGCTGCTCGGGCGGCGCCCCCTCGCCCCCACCACCGGCCTGCTCGTCCTCGCTGCTCACGCTTGCATTCTTACCAAACCCCACTGACATCCGACGCCGCCCGAGCACACCGAAGCCCGGCCTCCCCCAAGGGACGCCGGGCTTCGGGAAGAGCCGTGGGGCCGGGCCTTACAGCCCCGCCGCCTTCCGCAGCGCGTCCACGCGGTCCGTGCGCTCCCACGTGAAGTCGGGCAGCTCACGGCCGAAGTGGCCGTACGCGGCGGTCTGGGCGTAGATCGGGCGCAGCAGGTCGAGGTCGCGGATGATCGCGGCCGGACGCAGGTCGAAGACGTCGTCGATGGCCTTCTCGATCTTCTCGGCGTCGACCTTGGCAGTGCCGAAGGTCTCGACGAACAGGCCCACCGGCTCGGCCTTGCCGATCGCGTACGCCACCTGCACCTCGCAGCGGGACGCGAGGCCCGCGGCGACGACGTTCTTGGCGACCCAGCGCATCGCGTACGCCGCCGAACGGTCCACCTTGGACGGGTCCTTGCCGGAGAACGCGCCGCCGCCGTGGCGGGCCATGCCGCCGTACGTGTCGATGATGATCTTCCGGCCGGTCAGACCCGCGTCACCCATCGGGCCGCCGATCTCGAAGCGCCCGGTCGGGTTGACCAGGAGGCGGTAGCCCTCGGTCTCCAGCTTGATGCCCTCGTCCAGCAGCGCCTTCAGCTCCGGCTCGACGACGAACTCGCGGATGTCCGGAGCCAGCAGGGACTCCAGGTCGATGTCGGAGGCGTGCTGCGAGGAGACCACGACGGTGTCGAGGCGGACGGCCTTGTCGCCGTCGTACTCGATGGTGACCTGCGTCTTGCCGTCGGGCCGCAGGTAGGGGATCGTGCCGTTCTTGCGGACCTCGGAGAGGCGGCTCGACAGCCGGTGCGCCAGGAAGATCGGCAGCGGCATCAGCGTCGGCGTCTCGTCCGTCGCGTAGCCGAACATCAGGCCCTGGTCGCCGGCGCCCTGCTTGTCCAGCTCGTCCTCGTCACCCTCCACCCGCTTCTCGTAGGCGGTGTCGACGCCCTGGGCGATGTCGGGGGACTGCGAGCCGATGGACACCGAGACACCGCAGGAGGCGCCGTCGAAGCCCTTCTTCGAGGAGTCGTAACCGATCTCGAGGATCTTGTCCCGCACGAGCTGGGGGATCGGCGCGTACGCCTTGGTGGTGACCTCACCGGCCACGTGCACCAGGCCGGTCGTGATCAGGGTCTCGACCGCGACCCGGGAGGTCGGGTCCTCGCGCAGGAGCGCGTCGAGAATGGTGTCGCTGATCTGGTCAGCGATCTTGTCGGGGTGACCCTCGGTCACGGACTCCGAGGTGAACAGACGACGGGACACAACGCTCCCTGGGGTTGCAGCGGCTGCTGGCTGATCATGGGCGGACGGGCTCGGGGGCTGCGCCCGGCATCGTCCGAGAACAGTTTATCGGTCGTGCTCAGCCACAGGCTCACCTGTCTCGCCAGGCGGGAGCCCTGTGACCTGCGGCACGGGCATTCTGCCCAATCCCGAGCGGGCTTGGCCAGGCCCGCCACGCCTCTATTACCGAGGTGTCAGAGCGCAGTGAAGTGAATGGAACATTCACTTCATGCGCCGGGCCACCAGGTCCCACACGATTTCGGCCAATGCTTCCTTCGGGCCGTGCGGGACGGGCGTCTCGGTGCCGTCGGCGCCCAGTACCACCGCCTCGTTCTCCTCCGCCCCGAAAGTCTTGCGCTCCCCCACCTCGTTGACGACGAGGAGGTCGCAGCCTTTGCGGGCGAGCTTCGTACGGCCGTTGGCCAGCACGTCGTCCGTCTCGGCGGCGAATCCGACGACCACCTGTCCGGGGCGGGCCCGGTCGGCCGAGATCTCCGCCAGGATGTCCGGATTCCGTACCAGGACGATGGGTTCCGGTTCCTGGCCGTCCTTCTTCTTGATCTTCCCGGCCGCGTATGTCTCGGGGCGGAAGTCCGCGACCGCGGCGGCCATGACGACCACGTCGGCGTCCTCGGCCGCCTTCAGGACGGCTTCACGCAGCTGTACGGCCGTGCCGACCGGGACGATGTCCACCCCCGCGGGGTCCGGCAGCCCGGTGTTCGCGGAGATGAGCGTGACGCGGGCGCCGCGGGCGGCGGCGGTGCGGGCGAGGGCGTAGCCCTGTTTGCCGGAGGAGCGGTTGCCGAGGAAGCGGACCGGGTCGAGTGGCTCACGGGTGCCGCCGGCGCTGACGACGACATGCCGGCCCTTGAGGTCCGGCTCGGTGACGCCCCGGGCGAGACTGTGCCTTCTCAGAACGTGGCGGCAGACCTCGAAGATCTCACCCGGGTCGGGCAGCCGGCCCTTGCCGGTGTCGACGCCGGTGAGGCGCCCGACGGCCGGCTCGATGACGACCGCGCCGCGGCGGCGCAGGGTCGCCACGTTCTCCTGGGTGGCCGGGTGCTCCCACATCTCGGTGTGCATCGCGGGGGCGAAGACGACCGGACAGCGGGCGGTCAGGAGCGTGTTGGTGAGCAGGTCGTCCGCGAGGCCGTGGGCCGCCTTCGCGAGCATGTCGGCCGTGGCCGGGGCGACGATCACCAGGTCGGCGTGTTGCCCGATGCGGACGTGCGGCACCTCGTGGACGTCGTCCCACACCTCGGTCGAGACGGGGTGGCCGGAGAGGGCGGACCAGGTGGCGGCGCCGACGAAGTGCAGCGCGGAGGCGGTGGGCACCACGCGTACGTCGTGGCCCGACTCCGTCAGCCTGCGCAGCAGCTCACACGCCTTGTAGGCGGCGATGCCACCGCTGACCCCCAGCACGACCCTCGGCCTGTCCACCAGGTCTCCCATCCCTAGAACGTACGACTCCATGACACACCACAGGCCCGACAGTCGCGCTGCCGGGCCTGTGGAAAAGCCAGCTCAAAGCCGAAAAGCTGATTACTGCGCGGGGCCCTCGACGGCCTCGGACGTCAGCAGACCCGCGTTGATCTCGCGGAGCGCGATCGAGAGCGGCTTCTCGTGCACGTGGGTGTCGACGAGCGGACCGACGTACTCGAGGAGGCCCTCGCCGAGCTGCGAGTAGTACGCGTTGATCTGGCGCGCGCGCTTGGCCGCGTAGATCACGAGGCTGTACTTCGAGTCGGTGGCCTCGAGGAGCTCGTCGATCGGAGGGTTGATGATGCCCTCGGGCGCGGTGATGGAAGAGGACACGCTCTGCCTTCCGATGGGTGGAAAAGAATCAGTGTGAACGATCAAGCCTCAACGATCAGGCAGGATCACACAACGTCCATCAAGGCTAGCAGCTCACGCGCCACGTCCTCGACGGAGGTGTTGACCAAGGTCACATCGAACTCGGGCTCGGCCGCCAGCTCGATCTTCGCCGCCTCAAGACGGCGCTCGATCACTTCCGGCGGCTCGGTGCCACGTCCCGTGAGCCTGCGCACGAGCTCCTCCCAGGAGGGAGGGGCCAGGAACACCAGCTGGGCCTCCGCCATGGACTCGCGGACCTGCCGGGCGCCCTGGAGGTCGATCTCCAGGAGAACCGGCTCGCCCGCCTCCAGCCGCTGCAGCACCGCGTCGCGCGGGGTGCCGTAGCGATTGCCGGCGAACTCGGCCCACTCCAGCAGCTCACCGTTGGCGATCAGCTTGTCCATCTCCTCGTCGGTGACGAAGAAGTAGTGGACACCGTGCTTCTCGCCGGGGCGGGGGCCCCGGGTCGTCGCCGACACCGAGAGCCAGACCTCGGGGTGTTCCTTGCGCATATGGGCGACGACCGTGCTCTTGCCGACCCCTGAGGGGCCGGAGAGCACGGTCAGCCGCGGACGTTCACTCATGCAGCGATTATTCCAGCAATCCCGGAGTGCCCGGGACTCCCGGTCCGGACTGGGCCGGACTCAGGAACCGGTGCTGCCGAACTCACGCTCCAGAGAAGCGATCTGGTTCGAGCCGAGACCACGCACACGGCGGCTCTCGGAGATGCCCAGTCGCTCCATGATCTGCTTGGCGCGGACCTTGCCCACGCCCGGCAGCGACTCGAGCAGGGCGGAGACCTTCATCTTGCCGATGACGTCGTTCTCCTGGCCCTGCTTGATGACCTCGTGAAGAGAGGCGCCGGAGTGCTTGAGTCGATTCTTGACCTCGGCCCGCTCCCGGCGAGCCGCGGCGGCCTTTTCGAGCGCGGCTGCGCGCTGTTCAGGGGTAAGGGGCGGAAGAGCCACGCCTACGTCACCTCGGATGTTGAACTGTCGGATACGGACCGGTGAGGAACCTAGTCGCCCCACACCTGGGGAGCCACGAGCAACACGCTTGCCCGTTCACTCTGCGTCGGAGACTAGCGGCCAACTCCGCCAGAGTCAGCGAGAACAGCGGAAAAGTCCTGGTCAGCCTCCGTCAGGCCGGACATTTCAGGCATACTGCCCTGGATTTGAGAATGTATTCAGCCTCAAGTCGTCCTGGAAGCACTCATCGGAGGTCTCGCCCGAGCGTCTCGAACGCCTCCGACGACCGTCATACGACCGCCATAGTGACCCAGGTCTCACGAAACGGCGGCCCGGGTCTCCTCCGCGAACCGCTCCGCGGCCGCCCGCAGCGCGCCGACGTCGGGACCGTGCCGCAGGACCCCCCTGCTGACGTTGGGGACGACATTGCGCACCGCGGAGCCGAACACCTCGGGAAGGTCGGCCGGAGTGGCCCCCTGGGCGCCGATGCCGGGCGCGAGGAGCGGACCGTTGATGTCCAGGTCATAGGAGGACAGATCGCCCAGCGTGGCACCGACGACGGCACCGAAGGACCCCAGGGGCTCCTCCCCCGTGTTCTCGGCCGCCAGATGCGCCAGCATCGTGGCACCGACGTTCCGGCCGTCCGCGCGGACGGCGTGCTGGACCTCGCCGCCCTCGGGGTTGGACGTCAGCGCCAGCACGAACAGGCCGGCGCCGCTCTCCCGGGCCAGCGCGACCGCGGGCGAGAGCGAGCCGTAGCCGAGGTACGGCGAGACGGTCAGCGCGTCGGAGAACAGCGGGGAGTCCTTGTGCAGGAAGGCCTCGGCATAGGCGGCCATGGTCGAGCCGATGTCGCCGCGCTTGGCGTCCATGACGACCAGCGCACCGGCCGCCCGCGCCTCCTCGACCGACTTCTCCAGGACGGCGACACCGCGCGACCCGAAGCGCTCGAAGAACGCGCTCTGCGGCTTGAGGACGGCGACCCGGTCGGCCACCGCCTCGACGACCGTGCGGCTGAACCGCTCCAGTCCGGCCACGTCGTCGTTCAGGCCCCACTCGCCGAGCAGGGAGGCGTGCGGGTCGATGCCGACGCACAGCGGGCCGCGCTCGTCCATGACCTGACGAAGACGGGCCCCGAAGGGTGCGAGAGAGCTCATGCCGGCTTCCTTACGTCGGCGCCGACCGCGTCGGCGAGCGTGGCGTACGGGCTCGTACGGAGGCGGGCGGCGAGCCCCTTGTGGACGGCGCGGGCGTAGAACGGCCCCTCGTAGACGAACGCGCTGTAGCCCTGGACGAGCGTGGCACCGGCGAGGATGCGCTGCCAGGCGTCCTCGGCGTCCTCGATGCCGCCGACACCCACGAGGGTGATGCGGTCGCCCACGCGCGCGTAGAGGCGCCTGAGCACCTCCAGGGAGCGTGCCTTCAGCGGAGCGCCGGACAGGCCGCCGGTCTCCTTCACCAGCGAGGGTTCGGACTTCAGACCGAGGCCCTCGCGCGCGATGGTCGTGTTCGTGGCGATGATCCCGTCCAGACCGAGCTCGACGGCCAGGTCGGCGACCGCGTCGACGTCCTCGTCCGCGAGGTCGGGCGCGATCTTCACCAGGAGCGGCACACGACGCGAGGTGACCGTACGGTCGGCGGCCTCGCGCACGGCGCTCAGGAGCGGCCGCAGCGCCTCGGTGGCCTGGAGATTGCGCAGCCCGGGGGTGTTCGGCGACGACACGTTCACGACCAGGTAGTCGGCGTACGCCGCCAGCCGCTCGGTCGACTTCACGTAGTCGGCGGCGGCCTCGGCCTCCGGTACGACCTTGGTCTTGCCGATGTTGACGCCCACGACCGTGTTGAAGACGGGCGTGCGGGAGGCGAGGCGGGCCGCGACGGCCAGCGAGCCCTCGTTGTTGAAGCCCATGCGGTTGATCAGCGCGCGGTCCTTCACCAGCCGGAACAGCCGCTGCTTGGGGTTGCCGGGCTGTGCCTCCCCGGTGACCGTGCCGATCTCGACGTGGTCGAAGCCGAGCATCGACATGCCGTCGACAGCGACGGCGTTCTTGTCGAACCCGGCGGCGAGCCCGAAGGGCCCGTGCATGCGCAGCCCGAAGGCCTCGGTGCGCAGCTCCTCGTGGCGGGGGGCGAGCGCGGCGGCGACGAAGGTGCGCAGCACGGGAATGCGGACGGCCAGGCGGATCCAGCGGAAGGCGAGGTAGTGCGCCTGCTCCGGGTCCATCCGTTTGAAGACGAGCTTGAAGAAGAACTTGTACATGGTGTCCTCACGAAGAGGGGGACACCGTTTCCGGTGTCCCCCTCAGGGCTGCTAGTCGCGGGCGGCGGTCAGGTGTTCCGCGTGTTCCTGCAGTGAGCGGACGCCCACGTCACCGTGGTTGAGGGCGTCGATGCCCTGGACGGCGGCGGCGAGCGCCTGGACCGTCGTGAGGCACGGGACCGACCGCGCCACGGCCGCCGTACGGATCTCGTAGCCGTCGAGGCGGCCACCGGTGCCGTACGGGGTGTTGACGATGAGGTCGACCTCGCCGTCGTGGATGAGCTGGACGATGGTCTTCTCACCGTTGGGCCCGGTGCCCTCGGACTGCTTGCGCACGATCGTGGCGTTGATGCCGTTGCGCTTGAGGACCTCGGCGGTGCCGGAGGTGGCGAGGAGCTCGAAGCCGTGGGCGACCAGCTCGCGCGCCGGGAAGATCATCGAGCGCTTGTCGCGGTTGGCGACCGAGATGAACGCGCGGCCCTTGGTCGGCAGCGGACCGTACGCACCGGCCTGCGACTTGGCGTACGCCGTGCCGAAGACCGAGTCGATGCCCATGACCTCGCCGGTGGAGCGCATCTCCGGGCCGAGGACGGTGTCGACGCCGCGGCCGTGGATGTCGCGGAAGCGCGACCACGGCATGACGGCCTCCTTGACGGAGATCGGCGCGTCGAACGGCAGCTCGCCGCCGTCGCTGTTCGCCGGGAGCAGGCCCTCGGCGCGCAGTTCGGCGATGGTCGCGCCGAGCGAGATCCGGGCGGCGGCCTTGGCCAGCGGTACCGCGGTCGCCTTCGAGGTGAAGGGGACGGTGCGGGACGCGCGCGGGTTGGCCTCCAGGACGTAGAGGATGTCGCCGGCCATCGCGAACTGGATGTTGATCAGGCCGCGGACGCCGACGCCCTTGGCGATCGCCTCGGTGGAGGCGCGCAGGCGCTTGATGTCGAAGCCGCCCAGCGTGATCGGGGGCAGGGCGCACGCCGAGTCGCCGGAGTGGATGCCGGCCTCCTCGATGTGCTCCATGACGCCGCCGAGGTAGAGCTCCTCGCCGTCGTAGAGGGCGTCGACGTCGATCTCGATGGCGTCGTCGAGGAAGCGGTCGACGAGGACCGGCCGGGAGGGGCTGATCTCGGTCGACTCGGCGATGTAGGACGCGAGGCGGGTCTCGTCGTAGACGATCTCCATACCGCGTCCGCCGAGGACGTACGACGGACGGACGAGGACCGGGTAGCCGATCTCGTCGGCGATGGCCTTGGCCTCGGCGAAGGTGGTCGCGGTGCCGTGCTTGGGGGCCGGCAGGCCCGCCTCGGCGAGCACGCGGCCGAAGGCGCCGCGGTCCTCGGCGGCGTGGATGGCCTCCGGGGAGGTGCCCACGATCGGCACGCCGTTGTCCTTGAGCGCCTGCGACAGGCCCAGCGGGGTCTGGCCGCCCAGCTGCACGATCACACCGGCGATCGGACCGGCCAGCGACTCCGCGTGGACGATCTCCAGCACGTCTTCCAGCGTCAGCGGCTCGAAGTACAGGCGGTCGGAGGTGTCGTAGTCCGTGGAGACGGTCTCCGGGTTGCAGTTGACCATCACGGTCTCGTACCCGGCCTCGCTCAGCGCGAAGGAGGCGTGGACGCAGGAGTAGTCGAACTCGATGCCCTGGCCGATGCGGTTGGGGCCGGAGCCGAGGATGATGACGGCCGGCTTCTCGCGGGGGGCGACCTCCGTCTCCTCGTCGTAGGAGGAGTAGAAGTACGGCGTCTGCGCGGCGAACTCGGCGGCGCAGGTGTCGACCGTCTTGTAGACCGGGCGGATGCCGAGCGCGTGCCGCACCTCGCGGACGACGTCCTCGCGCAGGCCGCGGATCTCGCCGATCTGCTGGTCGGAGAAGCCGTGCCGCTTGGCCTTGGCCAGCAGGTCGGGGTTCAGCTTCGGCGCCTCGGCGAGTTCGTCGGCGATCTCCTTGATGAGGAAGAGCTGGTCGACGAACCAGGGGTCGATCTTCGTGTACGCGAAGACCTCCTCGGGCGTGGCGCCCGCGCGGATGGCCTGCATGACGGTGTTGATGCGGCCGTCGGTGGGCCGGACCGACTCCTCCAGCAGCGCCTTCTTGTCGCCGGGCTCGCCGACGAAGGTGAACTGGCTGCCCTTCTTCTCCAGCGAGCGCAGCGCCTTCTGGAAGGCCTCGGTGAAGTTGCGGCCGATGGCCATGGCCTCGCCGACCGACTTCATGGTGGTCGTCAGCGTGGAGTCGGCCTGCGGGAACTTCTCGAAGGCGAAGCGCGGGGCCTTGACGACCACGTAGTCGAGGGTCGGCTCGAAGGAGGCCGGGGTCTCGCGCGTGATGTCGTTGGGGATCTCGTCGAGGGTGTAGCCGACGGCGAGCTTGGCGGCGATCTTGGCGATCGGGAAGCCGGTCGCCTTGGAGGCGAGGGCCGAGGAGCGCGACACGCGCGGGTTCATCTCGATGACGATCACCCGGCCGTCGACCGGGTCGATCGCGAACTGGATGTTGCAGCCGCCGGTGTCGACGCCGACCTCGCGGATGATCGCGATGCCGACGTCACGCAGGCGCTGGTACTCGCGGTCGGTCAGCGTCATCGCGGGCGCGACGGTGATCGAGTCGCCGGTGTGGACGCCCATGGGGTCGAAGTTCTCGATGGAGCAGACGACCACGACGTTGTCGTTCTTGTCGCGCATCAGCTCCAGCTCGTACTCCTTCCAGCCGAGGATGGACTCCTCCAGGAGCACCTCGGTGGTCGGGGAGAGCGTGAGGCCCTGGCCTGCGATGCGGCGCAGCTCCTCCTCGTCGTGGGCGAAGCCGGAGCCGGCGCCGCCCATGGTGAAGGAGGGGCGGACGACGACGGGGTAGCCGCCGAGCGTCTCGACGCCCGCCAGGACGTCGTCCATGGAGTGGCAGATGACGGAGCGGGCGGACTCGCCGTGCCCGATCTTGGCGTTCACCGCCTCCACGACGCCCTTGAAGAGGTCGCGGTCCTCGCCCTTGTTGATGGCCTCGACATTGGCGCCGATGAGCTCGACGCCGTACTTCTCCAGCGTCCCGGCCTCGTGCAGCGAGATCGCGGTGTTGAGGGCCGTCTGGCCGCCCAGGGTGGGCAGCAGGGCGTCGGGGCGCTCCTTGGCGATGATCTTCTCGACGAACTCCGGGGTGATCGGCTCGACGTAGGTGGCGTCGGCGATCTCCGGGTCGGTCATGATCGTCGCCGGGTTGGAGTTGACGAGGATGACCCGGAGACCCTCGGCGCGCAGGATGCGGCATGCCTGGGTGCCGGAGTAGTCGAACTCGGCGGCCTGGCCGATGACGATCGGGCCGGAGCCGATGACCAGGACGGACTGGATATCGGTGCGCTTAGGCACGCTGGCCCTCCATGAGCTCTACGAAGCGGTCGAACAGGTAGGCGGCGTCGTGCGGGCCCGCTGCCGCTTCGGGGTGGTACTGGACGCTGAAGGCCGGCTGGTCGAGGAGCTGGAGGCCCTCCACCACGTTGTCGTTGAGGCAGACGTGGGAGACCTCGGCGCGGCCGAACTTCGTCTCGCTGACCTTGTCGAGCGGCGCGTCCACGGCGAACCCGTGGTTGTGCGCGGTGACCTCGACCTTGCCGGTCGTACGGTCCTGCACGGGCTGGTTGATGCCCCGGTGGCCGTACTTGAGCTTGTAGGTGCCGAAGCCGAGCGCGCGCCCGAGGATCTGGTTGCCGAAGCAGATGCCGAAGAGCGGCGTCCTGCGCTCCAGGACGGCCGTCATCAGCGCGACGGGACCGTCGGCGGTGGCGGGGTCGCCGGGTCCGTTGGAGAAGAAGACCCCGTCGGGGGCCAGCGCGTAGACGTCCTCCGCGGTGGCCGTGGCCGGCAGCACGTGCACCTCGATGCCGCGCTCGGCCATGCGGCGCGGGGTCATGCCCTTGATGCCGAGGTCGATCGCGGCGACGGTGAACTTCTTCTCGCCGATCGCGGGGACGACGTACGCCTCCTTGGTGGCGACCTCCTCGTACAGCGAGGCGCCCTTCATGTGCGGCTGGGCCTGCACGCGCGCGAGGAGCTCGGACTCGGGGGCGATCGCCTCGCCGGAGAAGATCCCGGAGCGCATGGAGCCGCGCTCGCGCAGGTGGCGGGTGAGCGCGCGGGTGTCGATGCCGGAGATGCCGACGATGTCCTGCGCGACCAGCTCGTCGTCCAGGGAGCGCTTGGCCCGCCAGTTGGACGGCACGCGCGCGGGGTCGCGCACGACGTAGCCGGAGACCCAGATGCGGCTGGACTCGTCGTCCTCGTCGTTCCAGCCGGTGTTGCCGATCTGCGGGGCGGTCGCGACGACGATCTGGCGGTCGTACGACGGGTCGGTCAGGGTCTCCTGGTAGCCGGTCATCCCCGTGGAGAAGACGGCCTCGCCGAAGGTCTCCCCCACGGCCCCGTAGGCGCGGCCGCGGAAGATCCGGCCGTCCTCCAGGACGAGTACCGCAGGGGCCTTCGAGGCCCCCCTTGTGGAGGTCGTCATCGTGCGCCTTCCGTTTCCGTCTTGTTGATCATGGAGTTAATGGCGTCGACCCAGTCGTTGTGCTCGGCCGCGTGGTCGGAGCGGAAGCCGGAGTCGATCAGCTTGTCCCCGTGTTCCCAGGTCACGATCAGCAGGCCGCCCTCGGTGAGGACCTTCCCGGCGATGCCCTTGCCGAGCACCGCCTCCCGCAGCGCGCCGACCGGGACGAAGAAGTCGGCCGCGCCGGGGCGTACGACATCCAGTCCCGCGTCCGTCAGCGTGAGCTCGACCCGGCTGCGGGTGCCGAGGCCGTGCGCCACGATGCGGTCGAGCCACTGCCCGGCGGTGGTGGAGCCGTGGTAGCGGCCGCTCATCGCCAGTTTCGCCGCACCGGGCTCGGACGGCGCGGTGGGCAGCTCGGGCAGGTCGCCCTGGAGCGTGCCGCGCCACTTCCAGCCCTCGCGCATCAGCCAGTAGATGAGCGCGACGAACAGCGCGAGTCCGACGAGCCACCCGATACGGGCGGCCCAGTCGGTGACCTCGGCCGATTCCTTCTCCGCTGCGAGACCGGTGGCCAGCAGGATTACAGGTGTCACGTGAGCTTCCCGTCGACGAGCGTGGCCTTGCCCCGGAGCCACGTGTGCGTCACTCGGCCCGGCAGCTCACGCCCCTCGTA
Organism: Streptomyces sp. S3(2020); assembly: GCF_013044505.1. Taxonomy (GTDB): domain Bacteria; phylum Actinomycetota; class Actinomycetes; order Streptomycetales; family Streptomycetaceae; genus Streptomyces. The sequence continues at coordinate 6,770 of NZ_JABERD010000174.1, read as the reverse complement.
CGGGGTGTTCCGGCTGCGCGAGGCGAAGCCCGCGGGGTCCACGTCCCCACGGTATTCCGTGTCGACGAGCGTGAGGTTGGCGGGCTCACCTGCCGAGACGGGGCGGCCGTGCCCGGTGGCCTGCCCGATCCGGGCGGGGTTGAAGGACATGCGGTCGGCGACCCCGGCCCAGGTGAGGAGCCCGGTGTCCACCATGGTCTCCTGCACCACTGACAACGCGGTCTCCAGGCCCACCATCCCCATGGCGGCGGCGGCCCACTCGCAGTCCTTGTCCTCGTGCGGGTGCGGGGCGTGGTCGGTGGCGACGATGTCGATCGTGCCGTCGGCCAGCGCCTCGCGCAGGGCGAACACGTCGCGCTCGGTGCGCAGCGGCGGGTTGACCTTGTAGACCGGGTTGTACGTACGCACCAGCTCGTCGGTGAGGAGCAGGTGGTGCGGGGTGACCTCGGCGGTGACGTCGATGCCGCGGGACTTGGCCCAGCGGACGATCTCGACGGAGCCGGCGGTCGACAGGTGGCAGATGTGGACGCGGGAGCCGACGTGCTCGGCGAGCAGGACATCTCGGGCGATGATCGATTCTTCGGCCACCGCGGGCCAGCCGCCGAGACCGAGCTCGGCCGAGACGACGCCCTCGTTCATCTGGGCGCCCTCGGTCAGCCGCGGCTCCTGCGCGTGCTGGGCGACGACCCCGCCGAAGGCCTTCACGTACTCCAGCGCCCGGCGCATGATCACCGCGTCGTCGACGCACTTGCCGTCGTCCGAGAACACGGTCACACCGGCCGCCGACTCGTGCATGGCCCCCAGCTCGGCGAGCTTGCGGCCCTCCAGGCCGACGGTGACGGCACCGATGGGCTGCACATCGCAGTACCCGTGCTCCTGGCCCAGCCGGTAGACCTGCTCGACCACACCGGCGGTGTCGGCGACCGGGAAGGTGTTGGCCATGGCGAAGACGGCCGTGTAGCCACCGGAGGCCGCCGCGCGCGTGCCGGTCAGGACGGTCTCGGAGTCCTCACGGCCGGGCTCGCGCAGATGGGTGTGCAGGTCGACGAGGCCCGGGAGGAGGACCTTGCCGGCGGCCTCGACGACCTCGGCGCCCTCGTCCGACAGACCGACGCCCACCTCGGCGATGACGCCGGCGTCGATCAGGACGTCCTGCGGCTCGCCGCCGAGCACCTTCGCACCACGGATCAGGATCTTGCTCATGTCTCTTACTTCTCCTCGATACGGGTGTGGCTGACGGCGGGTTCGTTACCACCCAGCAGCAGGTACAGAACGGCCATCCGGATGGAGACTCCGTTTGCGACCTGCTCGACGACGGTGCAGCGGTCGGAGTCGGCGACCTCGGCGGTGATCTCCATGCCGCGGACCATCGGCCCGGGGTGCATCACGATGGCGTGCTCGGGCATCTTCGCCATGCGCTCGCCGTCGAGGCCGTAGCGCCGCGAGTACTCGCGCTCGGTCGGGAAGAACGCGGCGTTCATCCGCTCGCGCTGCACGCGCAGCATCATCACCGCGTCGGACTTGGCGAGCGTGCTGTCCAGGTCGTACGACACCTCGCACGGCCAGGCCCCGACGCCGACCGGCACCAGGGTCGGCGGGGCGACGAGGGTGACCTCGGCGCCCAGGGTGTGCAGCAGGTCGACGTTGGAGCGCGCGACCCGGCTGTGCAGGACGTCGCCGACGAGCGTGATGCGCTTGCCGGACAGGTCCTGGCCGAGGCCGGCGTCCCTGCCGATGAGGCGGCGGCGCATGGTGAAGGCGTCCAACAGGGCCTGGGTGGGGTGCTGGTGGGTGCCGTCCCCGGCGTTGATCACCGCGGCGTCGATCCAGCCGGAGGTGGCGAGCCGGTACGGGGCTCCGGAGGCGCCGTGCCGGATGACGACGGCGTCGACGCCCATGGCCTCCAGGGTCTGGGCGGTGTCCTTGAGGGACTCGCCCTTGGACACGCTCGACCCCTTGGCCGTGAAGTTGATGACGTCCGCGGACAGGCGCTTCTCCGCGGCCTCGAAGGAGATACGCGTGCGCGTGGAGTCCTCGAAGAAGAGGTTGACGATCGTGCGGCCGCGCAGGGTCGGCAGTTTCTTGATCGGCCGGTCGGCGACCCGGGCCATCTCCTCGGCGGTGTCGAGGATCAGGACGGCGTCGTCGCGGGTGAGGTCGGCGGCCGAGATGAGATGACGCTGCATCTGTCAGGCTCCGTATGGCAGTTCACGAAAGAGGGAGATTCCGGGCAGCCGAGGGCACGCCGAAGCGGGCGTACACCGTCGGCCCGCTACTGGGTCTGCTTGGCACCGAGCAGCACGGTGTCGCGACCGTCCTCCTCGGCGAGCAGGACCTTGACCGTCTCCCGCAACGATGTGGGGAGGTTCTTGCCGACGTAGTCGGCGCGGATGGGCAGTTCGCGGTGACCGCGGTCGACGAGGACCGCGAGCTGCACCGCGCGCGGACGCCCGATGTCGTTCAGGGCGTCGAGGGCGGCGCGGATGGTGCGGCCGGAGAAGAGCACGTCGTCGACGAGGACGACGAGGCGGCCGTCGATGCCGTCACCGGGGATCTCGGTGCGGGCCAGCGCACGCGGCGGGTGCATGCGCAGGTCGTCCCGGTACATGGTGATGTCGAGCGAACCGACCGGAATCTTGCGCTCGGTGATCTCCTCGAGCTTGGCGGCGAGCCGCTGGGCGAGGAAGACGCCGCGGGTCGGGATGCCGAGGAGCACCACGTCGTCGGCGCCCTTGGCGCGTTCGACGATCTCGTGGGCGATGCGGGTCAACACGCGTGCGATGTCGGGGCCTTCGAGAACGGGCCGGGCATCGGACGCTGCGTCCTGCTGCTTGTCCTGCTTGTTGTCCATATGAAACGGACCTCCTTCTCCGCCTCACGGGACGGACCTTAAAGGACGTCGGAATTGCGCCAACCACGGTAGCAGGCCCGGACGACCACCCCGTTCACCCCCTTGGCCTAATCAGCCACCACGCGCACGGAAGAGTCGGTGTGGACCATTCGGCTTGACGCACAAGAGTCACGCTGCGTAACCTCACAGTGAGTTACCAGACGCGCGGCAGGAAACAAACCCAGTCGCGTCGATCCAGTGTCCGGGGAGCTATATGTCCAGCGAATACGCCAAACAGCTCGGGGCCAAGCTCCGGGCCATCCGCACCCAGCAGGGCCTTTCCCTCCACGGTGTCGAGGAGAAGTCCCAGGGACGCTGGAAGGCGGTCGTGGTCGGTTCGTACGAGCGTGGCGACCGCGCCGTGACCGTGCAGCGTCTCGCCGAGTTGGCGGATTTCTACGGCGTACCCGTCCAGGAGCTGCTGCCGGGCACCACGCCGGGCGGTGCCGCCGAGCCGCCGCCGAAGCTGGTCCTGGACCTGGAGCGGCTGGCCCACGTGCCGGCCGAGAAGGCGGGCCCCCTGCAGCGCTACGCCGCGACGATCCAGTCGCAGCGCGGTGACTACAACGGCAAGGTGCTCTCGATCCGCCAGGACGACCTGCGCACACTCGCCGTCATCTACGACCAGTCGCCCTCGGTCCTCACCGAGCAGCTGATCAGCTGGGGCGTCCTGGACGCCGACGCGCGTCGCGCGGTCTCCCACGAGGAGAGCTGAGCCGCTTCCAGCCTCAGCAGAAACGTGCCGCCGGGGTGGCCGGAACTTCATGGTTCCGGCCACCCCGGCGGCTTTCTGCGGCCCTCGGGTGCCTCGGGGGCACCGGGATGCCAGAGGGCCCGCAACGCTCACGCTGCGGGCCCTCTGGCATGTCGTACCTCTGGCGACCTGGCGGCCTCTTACGCCTCGTCGCGACGCAGAGTCGGCTTGAGGTCCTTGAGACGGCCCAGCAGGCCGTTCACGAACGCCGGCGACTCGTCCGTGGAGAACTCCTTCGCCAGCTGCACCATCTCGTCCAGCACGACGGCGTCCGGGGTCTCGTCGACCCAGATCAGCTCGTGCGCGCCGAGCCGCAGGATGTTGCGGTCCACGACCGGCATACGGTCGAGCGTCCAGCCGACCGAGTACTGGGCGATCAGTTCGTCGATGCGCTTCGCGTGCACCGCGTAGCCCTCGACCAGCTGCATCGTGTACTCGCTGACCGGCGGCTGCCGGGTGTCGTCCCGGGAGAGCCGGATCCAGTCCGCGAGGACCGTCAGGACATCGACGCCGCGCTGGTCGCCCTCGAAGAGGATCTGGAAGGCGCGCTTGCGGGCCGTGTTGCGGGCAGCCACGGTTAGCTGTTCACCCGGCCGAGGTAGTCGCTCGTGCGGGTGTCGACCTTGATCTTCTCACCGGTGGTGATGAAGAGCGGCACGTTGATCTGGTGACCGGTCTCCAGGGTGGCGGGCTTGGTGCCACCGGTGGAGCGGTCGCCCTGGAGGCCCGGCTCGGTCTCCTGGACGACGAGCTCGACGGCGGCCGGCAGCTCGACGAAGAGCACCTCGCCCTCGTGCTGCGCGACGGTGGCCGTGAAGCCCTCGATGAGGAAGTTCGCGGCGTCGGCGACCGTCTTGCGGTCGATCATCAGCTGGTCGTAGGTCTCCATGTCCATGAAGACGAAGTACTCGCCGTCCATGTACGAGAACTGCATGTCGCGCTTGTCGACAGTGGCCGTCTCGACCTTGACGCCGGCGTTGAACGTCTTGTCGACGACCTTGCCGGACAGCACGTTCTTGAGCTTGGTGCGCACGAAGGCCGGGCCCTTGCCGGGCTTGACGTGCTGGAACTCGACGACGGACCAGAGCTGGCCGCCGTCGAGCTTGAGCACAAGGCCGTTCTTGAGGTCGTTCGTGGAAGCCACGGTTGCGGAATCTCCTGGACTGACGTGGACGACCCCGGCGCACGCACCTGTCTAGAGGGCGAGCAGTTCCTTGGTCGTGATGGTGAGTAGCTCGGGTCCGCCGTCCGCCTCGGGGCGTACGACGAGCGTGTCATCGATCCGGACACCGCCCCGGCCCGGGAGGTGGACCCCCGGTTCGACGGTGACCGGCACGCAAGCGTCCAGTTTACCCATGGCTGCGGGGGCCAGCTGCGGGTCCTCGTCGATTTCGAGTCCTACGCCGTGTCCGGTGAGCACCGGAAGGCCCTCCGAATGCCCCGCCGAGTCCAGTACCTGCCGTGCGGCACGGTCCACGTCCCGGTAGGCCGCACCGGGTGCGAGAGCCTCCCGTCCGGCCCGCTGGGCAGCGAAGACGAGGTCGTACAGCTCGATCTGCCAGTCGGCCGGCGACGTACCGATCACGAAGGTACGACCGATCTCACAGCGGTAGCCGCGGTAGGTCGCCCCGAGGCACACCGAGAGAAAGTCACCCTCCTCGACGCGGCGGTCGGTGGGGTGGTGGGCCCGCCGGCCGGAGTTCGGGCCGGTGGCGACGGAGGTGGGGAAAGCGGGGCCGTCGGCGCCGTGGTCCACGAGGCGCCGCTCCAGTTCGAGGGCCAGGTGGCGTTCGGTGCGGCCGACGAGGATGGATTCCAGGAGCTCTCCCAGGGCCTGGTCGGCGATCTCCGCGCCGATGCGGAGGCAGGAGATCTCCTCCTCGTCCTTGATGATCCGGAGCTGCTCGACGGCTCCACCGAGGTCGGCGAGGCGCATCCGCGGGGCGACCGAACGCAGGGCCCGGTGACGGGCCACGGTGAGGTGGTGCTCCTCCACGGCGAGCGAGTCCACACCCTGGAGCACGGCGAGATCGGCGGCCGCGACGGCGGCGTCACCGCCGGAGCCGGGCAGCGTCTGGAGGCGCAGTGCCTCGTCGGGCCGTCCCTCTCCGGTGCGGTCGTCCGGCGGGTCGGCACACAGCAGCACGTCCTCGGTCCGGCCGAGCAGCAGGACGGAACCCTGTGGGGCGGCGCCCGCGAGATAGCGGACGTTGGCGGGGCGGGAGATCAGCGCGGATGTCGTGCCGACCGCGTTGCAGCGTTCCCTGAGTCTGGTGCGGCGGGCCGCGTACGCCTCTGACATGTCTTGAGCGTAGGAGCGGTGTCTCTTTTATGCCGGTTGAGAGGGTGCCAATGGGGGGTGTGAGCCGTGTGCGGGACGGTGGGGGCCGGTTGCGCCCACGCGGCGGGAGCCGCGGATCGGACACAGCCCCGCGCCCCGGGAAGGGGCGCTACCAGCTCGGCGGGCTGGCGATGGACCGTGCGAGCACGTCGTCCAGGACCCTCGCCGTCTGCGGTACGTCCAGCTGGGAGTTGTCGATGATCGGCAGTCCCGAGCCGTACCACCCCGCCATACGGCCATGGATGCGGGCGACCTCCTCGTCCGTGAGCCGGCGGTTTCCTGACCGCTCGGCATTGCGCTCCAGGACGATCTCGAGCCCCGGCAGCAGGACGACCGGCAGCAGCCCCGGCCCCACGTGCCGCTTCCAGCCGCCGAGGCCGACCACCGGGCGGTCCGGGAAGACCGCGTCGTCGAGGATGCAGGAGATGCCGTTGGCGAGGAAGTTCCGGGCGGCGAAGCCGCAGGTGCGGCGGGCGAGGCGGTACTGGGCCTCGGAGTGGTCGTTCCAGCCGGACTGAGGGTCGGCGAAGCCCGAGCGGACCCATTCGCGAACGTCGTCGAGGCTGATGTGGGCGGTGGGGACCCTGCGGTGGTCCGCCCAGTACTTGGCGACGCTCGTCTTGCCGGCGCCCGCCGGGCCGATCAGCAGGACCGCGAGGGTCGTACCGGCGAGGTCGGACGAGGCTGTCGCGGGCGGCGCCGAGGGGACGCCGACGGGACCGCCGGGCGGCAGCGGCACATGGCCGGTGGTGTCCGGGGCCGGGGGCACCGGACACCACCGGCCA
>NZ_JABERD010000173.1 GCF_013044505.1 Streptomyces sp. S3(2020) | reverse complement strand
CCGAGATCTACCGTTTCCCCTGCGTCGGCGGCGTCAGAGGTGTAAAAGGGACAGCCTCCAGACCGTCGTGGCCACGGCGGCGGCCGACCTGGCGGCACGCGGCATCGAGCCGCCGATGCTGCGGTCGGGGAACGTGGACGGGGGGCTGGCGTGGAACGCGCGGGTCTTCGAGGAGTACGGGGACCGGATCTTCTACCGGCGTTAGGGCCCCTCAGAGCTTGCTCGTCCGCCCCGCCTCGAAGTAGTGCCCGCCCGCCAGATCCGCGAGCAGCCCCGCCTCCTCCGGCTTCCAGCCCAGCCGCTGCTGTGTCAGGGCGCTGGACGCCCGGAGGTCGAGGGAGGCGAAGTGGCCGATCCAGCCGAAGTGGGCGGCGGCTTCGGCGTGGGAGACGTGGACGACCGGGACGTCCAGGCCGTGGCCGATGGCGGTCGCGAGGGCGTGGAGGGGCACGCCCTCGTCGCCGATCGCGTGCAGGCGGACGCCCGCCGGGGCCTTCTCCAGAGCCAGCCGGAACAGCCGGGCCGCGTCGAGGCGGTGGACGGCGGGCCAGTGGTTGGTGCCGTCGCCGACCACGGCCGACACACCCCGGTCGCGGGCGATGTCGATCAGCCGGGGGACGAAGGCGCCGTCGCCGTGGCCGTGGACGGACGGCGGGAGGCGGACGAGCGAGGCCCGTACGCCACGGTCGGCGAGGGCGAGGGTGGCTTCCTCGGAGGGGATGCGGAAGGGGGCCACGGATTCCGGGACGGCCGGGTCCTCCTCCGTGGCGAACGTGCCCGGCGCGACCAGGAACACCGAGGTCGTCACGAAGGGCTTGCCGGTGCCTTCGAGGGCCGCGCCCATCGCCTGGACGGCGCGCAGGTCGATCGCGCCCGAGGCGGCGATGTCGGAGAAGTCGTGCCGGAAGGCCGTGTGGATGACACCGTCCGCCGCCGCGGCGCCACGGCGGAGGCTGTCGGGGTCGTCGAGGTCGCCGCGGTGCACCTCGGCCCCCGCGGCGGTCAGCGCCGCGGCGGCGGAGTCGGAGCGGGCGAGGCCGACGACCTGGTGGCCGGCGTAGAGGAGTTCACGGACGACGGCGGAGTCGACGAAACCGCTGGCGCCGGTGACGAGAACGCGCATGGTGGTGCCTCCGGAAGACGGGGTTTCGGGATGGCTCCAGCCTCCTGAACGCCACCCCGCCGCGTCCAAAGCCTGTTTCGGATACGGCAATGCGATACAGGCATCACCGCAGATAAGGTCGGCGAATGGTCGACTCTCTGGATCCCCAGGTCTCCGCTCCCGACCTCGATCTCCGCCTCGTCCGGTACTTCACGGCTGTCGCCGAGCACCGCCACTTCGGCCGCGCCGCCACCGCCCTGCACATCACCCAGCCCTCCCTGAGCCGGCAGGTGCAGCAGCTCGAACGGCAGCTGGGCGCCCGGCTCCTCGACCGCTCCCCGCGGGGGACCCGGCTGACCGAGGCGGGCGAGGTGTTCCTGCCCCGGGCGAAGGCGCTGTTGCGCTCGGCGGCACAGGCGGCCGCACACACGCGTGCCGCCGCCGAACCGCACCGGATGACGGTCGGCTTCACCTCGGGGCTCATCGTCACCCCGGCGGTCCGCGCGCTGCGCCACCGGCACCCGGACGCCGAAGTGCAGACCGTCCACCTCAAGTGGGACGACGTACGCCCGGCGCTCCTGGACCACCAGGTGGACGCGGTCGTGACCCGGCTGCCGTTCCCCACCGAGCGGCTGCATGTGACGGTCCTCTACGACGAGCCGCGCGTCGTCGTCGTGCCGCTGGACCACCGGCTGGCGGGCAAGGAGTCCGTCACCCTCGACGACATCGCCGACGAGCCGCTGCCCCGCGTCGCCGACCCGGTGCGCAACGCCTTCTGGCGCCTGGAACCGCGCCCGGACGGCCGCCCGGCGCCCGACGGTCCGCTGATCGACGCGATCGAGGACAAGTTCGAACTCGTGGCCGCCGGCGAGACCGTGGCCCTCGCCGTCGAGTCCGTGGCCGGAGTGCTGCGCCGCGACCTCACCACGGTCCCGCTGGTGGGCGTCGAGCCGAGTCATGTCGTCGTCGCGACCAGGGCCGACGACCGGGGCCGCCTGGTGACGGCGTTCCGCGGGGCGGCGCGCGAGCACCTCACCGCCGGCGGGTGAGGACGGCTCCCGGATCCTCGTACGAAGATCGGGATTGAGGTGTACGCGCGGCGGGGAAGTGGATCTCGTGTCTGATGTTCGAATAGAGCCCGCCGTGGGCGACGCCATGCTGGAGCAGTGGCGATACGTCCACAACGTGATCGTTCCGGCCGACGAGCTGGATCTCGCCACGGTGCGGGAGCGCGGCGCGCGGAACCGGCTGGCGAACGCGTACGCCGGTGACGTGCTCGTCGGGTGCTCCACCGTGCGGCCCCCGCGGGACGGGGCGGTGACGGTCATCGCGCGCGTGCTGCCCGCACACCGACGGCAGGGGTTCGGGACGGCGCTGTACGAGAACGGGCTCGCCCACGCACGCGTGCTGGGCGCCACCGCCATCGAGACCTGTGTCCTGGCCGTCAACGAGGACGGCCTGCGCTTCGCCGAGAGACACGGATTCACCGAGGTCGAACGCTATGTGCTGCCGCCGGAGACCGACCTGTGGGTCGACCTCAGGCTGGATCGGGCACCGTAGACACAGCGGCGGCGTACAACGATTCCCCCAACTTGCGGGAACCCGGTGTGTGCTGCGTCACGTTCCAGTTAGATGATTGCAAGTGAGCGAACCGACGTGTCGTACGGACGGACGCAGCCTGCAGGGGGTCCAGGTGAGTGCTTCGCGGCGTAGTGGGACCACCGACGAGCTGGGGCCGAACGAGCCCGAACAGCCCGACGGCACGGATCTGCTCGCCGCCCTGCTCGACGGCATGGACGCGGCACTGTGTGCATTCGACGCCGACGGCGTCGTCACCCACTGGAACCGCGAGGCCGAACGGATCCTGGGCTGGACCGCCGCCGAGGCGGTGGGGCGGCAGGGGTTCGCCGGGTGGGCGGTGCGCAGCGCGGACGCCCAGGAGGTCGAGGGGCGGCTGCTGTCCGCCATGCGGGCTCCCGGGCGGCAGGTGCACGAGTTCGCCCTGCTGACCAAGGACGGCGGCAGAGTCCTCGTACGGACCCAGTCGGCCGCCGTACGCGGAGCCGACGGGAAGCCGGCCGGGGTGTACTGCGCCTTCAGCGAGGTGCACGCGCAGATCGACCTGGAGCGGTCCATCGCGCTCAGCGAGGCGCTGTTCGAGGACGCCAGCTGGGGTGTCGTGCTGGTCGACGCCGACCTGCGGCCGGCCGTGGTGAACGCGCACGCCGCCCGCGCCCTCGGTACCGGCCGTACGTCCGTCCTGGGACGGCCCCTCGGGGAACTGCTCGCGCAGGGCGTGGAGGAGCTGGAGAGCGCGCTCACCCATGTGCTGGCCGAGGGCGCGCCGCCCGCGCCCGCCGAGATCTGGGTGAGCGTGCGGACACCGGAGGGCGAACAGCGGCGCTGCTGGCGCTGCGGCTTCGTACGCCTGGCCTCGCCGCTCGCCGAGGAGCCGGTGCCGCTGGGCGTCGGCTGGCTCTTCAACGACGTCACCGAGGCCAAGCAGGCCGAGCAGGAGGCGGCACTCCTCCGCTTCCGCACCAACCAGCTGCACCGCGCGGCCCGCGCCGCCGCCGAGTGCGAGGACCCGTCCGAGGCCGCCACGGTCCACCTGGACTTCGCCCTCGCCGGCTTCGCCGACCACGCGCTGATCGACCGGGTGGCGGGAGACCCGGCCGCCGAGTCGGACGGACCCGTACGGCTGGTGCGCGTCGCGGCGACCCCCTCCGGGGCGCCCGGTCCGAGCCTGCTGACCGGACAGGCCGGACTGCCCGTGCGGTACGCCGAGGGGCACCCGGCACTCCAGTGCGTGGACCGCACGGGCGCTGTACGGGCCAGCGTGGGGGCGGTACCGCCCGAGAGGGCCCGCGAGTGGGCCGCGGCCCGGCAGTGGCCGCACGACGCCGTACACGCGCTCTGCGCGGTCCTGCGGAGCCGGGGCCGGACCCTCGGGGTCGTGACGTTCCTGCGGGGGGCCGGGCGGAGTCAGTTCGAGCGGTCCGACGCGGTGTACGCGGAGGACGTGGCCGTGCGGATCGCTTCGGCGCTGGATCTGGCGGGGGTTCTGCGGCGGTGAGGCGAGCGTCGGCTCGGTGGGGCGAGGCCGGCGTGTGCTTCCTGTAGCAGCAAGATCGGCTACGCGTTCGAGGCTTTGGGGTTCTTCGCACTAATGAGCGCAGCTCGTCCGCAATCGTCTCCTGGACGGATCTTGGTCAGTAACTTCGGTCCCGTACTTCGGAAGGGAGGTCAGTCGCTCCCCGACCCCAAGGTCGTCGGCTGACCAGCCCGAGTCATCGTGATCCGAGAGATCAGGGAGGTGCCCCGATGACTACGTTTCCTGCAGGCGAGCAGACCCACCAAGCTGTACTTCCTCAGCAGCTTGCACTGGAATCCGTGGGAGCAGACACCCCTGGGAGCAGGGACGAAACGGCTCACGGACACCCCGCCATCGCGCGGGGCACCGGCAGGGAACATGGGCGAGGGGAGACCGACGGACACGGCACCGAAGCCCGTCGGCGTCACGCCAAGGCAGAGAACGGGAGCGGTGACGCTCCCACGCCGGACCGGTCGTACACGGGTGGCGTCGGCGCAAGCCGAGTCTTCGTCCTCGCCAAGCACGGGCAGCCGCTCATGCCCTGCCACCCCGCCCGCGCCCGCGAACTCCTGGGCAAGGGAAAAGCGGTAGTAGCCCGGCAAGTACCTTTCACCATCCGACTGAAGGACCGCACGTTCGCCGAGTCAGAAGTCGACGGCGTACAACTGCGCATCGACCCAGGCTCCAAAGGCACGGGCCTCGCTCTCACCGACGAGAAGAAGCAAGTCAACGGACAAGGCACCGTAGTCACCGCCAGGCGAGGGCTGATCTCGGTCGAACTCCAGCACCGCGGCGACCAGATCCGCATGTGCATGCAACAGCGCGCCGGCTATCGACACAGAAGGCGCTCCGCCAACTGCCGCTACCGAGCACCACGCTCGAACAACCGAACCCGCCCCACAGGATGGCTCCCGCCCTCCTTACGCCACCGAGTCGAAACCATCGTCTCCTGGACAGCCCGGCTGTGCCGCTACACGCCGGTCACCGAGATCCATGTAGAAAACGTCGCCTTCGACACCCACGCCATGAGCGCTGCCAGACCCCTCAATGGAGCGGAGTACCAGCAAGGGCCCCTGGCTGGAACCGAAGCCCGTGCCTACCTGCGTGCCAAGTGGAACAACGCCTGCGCCTACTGCGGCGCAACCGGCGTACCCCTGAACATCGATCACGTCAGACCCCGCAGCCGAGGTGGCTCAAACCGTATCTCCAACCTCGTCCTGGCCTGTGTCCCCTGCAACAAGGCCAAGGACAACACCCCCGTCGAAGTCTTCCTCGCCCACCAACCCGACCGCCTCACGAAAATCCTCCATCAAGCCAAAACGCCACTCCATGACGCGGCCGCCATAAACGCGACCCGCTGGCAGCTCACGGAGGCGCTGAGTGGCCTTGGCCGCCAAGTCCACACCTGGTCGGGCGGACGTACAAAGCGGAACCGCAGTGCCATGGGGCTTGCCAAGACCCACACCTTGGACGCGCTCTCTGTCGGGCGTCTGGATCACGAGAGCGGCGACGCGCTCGTACGTCTTCCGGGGCAGGTTCTCGTCGCCAAAGCAGCTGGGCGCGGTTCCTACGCCCGTACGACCCCGGACCGCTTCGGCTTTCCCCGTCTTCAGCGGGCTCGCGTCAAGCAGCACTTCGGGTACGTCACGGGAGATCTCGTACGGGCCACCATGCCGACCGGGAAGTGGGCGGGCACTTGGACCGGCCGCATCTCGGTTCGAGCCAGGGGACAGCACAGCCTCACAACGCCGGAGGGACGGATCAACGTCTCCCACTGGAATCTGCGACTGCTCCAGCGGGGCGACGGATACGGCTACTCACTCCGGCAGGAAGCCGCGCCGTAAACATCCCGGAAAATCGGTTGAGCGGTCTCTGATCGGTTCCTAGGGTGTGCCCTACGTAGGAAAGGAGGTGATCGGGTAAATGAGTGAAACCCGGACGCGCGAGGTGGCTGCGGGCTAGCGGCCTGCCACCACACCAAGTGCGGTGCCGGACCAGCGTGGGCGAGAAACACGCAGCCGGCCAATCCAACGCAGTCACCCGACCCGCAAGCTCGCCGGTACGTCCGGCCGGCTCCCCCACTCAGACGGTGGGAACCCGAGCTTGCGGGTCGTCTGCGTTCCTGGAGGATTTACGGGAGTGATCTGCGCCACCCGCGTTTTTCGCGGCGCGCAGTACTCTGACCTCATGCTTTCGCTCGTTCGACGCCGCCACGTGGACTACGTCCGCGTCACGAGCATGGGCTGTCGACGCTCTGTCTGAGCTTCCGGCCCCTTTCACGGCGCGGCTGCCCGCTGCCGTTTCTCCTTTTCTCCCTCTCATCTTTCTGTGGACGAACTCCATGACGAACGTGTCGACGAATCCGTCGTACCAGCAGCTCCCGATCATCGATCTCTCCGCCGCCGATCGCGGTCCCCAGGCCCGTGCGCTGCTGCATGCGCAGCTGCACAGTGCCGCGCACGACGTGGGGTTCTTCCAGCTTGTCGGGCACGGGGTCCCGAAGGGCGAGATCGATGCCCTGGTCTCCGCCATGCGTCGGTTCTTCGCTCTTCCCGAGGACGAGCGACTCGCCCTCGACAATGTCCGCTCGCCGCACTTCCGGGGGTACACGCGGACCGGGGACGAGCGGACCGGGGGCAGCAGGGACTGGCGGGACCAGCTCGATATCGGGGCTGAGCGGGAGGCTCGGATACCCGGGGCCGATGAGCCCGCGTACTGGTGGCTCCAGGGGCCCAACCAGTGGCCCGGCTCGCTGCCCGAACTGCGGACCGCCGCGCTGGGGTGGATCGCGCGGCTCAGTGGGGTCGCCGAGCGGTTGCTGCACGAGCTGCTGACCGCGATCGGGGCGCCCGCGGACTTCTACGACCCGATCTTCGGGGCGCGGGCCCATCCGCATCTGAAGCTCGTGCGGTATCCGGGGAGTGCCGGCGACGGTGCCGATCAGGGGGTCGGTGCGCACAAGGACTACGGGTTCCTGACCCTGCTGCTCCAGGACCAGGTCGGCGGGCTCCAGGTGCAGCGCGAGGACGGGCTGTTCCATGAGGTGCCGCCGGTGGAGGGGGCCTTCGTCGTGAATCTCGGTGAGCTGCTGGAGGTGGCCACCGACGGCTATCTCGTCGCCACCAATCACCGGGTGGTGTCGCCGCCCGGGGCGACCGAGCGGTTCTCCGTGCCGTTCTTCTACAACCCGCGCCTCGACGCGCGCGTGGAGCCTCTGACCTTCCCGTACGCCTCCGCCGCGCCGGGGGTCACCGATGACCCCGGCAACCCGCTGTTCGCGGAGTACGGCTACAACGAGCTGAAGGGCAAGCTGCGGGCGCATCCGCTGGTGGCGGAGCGGCATCACGGCACCTTGCTGTCTCCGGCCTAGATCAACGCGCCTCAAAGGGGCGCGGGGAACTGCGCGACCAGCCACATCGCACCCGCAGTCGCCCGCGCTCCTCGGACACCTCTCTCAGTAGGCGATGTCCTCATACCCCGAGACATCCTGAGGCTGCCGCGAACCCGGCCCCACGTAGCGCGCGGACGGCCGCACCAGCCGCCCCGTCCGCTTCTGCTCAAGAATGTGTGCCGACCATCCCGCTGTCCGCGCACACGAGAACATCGACGTGAACATATGGGCCGGGACTTCAGCGAAGTCCAGGACGATGGCCGCCCAGAACTCGACGTTGGTCGCGAGGACGCGGTCGGGGCGGCGGGCGTGCAGTTCGGCGAGGGCTGCCTTCTCCAGTGCCTCCGCGACCTCGAAGCGGGGCGCGCCCAGGTCACGGGCGGTGCGGCGGAGCACGCGCGCGCGGGGGTCCTCGGCGCGGTAGACGCGGTGGCCGAAGCCCATCAGGCGCTCGCCCTTGTCCAGCGCCTGCTTCACATACGCCTCGGCGTCCCCCGTGCGCTCGATCTCCTCGATCATGTGGAGGACGCGCGAGGGGGCGCCGCCGTGCAGCGGGCCGGACATGGCTCCGACGGCGCCGGAGAGCGCGGCGGCGACGTCCGCGCCGGTGGAGGCGATCACGCGTGCCGTGAAGGTGGACGCGTTCATGCCGTGCTCGGCGGCGGAGGTCCAGTACGCGTCGACCGCGGCGACGTGCTTGGGGTCGGGTTCGCCGCGCCAGCGGATCATGAAGCGTTCGACGACGGACTGGGCCTTGTCGATCTCGTTCTGCGGGACCATGGGGCGGCCCTGGCCGCGGGCGGACTGGGCGACGTAGGACAGGGCCATGACGGCCGCCCTCGCGAGGTCGTCGCGGGCCTGGGCCTCGTCGATGTCGAGGAGGGGTTTCAGGCCCCAGACGGGGGCCAGCATCGCGAGTGCGGACTGGACGTCCACGCGGATGTCGCCGGAGTGCACGGGGATGGGGAAGGGCTCGGCGGGCGGCAGGCCGGGGCGGAAGGCGCCGTCGACGAGCAGGCCCCAGACGTTGCCGAACGAGACGTGGCCGACCAGGTCCTCGATGTCGACGCCCCGGTACCTCAGGGCGCCGCCTTCCTTGTCCGGTTCGGCGATCTCCGTCTCGAAGGCGACAACTCCTTCGAGACCGGGTACGAAGCCAGGGTCGAGGTCGGACATCAGGCGGCTCCTCGTGATGTGTGCGACGGGTGGCGCCGGCGGATCCACGGCTTGTGCGGGGCTCGCGGTCCAGGGCGGTCTCCCCGGTGATGCCCCGTACGGTCGCCGGTCACCCAAGGGGGATGGCATCTGCACCATATCCCCGAGTGCCACCTTTGGGCAGTGGGAGCGGCACTCAGTGCCACCTTCAGTGGAGTGACGTTCGATACGGCAGGATGACCGCGTGACCGACGCCGTCTTCCCCGACCCCGCCTCGATGCGCAAGCAGTACCGGGCCGAGGGGCTCTCCGAGAGCGATCTCGCCGCCACGCCCGTGGGGCAGTTCGCGCGCTGGTTCAAGCAGGCCGCGACGGAGGCCCAGCTGTTCGAGCCGAACGCCATGGTGGTCTCCACGGCGGACGCGGAGGGCCGGCCGAGCTCGCGCACGGTGCTGCTGAAGCAGTTCGACGAGCAGGGGTTCGTGTTCTACACGAACTACGACTCCCGCAAGGCGCGTGACCTGTCCGGGAATCCGTATGTCTCGCTGCTCTTTCCGTGGCATCCGATGGCCCGGCAGGTCGTCGTCACGGGTGTCGCGCGCCGTACCGGGCGGGACGAGACCGCCGCGTACTTCCGGACCCGGCCGCATGGTTCGCAGCTCGGGGCGTGGGCCAGTGCCCAGTCGTCGGTGATCGGCACACGTGCGGAGCTGGAGGCGTCGTACGCCGAGCTGGAGGCCCGCTATCCGGAGGGCGAGCAGGTGCCGGTGCCGCCGCACTGGGGTGGTTTCCGGGTGGCTCCGCGGGCGGTGGAGTTCTGGCAGGGCCGGGAGAACCGGCTGCACGACCGGCTGCGGTACGTGGCGGAGCCGGACGGGAGTTGGCGGGTGGAGCGGCTCAGTCCCTGAGTGCCGTTTCCAGCAGTCGGGTCCATTGGGTGACGACCTTGTCCCGTCGCCCTTTGTCGTCCGTGAGGAGATTCGCCAGGCCCAGGCCACGGGCCATGTCCAGGAGGCCCTGGACGGTCTCCCGTACCCCTGGCCTGGACTCGTCCGCGTCCAGCAGGTCGACGGCGATGCGGTGGGTCTCGCGGCCGACGCGGGCCTCCAGTTCGGTGACCTGGGGGCGCAGTTGGTCCTCGTTGGACGCGGCGACCCACAGGTGCAGGGCCGCCCGGAACAGGGGGCCGGTGTAGAGGTCGACCAGGGCGGCGACGACCACGCGCCGGTCGCCCGCGGCGCCTTGCGGGAACAGGGCGCGGATCGCGCCGGAGCGTTCCTCGGCGACGTACTCGACCGCTGCCGTGAACAGGTCCTCGCGGGTCGGGAAGTGGTGCTGGGCGGCGCCTCGGGAGACGCCCGCGCGTTCGGCGACGACCGACACCGTGGAGCCCGCCCAGCCGTGTTCGGCGAGGCAGGCCACGGCGGCTTCCAGGAGCCGCTGCCGGGTGGCCCGGCTGCGGTCCTGTTTGGGAGTGCGTTCCGCCCGGTCGCCGACCGTGCTCACAGCGCCCATGCGGGGTCCCGTCGTTCTAGGAAGGCCGTCATGCCCTCGCGGGCCTGAGCGGAGGAGAACAGGCGGGCCGAGAGTGCGGTGAGGTCGGCCGCGTCCCGGTCGAAGGCTTCCAGCACCCTAGCGGTGAGCAGCTGTTTCGTCTCCGCCAGGGCTTCGGGAGCCGCCTTGCGGAGGCCGTCCAGGATGGGTTCCAGTACGTCGTCCACGTCGTCGCCGGTGGCCGTCAGGAGGCCGATGCGGGCGGCCTCGGGGGCGTCGAAGCGTTCGCCGGTGAGGTAGTAGCGGGCGAGGGCGCGGGGGTCGGTGCGGGGCAGCAGCGGCAGGGAGATCACCGCGGGGGCCACCCCGATCCGTACCTCCGTGAAGGCGAAGCTCGACCCGGTGGACGCCACGCCGATGTCGCAGGCCGCCAGCAGGCCGAGTCCGCCCGCGCGGACGTGCCCGGTGACCCGGGCCAGGACCGGTTTGGGCAGCTCGACGATCTGCCGCAGCAGTCCCACCAGCGCGTCCGGGTCGGGCGGGTCCTTGAGGTCGGCGCCCGCGCTGAACGTGTTCCCGGTGTGGGTGAGGACGACGGCGCGTACGTCGGCGTCCTTCTCCGCCTCGGTGAGGCCGGCCGCCAGCTCCCCCACCAGCGCCGCCGACAGGGCGTTGCGGTTGTGGGGCGAGTCGAGGGTGAGGGTCTCGATGCCACGCGCGCGTGCGCGGCCGGTCGGTGTCACTGGAGCTCCCTCAGTCGGCGGCGCAGGATCTTTCCGGAGGCGGCCCGTGGCACCCCTTCGATGAAGGTGACCTGGCGGACGCGTTTGTAGGGGGCGACGCGTTCGGCGACGTACATCATGACCTCTCCTTCGGAGAGGTCGGTGCCGGTGGGCTGGCGGACCACGTACGCGTGCGGGACCTCGTTGCCGTCGTCGTCGTAGACGCCGACGACGGCGGCGTCGGCGATGCCGGGGTGGGTGAGGAGGAGGGCTTCGAGTTCGGCCGGGGCGACCTGGAAGCCCTTGTACTTGATGAGTTCCTTGACCCGGTCGACGACGAACAGCCAGCCTGCGGCGTCGACATGGCCGACGTCGCCGGTGTGCAGCCAGCCGTCGGGGTCGATCATCGCGGCGGTGGCGTCGGGGCGGCCCAGGTAGCCCTTCATGACCTGGGGGCCGCGGATGAGGATCTCGCCGTCCTCGGCGACGCCGACGTCCTTGTCGGGGTCGTCGAGGGAGACGACGCGCATCTCGGTACCGGCGATGAGGCGGCCGACCGTGCCGGGGGGTGCCTCGCGCATGGCGCTCAGGGGGACGACGTGGGTGCCGGGCGAGAGTTCCGTCATGCCGTACGCCTGGCCGACGGGCGGCAGGTCCAGGCGCCGCGAGCAGGCCTCGGCGAGGGCGGCGTCCAGGGGGGCGGCGGCGCTGACGATGTACTGGAGGGACGAGAGGTCGTACTCGGCGACCAGCGGGTGCTTGGCGAGGGCCAGGACGATCGGCGGGGCGACGTACAGGCCGGTGATGCGGTGGTTCTGGATGGCCGCGAGGAAGGTCTCCAGGTCGAAGCGGGGCAGGACGACGACGGTGGCGCCGTTGCGCAGGGGCCCGTTCATGAGGGCCGTCAGGCCGTAGATGTGGAAGAAGGGCAGCACGGCGAGGATGCGGTCGCCGGGGCCCGTCGCCAGGGCGGGTGAGAGCTGCGCGAGGTTGGTGGCTATCTGGCGGTGGGTGAGCATGACGCCCTTGGGCATGCCGGTCGTGCCCGAGGAGTACGGCAGTGCGGCGACGTCCTCCACGGGGTCGATGTCGACGACCGGTTCCGGGGCCGTGGAGCCGAGCATGTCGAGGAGCGAGCGGTGTCCTGGCGCGCTGTCGCAGACGAAGATCTCCTCTACGCCGCCGGCGAGTTCGGCCGCCCGGCGGGCCGTCTCCAGGAGCGGGGAGACGGTGACGATCCAGCGGGCCGCGGAGTCCTCCAGCTGCTTGGCGAACTCCTCGGGCGTGGCCAGCGGGTGCACGGTGGTGACGGAGGCCCCCGCGCGCGTGGCGGCGTAGAACGCCGTCGGGAAGGCGACCGTGTTGGGGCTGTGCAGCGCGAGCACGTCCCCCTTGGCCACCCCCGCCTCGGCGAGACCGGCGGCGACGCGCCGGTGGAAGGCGTCCAGTTGGGTGTAGGTGAGGGTGGTGCCGTCCGTGCCGTCGACGAGCGCGGGGCTGTCGCCGAACTCGGCGGCCCGGCCCAGGACGGCCTCGTGGATGGGGAGTTCGACGGGTGGGACGTCTGCGTACTCGCTGCGGAACACGGTTCCTCCAAGACGGCCTAGTACGACTTGGGCAGGCCCAGGGTCTGGTGGGAGACGTAGTTGAGAATCATCTCCCGGCTCACCGGAGCAATACGAGCCACGCGCGCGGCGGTTATCAACGACGCGAGCCCGAACTCCCGGGTCAGGCCGTTTCCGCCGAGGGTGTGCACGGCCTGGTCGACCGCCTTCACGCAGGCCTCCCCCGCCGCGTACTTCGCCATGTTGGCGGCCTCGCCCGCGCCGATGTCGTCGCCCACGTCGTAGAGATGGGCCGCCTTCTGCATCATCAGGCGGGCCAGTTCCAGGTCGATGTGCGCCTGCGCCAAGGGGTGCGCGATGGCCTGGTGGGCGCCGATCGGGGCGTTCCAGACGGTGCGGTCGCGGGCGTACTCGACGGCTTTGGAGAGCGCGTACCTGCCCATGCCGATCGCGAAGGCGGCCGTCATCACGCGTTCGGGGTTCAGCCCTGCGAAGAGCTGGAGCAGGCCCGCGTCCTCGTCTCCGACGAGTGCGTCGGCGGGGAGGCGTACGTCGTCGAGGGTCAGCTCGAACTGCTTCTCCACGGCGTTGAGTTCCATGTCGATCTGGCGGCGGCCGAAGCCGGTCGCTTCGCGCGGGACGATGAAGAGACAGGGCTTCAGGCTGCCGGTACGGGAGTCTTCGGTGCGGCCGACTATGAGGGTGGCGTCGGCTATGTCCACGCCGGAGACGAAGACCTTGCGGCCGGTGAGGAGCCAGTCCCCGGTGTCCCCGTCCCGGCGTGCCGTGGTCGTGATGCGGTGGCTGTTGGAGCCTGCGTCGGGTTCGGTGATGCCGAAGGCCATGGTGCGGGTGCCGTCGGCGAGGGCGGGGAGCCACTCCTGTTTTTGGGCGTCCGTGCCGAAGCGGGCGATCACTGTGCCGCAGATGGCCGGGGAGACGACCATCATGAGCAGGGGGCAGCCTGCGGCGCCCAGCTCTTCGAGCACGATGGAGAGTTCGGAGATGCCGCCGCCCCCGCCTCCGTACTCCTCGGGGAGGTTGACGCCGAGATAGCCGAGCTTGGCTGCTTCGGACCAGAGTTGCTCGCGGTCGTAGGTGCGGCCGTGGCGTTTACCCAAGGCGGCTACGGCTGCGCGGAGAGCTTTGTGCTCATCGGTTTCGATCGTGGGCATGTGGCTCCTTCGTTGTGGCTGGTCGCGCAGTTCCCCGCGCCCCTAGGTGTCCTGGACTACCGCCAGCAATGAGCCGACGGTGACTTGGTGGCCGAGTGCCGCGTGCAGGGCCGTGAGGGTGCCTGTGAGGGGAGCCGTGATCTTGTGCTCCATCTTCATTGCCTCCAGCCAGAGAAGGGGCTCTCCTGCCTTCACAGGCGCTCCCACGGCCAGGCCCTCGGCGATTCTGACCACCGTGCCCGGCATGGGGGCCACCAGGGAGCCGGGGACGAGTTGGGCCGCGGGGTCCGAGAAGCGGGGCAGCGGCCTCAGTCTCGTCGCGTTGACGTACACCTCGTCGCCGTACCTCGACACCTCGAACTTGCGCCGCACGCCTTCCACTTCGAGTACGACCAGATGCGCGTCCGCGTGGACGACCCGCACCCCGTCCGCCTCCAGGCCGTCGCGTGTGTGGCGGTAGCGGGCCTCGTTCTCCTCGCCCCCTGCCTCGTAGCGCTTGACCTGCGGCTGCGAGGAGACGTTCCGCCAGCCGCCGAAGCGGGAGCGACCGTAGGTGTCGGCGAGGGCGGCGGCCAGGGGGGCGTACGGGTCAGGGAGTTGGGGTGCCAGCACGGCGAGGTGGCGGTCGTAGAACGCCGTCGTCATCGCCCCCGACGTGAACTCCTCGTGCCGCAGGCTCCGTACCAGCAGGTCCCTGTTGGTCGTCGGGCCGTGGATCGTGGTCCGCTCCAGCGCGCCCGCCAGTTTGCGCAGTGCCTCCGCGCGGGTGGGGGCGTGGGCGATGACCTTGGCGAGCAGGGGGTCGTAGTGGACGCCGATCTCGGTGCCGTCGTCGTAGCCGGTGTCGAGGCGGACGGTGTCCGGGACGGTCAGGCGGTGGAGGGTGCCCGTCTGGGGGGTCCAGTCGGTCGAGGGGTCCTCGGCGTAGAGGCGGGCCTCGACGGCGTGGCCACGCGCGCGTGGGGGGCCGTCCGTGTCCAGCGCGCCGCCCTCCGCCACCGTGATCTGGAGGGCCACCAGGTCCACTGCGAACACCGCTTCGGTCACCGGGTGTTCGACCTGGAGGCGGGTGTTCATCTCCAGGAACTGCGCCTTGCCGTCGGCGACCAGGAACTCGACCGTGCCGGCGCCCACGTAGTCGACCGCGCGGGCGGCGCGTACGGACAGCGCGTGCAGCTCGGCCACGAGTTCCTCGGACAGGCCGGGTGCCGGGGACTCCTCGACGACCTTCTGGTGGCGGCGCTGGAGGGAGCAGTCGCGGGTGCCGAGCGCCCAGACCGTGCCGTGGGTGTCGGCGAGGATCTGGACCTCGACGTGACGGCCGTTCTCGATGTACGGCTCCAGGAAGACCTCGCCGTCCCCGAAGGCGCTCGCGGCCTCGGCGCGCGCGCCCTCCAGTGCGGCGTCCAGCTCATCCAGGCGGCGCACGATCCGCATCCCGCGCCCCCCGCCGCCCGCGGCCGCCTTCACCAGCAGGGGAAGATCGGCCTCCGTGGGCTCCCCCAGCGGTACGAGGCCCATCAGTTCCTTCGCGCGCGTCTTGGACGCCATCGCCTCGATCGACGACGGGCTCGGGCCGATCCACACCAGCCCCGCGTCCAGGACGGCGCGTGCGAAGTCCGCGTTCTCGGAGAGGAAGCCGTAGCCGGGGTGCACGGCGTCCGCGCCGGCCTCGAGCGCCGCCTTCACGATCAGGTCGCCGCGCAGATACGTCTGGGCGGGGGTGGCCCCCGGCAGCCGTACCGCCGTGTCGGCCACGCGCGTGTGGAGGGCGTTCGCGTCGGCGTCCGAGTGCACGGCGACCGTCCGGATCCCCCACTCACGGCAGGTACGGAAGACGCGGCAGGCGATCTCGCCGCGGTTGGCGACCAGAACGGTTCCGATCACGAAGGATTCTCTTTCCACTAGATCACCGCAACCATCAATTGAGGAACCACGACGGCGAGCAGCCAGGTCCGCGAGAGCGGCGGCGGTTTGGCCGCAGAAGGGGGCCCCTCACATCCGGAAGACGCCGAAGCCGCCGCGCGCACCTTCGTACGGCGCCGTGTGGATGGCCGACAGGCACAGGCCGAGGACGGTGCGGGTGTCGCGGGGGTCGATGACGCCGTCGTCGTAGAGCCGCCCGGACAGGAACATCGGCAGCGACTCGGACTCGATCTGCTGCTCCACCAGGGCCCGCAGAGCCGCGTCCCCCTCCTCGTCGTAGGGCTGTCCCTTGGCCGCCGCCGACTGCCGGGCCACGATCGAGAGGACGCCGGCGAGCTGCTGCGGGCCCATGACGGCCGACTTGGCGCTGGGCCAGGCGAACAGGAAGCGGGGGTCGTAGGCCCGCCCGCACATGCCGTAGTGCCCGGCGCCGTACGAGGCCCCCATCAGCACGGACAGGTGGGGGACGCGGGAGTTGGACACCGCGTTGATCATCATCGCGCCGTGCTTGATGATGCCGCCCTGCTCGTACTCCTTGCCGACCATGTAGCCGGTGGTGTTGTGCAGGAAGAGGAGCGGGATGTCCCGCTGGTTGGCCAACTGGATGAACTGGGCCGCCTTCTGGGACTCCTCGGAGAACAGCACGCCCTGCGCGTTCGCCAGCACGCCGACCGGATAGCCGTGCAGCGAGGCCCACCCCGTCGTCAGGCTGGTCCCGTACAGCGGCTTGAACTCGTCGAAGTCGGAGGCGTCGACGATCCGGGCGATGACCTCGCGGGGGTCGAAGGGGGTTCTCAGATCGCCGGGAACGATGCCGAGGAGCTCCTCGTTGGAGTACTTGGGCGGTTCGACGGGACCCGGATCGTCGTACGCCTTGCGGTGGTTCAGGCGTGCCACCACTCTCCGCGCCTGCCGCAGCGCGTCCTGCTCGTCGACTGCGAAGTAGTCCGCCAGACCCGACACACGCGCGTGCATCTCGGCACCACCCAGCGACTCGTCGTCGCTCTCCTCACCGGTCGCCATCTTGACCAGCGGCGGCCCACCGAGGAACACCTTCGCCCGCTCCTTGACCATGATCACGTGGTCGGACATACCGGGGATGTAGGCGCCCCCGGCGGTGGAGTTGCCGAACACGACCGCGACCGTCGGGATCCCGGCGGCCGAGAGCCGGGTCAGGTCGCGGAAGATGGCCCCGCCCGGGATGAAGATCTCCTTCTGGGAGGGCAGATCAGCGCCCCCGGACTCCACGAGGCTGATGCAGGGCAGCCGGTTGGCGAGGGCGATGTCGTTGGCGCGCAAGGCCTTCTTCAGGCTCCACGGGTTGCTGGCGCCGCCCCGCACGGTCGGGTCGTTCGCGGTGATCAGGCACTCCACGCCCTCGACGACCCCGATGCCGGTGACGAGGGAGGCGCCGACCGTGTAGTCGCTGCCCCAGGCGGCGAGCGGGGACAGTTCCAGGAACGGGGTGTCGGGGTCGAGGAGCAGCTCGATGCGTTCGCGGGCGAGCAGCTTGCCGCGCCCGCGGTGCCGTTGGACGTACTTCTCGCCGCCGCCCGCGAGGGCCTTGGCGTGCTCGGCGTCCAGTTCGGTGAGCTTGGCGAGCATGGTCTCGCGGTGGGCGCGGTAGTCGGGTCCGTTGGTGTCCAACGCCGACGACAGGACGGTCACAGCAGCTCCTCCGGGATGTCCAGGTGGCGGGAGCGCAGCCATTCGCCGAGGGCCTTGGCCTGCGGGTCGAAGCGGTGCTGGGCGGCGACTCCGGCGCCGAGGATGCCCTCGACGACGAAGTTGAGGGCGCGCAGGGCGGGGAGGGGGTGCCGGGTCACGTTCAGGTCCGCCGTTTCCGGGAGGAGTGCGCGGAACCGGTCGACGGTCAGGGTGTGCGCGAGCCAGCTCCAGGCCTCGTCGGTCCGGGCCCAGACGCCCACGTTGGCGTTCCCGCCCTTGTCGCCGCTGCGGGCGCCGACGACGAGGCCGAGCGGGGCGCGACGCGTGGGCCCTGAGGGGAGGGGAGCGGGCAGGACGGGCTCCGGCACGTCTTCGAGTACGAGGGTCTCCTGGGCCGGTGCCACAGGGACCCGCCGCCCGTCATGGAGGACCGCCACATGTGCGACGGCGCCATGGGGGACGTACACATCCTCGAAGACCCCGTAGGGCGCGCCCTTTCCCGGTGGGGCGAGCACATGGAAGCCGGGGTAGCTGGCGAGCGCGAGCTCGATGGCGGCCCCGCTCAGGGAACGCCCGACGACCTCCTGGTCCGGATCCCGTACGACGAGCCGCAGCAGCGCGCTCGCGGTCTCCTCGGTGTCGGCGTCGGGGTGGTCGGTGCGGGCCAGATCCCAGCGGACGTCGGCGGCCTTGGCGAGCACGGGATCCATCTGCTGCCGTACCAGGGCCGCCTTGTCCTCGATGTCGAGGCCGGTCAGCACGAAGGCGACCTCGTTGCGGAAGCCGCCGAGCCGGTTGCGGCCGACCTTGAGGGTGGGGGGCGGGGGTTCGCCCTGGACCCCGTCGACACGGACTCGGTCGGGGCCGTCCTGGGTGAGGCGGATCGTGTCGAGGCGTGCGGTGACGTCGGGGCCCGCGTACCGGGCGCCGCCCGTCTCGTACAGGAGCTGCGCGGTCACCGTGCCGACGTCGACGAAGCCGCCGGTGCCGGGGTGTTTGGTGATGACCGCCGTGCCGTCCTCGTGGAGTTCGGCGAGGGGGAAGCCGGGTCGCCGGACGTCCCCCTCGCGGAAGAACGAGTAGTTCCCGCCGGTCGCCTGTGTCCCGCACTCCAGCACATGCCCGGCGACGACGGCCCCCGCCAGCCGGTCGTACTCCCTGGGCCCCCAGCCGAAGTGCGCGGCGGCGGGCCCGGTGACCAGCGCCGCGTCCGTCACCCGCCCGGTGACCACGATGTCGGCGCCCTCGCGCAGACAGGCGGCGATGCCGAAGCCGCCGAGGTAGGCGTGGGCGGCGAGGCTGCCGGGGTGCTGGGCGGTGAGGTCGTCGCCCTCGACGTGGGCGACACGGACGGGGATACCGAGCCGGTCGGCCAACTCCCGTACGCGGTCGGCGAGTCCGGCGGGGTTGAGGCCACCGGCGTTGGTCACGAGCTTGACGCCCCGCTCGTGGGCGAGGCCGAGGGATTCCTCCAGCTGGCGCAGGAAGGTGCGGGCGTAGCCGGCGCCGGGGTCCTTCAGGCGGTCGCGGCCGAGGATGAGCATGGTCAGTTCGGCGAGGTAGTCGCCGGTGAGGACGTCGAGTTCGCCGCCGGTGAGCATCTCGCGCAGCGCCTCGAAGCGGTCGCCGTAGAAGCCCGAGGCGTTGCCGATACGCAGCGTGCTCATCCGGCCGCCCCCTTCGGCGGGCGGCCCTCGCCCGGTGGGCCCGCGAAGGCCTGGGCGATGTCGAGCCAGCGGTCGGCGTCGGCGCCCTCGGTGCGCAGGGCCAGGTCGGTGCGGTGGGCCCGGTGGGTGACGAGGAGGCAGAAGTCGAGGGCGGGGCCGGTGACGTGGTCGGTGGCGTTCTCCGGTCCGTAGCTCCACAACTCGCCCGAAGGCGCGGTGAGTTCGACGCGGAACTCCTCGAACGGCGGGGTCAGTCCGTGCACGCCGAAGGAGTAGTCGCGGGTGCGGACGCCGAGGCGGGCGATGTGGCTCAGCCGGTCGGTGGGGGTACGGGTCACGCCCAGCGCGTCCGCCACGTCCAGGCCGTGGGCCCAGGTCTCCATGAGGCGGGCGGTGGCCATGGAGGCGGTGGACATGGGCGGGCCGTACCAGGGGAAGCGGGCGCCGTCGGGGGCGGCCCGCAGGGCGTCGGCCAGGTCCTCGCGTCCGGCACGCCAGTAGGCGAGCAGCCGCGCGGGAGGCTTCCCGGCGCCCTCCTCCGCACCGTTGTCCACGAAGTCCCCGGGTGCGGCGAGCGCCTTCTCGACCTCGTAGGTGAAGGCCTTCCGGTCGGTCACCGCCAGCAGGGAGGAGTGGTCGGTCCAGGCGAGGTGGGCGATCTGGTGGGCGATGCTCCAGCCGGGGGCGGGCGTCGCGAGCGCCCACTGCTCGTCGCTCAACTCGGCGACGAGCAGGTCGAGTTCCTCGCTCTCGGCACACAGATCGTCGATCACGGGCGTCGGGTCTGCCATGGGGCGAGGATGTCAGCGACCCCAGAAACAATCAAGCGTGCTTGCATGAATATTTACGCCGGGGTTTTCCCGACGGGGCCATCCCGCCGGGGTTTTCCCGGCGGAGCCGTCACATCTCCCCGTTCCGCTCCGTCAGAGCAGTGACGGCACGGAAGCGGGACGCACGGAAGGGTGACGAGGATGAGCACGGACAGGAAGATCGCGGTGGCCGGGGCGACCGGGCGGCTCGGACGGCATGTGGTGGACGTCCTGACGGAGCGCGGCCACCAAGTCGTCCCCCTCTCCCGTTCCACCGGTGTGGACATCGAGTCCGGCGCCGGGCTCGCCGAGGCGCTGGAGGGCGTGGAGATCGTGATCGACGCGGCGAGCACGCCGTCGCCCGACGAGCGGGTGGCGACGGAGTTCTTCACCGCGGCGGCCCGCAATCTGCACGAGGCCGGGGCGAAGGCGGGGATACGGCGGCTCGTGGTCGTCTCGATCATCGGCATCGACGGCTCGGTGGCGGGCTACAACGCGGCCAAGCTCGCACACGAGCGGGCGGTCCTGGCGGGACCGGTGCCGGCGCGGGTGCTGCGGGCGGCGCAGTTCCACGAGTTCGTGGAGCAGCTGGCGCAGTGGGGGCGGCGGGGCGACACCGTGTACGTGCCGAAGATGCGCACGCAGCTGGTGGCGGCGCGGGCGGTCGCCGAGGCCCTGGCCGACCTGGCGCTGACGGAGGACGACGTGTCCTCCTCGGCACCGTTCGCCGAGGTGGCGGGGCCGCGCGAGGAGAGCCTGGAGGAGGCGGTACGACTCCTGCTGCGGTCCCGCGGCGACACGGCGACCGTCGTCGCGGCGAGCGACCCGGCCAACCCGGACCGGGAGCTGTTCGAGAA
>NZ_JABERD010000172.1 GCF_013044505.1 Streptomyces sp. S3(2020) | reverse complement strand
GGACTGGGACGGGTCGGTGTTGAGGGGTGCGGGTGCCTCCGGATGGTGAACTCTTGGTCTCGAATGCTGGGTGGGCGGCGCGGATCGTCGTAGAGCCGTCTCCTGGGACCCCAGGTGGGGCACCGCCCGCGCTTGCGCAACGGTGAGCAGGGGACACCCCCCCCGGTGCGGCCCGAACCGCACTGCGCGACGCACGCCCCCACCGAAGCCGTCAGGTGCGTCTCGTACCCTTGAGCCCGTGCAGGAACGACACCATGCCCCCCTCGCCCCGCTGACCACCTTCCGCCTGGGCGGTCCCGCTGCTCGGTTGATCACGGCGGTCACCGACGCCGAGGTGATCGCGGCCGTGCGCGAGGCCGATGAGGGGGGTACGCCTCTTCTGCTCATCGGCGGCGGCTCGAACCTGGTCATCGGAGACAAGGGCTTCGACGGCACCGCGCTGGTCATCGCGACCAAGGGCTTCGAGCTCACCGGCAGCCGCCTCGAACTCGCCGCAGGCGAGGTCTGGACCGACGCCGTCGCCCGCACCGTGGAGGCGGGACTCGCCGGTATCGAGTGCCTCGCCGGCATCCCCGGCTCCGCGGGCGCCACGCCGATCCAGAACGTCGGTGCGTACGGCCAGGAGGTCTCCGCCACGATCACCGAGGTGATCGCCTACGACCGCCGGACCCGCGAAACGGTCACGGTCGGCAACGCCGACTGCGGGTTCTCCTACCGTCACAGCCGCTTCAAGGCAGAGCCCGAGCGCTATGTCGTACTGCGGGTCGTCTTCGAGCTCGAAGACGCCGACGGGCTCTCCGCGCCGATCAAGTACGCCGAGACCGCCCGCGCCCTCGGCGTGGAACCCGGCGACCGCGTCCCCCTCACGGCCGCCCGCGAGACCGTACTGAAGCTGCGCGCGGGCAAGGGCATGGTGCTGGACCCGGAGGACCACGACACCTGGTCGGCGGGCTCCTTCTTCACCAACCCGATCCTGACCGACGAGCAGTTCACCGCGTTCCACGCGCGCGTGAGGACCCAGCTCGGCGACACGGCCGAACCCCCCGCCTACCCGGCGGGAGAGGGCCACACCAAGACCTCCGCGGCCTGGCTCATCGACAAGGCGGGCTTCACCAAGGGCTACGGCACCGGCCCCGCCCGCATCTCCACGAAGCACACCCTCGCCCTCACCAACCGCGGCGAGGCCACCACGGAGGACCTCCTCACCCTGGCCCGCGAGGTCGTCGCCGGAGTCCGGGAGACCTTCGGGATCACGCTGGTCAACGAGCCGGTGACGGTCGGCGTCAGCCTGTAGCCGGCCAGGGCTCCGAGGGAATCTCCGTTGCGGGGCCCGGACCGAGCCGCCACCCTCGTCCCATGAGAGATCCCGCATGCGGCTGAGGCTGCGCCAGTTCAGGCCACGGACCGGTCCGCACGAGCACCGGATCGTCCAGCCGCGACACCCGCTGCGCCATACCTCGCTGAGCGCTCCCGACCCCATCGGCCTGCTGCTCGGCGACCACGACGGACTCAACCGGCTGGCCGGACTGTTCTCCTTCGCCGCCTACTCCCGCCACACGGTCGTCCACGTCCCGCTGCGCGACGGGGTCCCGCCCGACGAGGGATGGGGCGAGCGGGTCGACCTCGTCCTGGCCCACCACCATCTCGGCATGCGGGCGAGCCAGTGGCCCGAGCTGCGCCGCAAGCTCACGCACGGCACGCCGCTGACCGTACGCACCGACGAGGCCCGCACCGCGCGGGACGCGGAGTCCTGGCGTGCCCGCCAGTCGCACGCGGACGCCCGGGACGAGCTGCGGCACGCCACCCACGCCCGGACGTTCTTCCTGTTCGGCACCAGGGACGTCCTCGCCCAGACGGCCACCGAACTCGCCTACGCGGCCGGCTGGGGGCCGCGACAGAAGCGTGTCGCCGAGGGGCACATGGCGTTCATGACGGCTTTCACCCTGGCCGAGCCGCCCAACAGCGGCGGGCACCCCCTGGAGGTGGACATCTGCTTCAAGCCGTATCCGCCCTACGCCCACTTCAGGCGGCCGGGCGAGCCAGCCACTCGTCCACCCCGCCCAGCATCCGCGCCTTGACGACCTCGGGCGCCGCGGAGGCCCGGACCGACTGCCGGGCCAGCTCCGCGAGCTCCTGGTCCGTGAAGCCGTGGTGCTGCCGTGCGATCTCGTACTGGGCGGCCAGGCGTGACCCGAAGAGCAGCGGGTCGTCGGCGCCGAGCGCCATCGGGACCCCCGCCTCGAACAGCGTTCGCAGCGGCACGTCCTCGGGCTTCTCGTAGACGCCGAGGGCCACGTTGGAGGCCGGGCAGACCTCGCACGTCACACCCCGGTCCGCCAGCCGCTTCAGCAACCGGGGATCCTCCGCGGCCCGCACCCCGTGCCCGATCCGGTGCGCGTCCAGGTCGTCGAGGCAGTCCCGCACGGACGACGGACCGGTCAGCTCACCCCCGTGCGGCGCCGACAGCAGCCCCCCTTCCCGCGCGATGGCGAACGCCCGGTCGAAGTCCCGGGCCATGCCCCGCCGCTCGTCGTTGGACAGCCCGAACCCGACGACCCCCCGCTCCGCGTACCGCACCGCGAGGCGCGCCAGCGTCCGCGCGTCCAGCGGATGCTTCATCCGGTTCGCGGCCACCAGCACCCGCATCCCGAGCCCGGTCTCCCGCGAGGTCGTCTCCACCGCGTCGAGGATGATCTCCAGCGCCGGGATCAGCCCGCCCAGACGAGGGGCGTACGACGTCGGATCGACCTGGATCTCCAGCCACCCCGAGCCGTCGCGCACATCCTCCTCGGCGGCCTCCCGCACCAGCCGCTGGATGTCCTCGGGCCGCCTGAGGCACGACCGCGCGGCGTCGTACAGCCGCTGGAACCGGAACCAGCCCCGCTCGTCCGTGGCCCGCAGCTTCGGCGGCTCCCCGGTCGTCAGGGCCTCGGTCAGCGCCTCGGGCAGTCGTACGCCGTACTTGTCGGCCAGTTCCAGAACCGTCGCTGGACGCATCGACCCCGTGAAGTGCAGGTGCAGATGGGCTTTCGGCAGCTCAGAGACATCACGTACACGCTCCATTCGCCGATCCTGCCGTACGCCACTGCCGTCCCGGTAGCGGATTCCCCGAACGTGGTCTTGCTCGCACAAAGGACGGGCCTCCTCCGACATGTCGGAGGAGGCCCGTCCCGCGGCACAGACCGTCAGTCGGTGGCCTCGGCCAGCAGCTTCTGGATCCGCGAGACACCCTCGACGAGATCCTCGTCGCCCAGGGCGTACGACAGCCGCAGATAGCCCGGCGTACCGAACGCCTCACCCGGGACGACCGCGACCTCGGCCTCCTCCAGGATCAGCGCGGCCAGCTCGACCGAGTCCTGCGGGCGCCTGCCGCGGATCTCCTTGCCGAGCAGGGCCTTGACCGACGGGTAGGCGTAGAAGGCGCCCTCGGGCTCCGGGCAGAGCACGCCGTCGATCTCGTTGAGCATCCGCACGATCGTCTTGCGACGGCGGTCGAAGGCCTCCTTCATCTCCTCGACGGCCGACAGGTCGCCGGAGACCGCGGCCAGAGCCGCCACCTGGGCGACGTTGGAGACGTTCGACGTGGCGTGCGACTGGAGGTTCGTCGCGGCCTTGACCACGTCCTTGGGGCCGATGACCCAGCCCACCCGCCAGCCGGTCATCGCGTACGTCTTCGCGACACCGTTGACCACGATCGTCTTGTCGGCGAGCTCCGGCACGACCACCGGCAGGGAGTGGAACTCCGCGTCGCCGTAGACCAGGTGCTCGTAGATCTCGTCGGTCAGGACCCACAGGCCCTTCTCGGCGGCCCAGCGGCCGATCTCCTCGATCTGCGCGCGGGTGTAGACGGCGCCGGTCGGGTTGGAGGGGGAGACGAAGAGCAGGACCTTGGTGTTCTCCGTGCGGGCCGCCTCCAGCTGCTCCACGGAGACGCGGTAGCCGGTGGTCTCGTCCGCGACGACGTCGACCGGGACGCCGCCCGCGAGGCGGATCGACTCGGGGTACGTCGTCCAGTACGGGGCCGGGACGATGACCTCGTCGCCCGGGTCGAGGATCGCGGCGAAGGCCTCGTAGATGGCCTGCTTGCCGCCGTTGGTCACCAGGACCTGGGAGGCGTCGACCTCGTAGCCGGAGTCGCGCAGCGTCTTCGCGGCGATCGCGGCCTTCAGCTCGGGCAGGCCGCCGGCCGGTGTGTAGCGGTGGTACTTCGGGTTCGAGCAGGCCTCGATGGCGGCCTGGACGATGTAGTCCGGGGTCGGGAAGTCGGGTTCACCGGCGCCGAAGCCGATCACCGGACGTCCGGCGGCCTTGAGGGCCTTGGCCTTGGCGTCCACGGCGAGGGTCGCGGACTCGGAGATCGCGCCGATTCGGGCGGAGACCCGGCGCTCGGTGGGAGGGGTTGCAGCGCTCATGGGCCCATCGTTCCAGACCGGAAACGCCACCGGCACACGGGTTTCACAGACTGAACATGCGCTGAACAACCGTCCGGATTCGCGCGGTGGCCTGGGTGATCTTCAGGCGCCGCACAGTCGATCTTCCGTCCGCAAAGCCCCTACGGGGGCTTTCTGTTCGACGGAGGGCTCCGGAGCACGTACACTCTCACCTCGTTGGCCTCACAACGGCCGCACTCATCCGGTGCACACCGAGTACCCGGGCGGATGCGGTACGTTTGGGGAGAACCACAAAGGGTCGTAGCTCAATTGGTAGAGCACCGGTCTCCAAAACCGGCGGTTGGGGGTTCAAGTCCCTCCGGCCCTGCTACACACACCGCCAGGATGTGTGCGCATGTACGTACAGGTAATGCACTGCCGTGCGGCTCAGACCGGGCGCGGCACGGCCACGACCCGGGAACAGGTGAGGACGAATGGCGGACGCCGTGGGCTCCATCGACACGCCTGACGCCCAGGATGAGGCGTCGGAGTCGAAGAAGACCCGCAAGGGCGGTAAGCGTGCCAAGAAGGGCCCGCTGAAGCGCCTTGCCCTCTTCTACCGGCAGATCGTCGCGGAGCTTCGCAAGGTCGTCTGGCCTTCGCGAGGCCAGCTGACCACCTACACGACCGTGGTGATCGTCTTCGTGATCGTCATGATCGGGCTGGTCACCGTGATTGACTATGGACTCGACCACGCCGCCAAGTACGTCTTCGGCTGAGCAAAATTGCGAAGGGCGCCGCGGTTACCGGCGCCCCTTTCGCATGTTCCACCCCTATGTATCCAGGAAGAAGCAGCCACCGTGTCTGACCAGAACCTGAACGACGCCATCGAGCCGGACGAGTCCGTGGAGGACGAGCTCGACATCCTCGAGGGCGCGGACGAGGACCTGGACGAGGTCGAGGCTGCCGATGCCGAGGCGGACGAGCCCGCCGAGGAAGCCGCTCTCCACGTCGAGGACGAGTCCGACGACGACGCCGAGGACGAGTCCGGCGGCGATGTCGAGGCCGTCGAGGACGAGGAAGAGGACGCCGAGGAGGAGCCGGCCGAGCCGGTCGACCCCGTCGTCGCCCTGCGCGAGGAACTGCGCACCCTCCCCGGCGAGTGGTACGTCATCCACACCTACGCCGGTTACGAGAACCGCGTGAAGACCAACCTCGAGCAGCGCGCCGTCTCGCTCAACGTCGAGGACTACATCTTCCAGGCCGAGGTGCCGCAGGAAGAGGTCGTCCAGATCAAGAACGGCGACCGCAAGACGATCCGTCAGAACAAGCTCCCCGGCTATGTGCTGGTGCGCATGGACCTGACGAACGAGTCCTGGGGCGTCGTCCGCAACACTCCCGGCGTCACCGGCTTCGTGGGCAACGCCTACGACCCGTACCCGCTGACCCTGGACGAGATCGTCAAGATGCTCGCCCCGGAGGCCGAGGAGAAGGCCGCCCGCGAGGCCGCCGAGGCCGAGGGCAAGCCGGTTCCGCAGCGCAAGGTCGAGGTCCAGGTGCTGGACTTCGAGGTCGGCGACTCGGTCACCGTCACCGACGGCCCGTTCGCCACGCTGCAGGCCACGATCAACGAGATCAACGCCGACTCGAAGAAGGTCAAGGGTCTCGTCGAGATCTTCGGCCGCGAGACGCCGGTCGAGCTCTCCTTCGACCAGATCCAGAAGAACTAGCTTCCTCTGGAACACAAGCCTCCGATCAGGTCAGACAGGCTTTCGCAGCCGGTCTGACCTGCTCGGTTTTTGGCCGCGCAGGGATACCCGTTATCGTTGTGCGGTATGCCTCCATCCGGATCATCCGGACCGGACGGCTGAAAACTCTCACTAGGACCCGGAGAGAGCAATGCCTCCCAAGAAGAAGAAGGTCACGGGGCTCATCAAGCTCCAGATCAACGCCGGTGCGGCCAACCCCGCTCCGCCGGTCGGCCCCGCGCTCGGCCAGCACGGCGTCAACATCATGGAGTTCTGCAAGGCCTACAACGCCGCGACCGAGTCGCAGCGTGGCTGGGTGATCCCGGTGGAGATCACGGTCTACGAGGACCGCTCCTTCACCTTCATCACCAAGACGCCGCCGGCCGCGAAGATGATCCTCAAGGCCGCGGGTGTCGAGAAGGGCTCTGGCGAGCCGCACAAGACCAAGGTCGCCAAGATCACCGAGGCGCAGGTCCGCGAGATCGCCACGACCAAGCTTCCCGACCTGAACGCCAACGACCTGGACGCCGCGTCGAAGATCATCGCCGGCACCGCCCGTTCCATGGGCATCACGGTCGAGGGCTGAACCCCAGCCTCGTAGCACCTTCGTAGCACCGTGGCA
This sequence comes from Streptomyces sp. S3(2020), assembly GCF_013044505.1. Taxonomy (GTDB): domain Bacteria; phylum Actinomycetota; class Actinomycetes; order Streptomycetales; family Streptomycetaceae; genus Streptomyces. The sequence goes on along the minus strand of NZ_JABERD010000172.1, from coordinate 13,988 downwards.
GGGCCTGCTCGGCCCATACCACGACTCCTCAAGACACACAGGAGCAGTAGTGAGCAAGCGCAGCAAGTCCCTCCGCGCTGCGGACGCCAAGGTCGACCGGGAAAAGCTTTACGCCCCGCTCGAGGCCGTCCGTCTCGCCAAGGAGACCTCCACGACCAAGTTCGACGGCACCGTCGAGGTCGCCTTCCGTCTGGGTGTCGACCCGCGTAAGGCCGACCAGATGGTCCGTGGCACCGTGAACCTTCCGCACGGCACCGGTAAGACCGCCCGGGTCCTGGTCTTCGCGACCGGTGACCGTGCCGAGGCCGCGCGTGCCGCGGGTGCCGACATCGTCGGCGCCGACGAACTCATCGACGAGGTTTCGAAGGGCCGCCTGGACTTCGACGCCGTCGTCGCCACCCCGGACCTCATGGGCAAGGTCGGCCGCCTCGGCCGCGTGCTCGGTCCGCGTGGTCTGATGCCGAACCCGAAGACCGGAACCGTGACCCCGGACGTGGCCAAGGCCGTGACCGAGATCAAGGGCGGCAAGATCGAGTTCCGCGTCGACAAGCACTCGAACCTGCACTTCATCATCGGCAAGACGTCCTTCGAGGACGACAAGCTGGTGGAGAACTACGGCGCCGCGCTGGAGGAGATCCTCCGTCTGAAGCCGTCCGCCGCCAAGGGTCGCTACATCAAGAAGGCCGCGGTCTCCACCACCATGGGCCCCGGCATCCCGGTCGACCCGAACCGCACCCGCAACCTCCTCGTCGAGGAGGACCCGGCCGCCGTCTGATCCTGACGGCAGTCGCGTCGCGATACGCGTTCTTGACGCGGGCCCCGCAACCTTTCGAGGTGCGGGGCCCGTCTCATTTCCGGGTACGTGTGTCAGTGCCCCGCGCTAACGTGCGGGCACAGCAACCGCAATGGGGGTGGGACGAATGAAGAGCACGACCATGCGCCGGACGGCCCTGGCGATCGCGACAGCGACCGCGCTGACCGGCCTGGCTGCCTGTACGTCCTCGGGTGACTCGGCAGGCTCCGGCAAGGACGACAAGGCGTCCGGCAAGGACACGAGCAACCTCAGCCCCGTGGCGGCCCTGCGCTCCGCCGAGAAGTCCACCGACGCCGCCGACTCCGCCAAGGTCGAGTCCACGACCACCGTGGGCACGATGATGTCCATGACCGCCGACGGAGCCCTCGGCTGGGGTGACGGCATCACCGGCACCATGACCATCGAGTACACCGGCGGCACCATGGCCGACACCATGCGCCAGCTGGGCACCACGTCGATGGAGGCCCGCTATCTGCCCGACGCCTACTACGCGAAGATGGGCGACAAGTTCGCCGAGCAGGCCGGCGGCAAGCACTGGATCCGGTACGACTACGACGACCTCGCGGACCTCGGTGGCAGCTCCGGCGCCTACCTCAGGGACCAGATGCAGAACACCACGCCCAACCAGTCGGTGAAGCTGCTGCTGGCCTCGGGGGACGTGAAGAAGGTCGGCGCGGAGAAGGTCCGCGGCCAGGAGACCACGCACTACTCGGGCACCGTCGACGTCGCCGACCTCGCCGGCAAGAACTCCAGCCTCAGCGCGAGCCAGCTCGCCGACCTCAAGAAGCAGCTCGAACAGGCGGGCGTGACCACTCAGCAGGTCGACATCTGGGTCAACGACCAGGATCTGCTGGTCAAGAAGGTCGAGAAGGGCCGGATGGCCACCGGAGACCTGACCCAGACCGCCTACTACAGCGACTACGGCGTGAAGGTCTCCGCCGAGGAGCCCGCGGCGAGCGACACCCAAGACTTCAAGGAGTTGCTGGAGAAGCAGGGCGGTACCGTCGCCGGCACCACGTCCTGACACGGGCTGGAAACCCGCGGGACGGGAGAGCCCGACGGGGGTTATGGTCCTGGTCGAACTTTCAACAGACACCGCAGAGATCCAGGGGGGACTCATGAGCATGTCCATACGCGGTTCGGTACGTCGTAGAGGTGCGGGGGCCGCCGCCGCGGCCATGCTGCTGACGGGCGCGGTGGCCTGTAGTGGCGGGGGAGAGAAGAACGACGCCACGGACACGGGCGCCGGTGCGAAGACGGGCACGAAGCGGTCCGTCACGCAGGTCATCACCGCGGCCTACAAGAAGACGGCCGAGGCCAAGTCCGCCCGGGTCAACATGACCATGTCGGTGCCGGGCACGGACGGCGGCAAGATGACCATGACCGGGATCATGGGCTGGGACCCGACGCTCATGGACATGACCATGAAGGGCTCCGGCCTCGGCGCGGACGCGGACATGCCCCAGAACGCGCGCATCATCTGGCAGAACGACGTCGTGTACGTCGACGCGGGCGCGGCCGCCGCCAAGGAGATGGACGGCAAGCGCTGGATGAAGCTCGACCTCGGCGCCATCGCCGAGCAGGCCGCGAAGTCCGGGGACGACGAGCTCACCAAGCAGCTGACCGGCGGCCTGGAGGACATGAACCAGGACCCGGCCCAGCAGCTGGCCATGCTCCTCGACTCGCCCAACCTCAAGCATGTCGGCAGCGAGAAGGTCGACGGGGCCGACACCGAGCACTACAAGGGCACCCTCACCGTCGAGGAGATGATGGCGACCAACAAGTCGCTGGACGTCCTGGAGCCCAAGGAGCGCAAGGAGCTCCTGGCCGGCATGAAGAAGGCCGGCATCAAGGGCTACGACACCGAGGTCTGGGTCAACGAGGACGATCTCCCGGTCCGGATGGACGTGGGCATCGACAGCCCGGAGGGCACCATCGAGATGAGCATGAAGCTCTCCGACTACGGTGCGAAGGCCGAGGTGAAGGTGCCGTCGGCCAAGGAGACCTTCGACCTGATGGACATGTTCAAGGAGCTCTCGGAGAGCGGTGGCCTCAGCGGCAGCTGAGCACCGTAGGACCGGATTTGCCTGACGGCGACGGGGTCACGTACTCTCCTACAGAAGCCAAAGACCGCTGGTCGTTGCCGTGCTCTCGCAAGAGGGTGTGGTGGCCGAAGGATCCGCTGAGAATCGCGGACGACCCGCGCAGGTGACTGTGGAAGTGCTCCCGGAGTTCGCTGCTCGACAGCGTGCGAGTCCCGGTCGAGCTACGCCCCGTGCGCCTGCGCCGGGGCGTTTCGTTTTTTCCGCAGCCCCTTCTGAGCGGTCCTCATCACCCGGAAGGAGGCCACGCTTATGGCAAGGCCCGACAAGGCTGCCGCGGTAGCCGAGCTCGCGGACCAGTTCCGCAGCTCGAACGCCGCTGTGCTGACCGAGTACCGGGGTCTCACCGTGGCGCAGCTCAAGACGCTGCGCCGTTCGCTCGGTGACGACGCCCAGTACGCCGTGGTGAAGAACACGCTGACCAAGATCGCGGCCAACGAGGCCGGGATCACGACGCTCGACGACCTGTTCAACGGTCCGACGGCGGTTGCCTTCATCTCCGGTGACCCGGTGACGTCGGCGAAGGGTCTTCGTGACTTCGCCAAGGACAACCCGAACCTCATCATCAAGGGCGGTGTCCTTGACGGTAAGGCGCTGTCCGCCGATGAGATCAAGAAGCTCGCGGACCTCGAGTCCCGCGAGGTTCTGCTCAGCAAGCTGGCTGGTGCGTTCAAGGGCAAGCAGTCCCAGGCTGCCTCGCTCTTCCAGGCGCTCCCCTCGAAGTTCGTCCGCACCGCGGAGGCGCTTCGTGCCAAGAAGGCCGAGCAGGGCGGTGCCGAGTAATTCGGCTCGCGCATTGACCGCCGCCTGAGGCGACGGTCGCAGCGGGCCGAACGTACGCCCGCCTCACATGTACATCCGGCACCAGCCGATTTAGTGGAAGGATCGCCCACATGGCGACGAAGCTGTCCCAGGAAGAGCTGCTCGAGCAGTTCGAGTCCCTCACCCTCATCGAGCTCTCCGAGTTCGTGAAGGCGTTCGAGGAGAAGTTCGACGTCACCGCCGCCGCCGCGGTTGCCGCCGCCCCCGCCGGCCCGGCCGCCGTTGCCGAGGCCGCTGAGGAGCAGGACGAGTTCGACGTCATCCTCACCGCCGCCGGTGACAAGAAGATCCAGGTCATCAAGGTCGTGCGTGAGCTGACCTCGCTGGGTCTGAAGGAGGCCAAGGACCTCGTGGACGGCGCCCCGAAGCCCGTCGTCGAGAAGGTCGCCAAGGAGGCCGCTGAGAAGGCCGCCGAGGCCCTCAAGGGCGCCGGCGCCTCCGTCGAGGTCAAGTAACACCTCACGGGTCCGCATGGACTCGCGCGAGCCGCAGCCCGCGTAAGTGGGCTGTAACGCTGACGCACCGAAGAGCGATCATCCATCCGGGTGGTCGCTCTTCGGCGTTCCCGAGGGCGTCGTGGCGGCTGCCTTGCGACCGTGGTCGTGGGGAGTATGGTGATCTTCGTCGTGCCCCTTGAGCGCCCCTGGTGGCAGGCCGGAGGCGGACCGCAAGTGACGAGCGCGGCACCCGGTTTGGGCAAGACAGGCCTTGACGAACCGCACGCAGCGCGCAATTCTCAGGACGCGTCGCCAGAACGGTCCGAATCCGAGGCATGGATCGGCGACGAAGAGGGCAGTATCAACGTGCGTTGAGGGCGAGCGTGCCGAAGGCGTTGAGGACAACGAGGGTCACAGAAAATCGGGGCTGGACATCAGTGCGCCAAGTGGCTACACTGACCCTTTGCGCTGCCTGTTAGCTGCCCCCTGCCCGTCACCAGGGGTCTGCCCTCGCTTCAGCCATGATGATCAGAACTTCCCTGACCTGGGATTTTCATCGTCGTGTGCAGGAGAGGGACCGGTACGCGCGTAGTGAGTCCGAGCCCTCGGAAGGACCCCCTCTTGGCCGCCTCGCGCACTGCCTCGAACGCGAATACGAACAATGGCGCCAGCACTGCCCCGCTGCGCATCTCTTTTGCAAAGATCAAGGAGCCCCTCGAGGTTCCCAACCTGCTCGCGCTGCAGACCGAGAGCTTTGACTGGCTGCTCGGGAACACCGCCTGGCAGAGTCGGGTCGAGGCGGCTCTGGACTCAGGTCAGGACGTCCCCACCAAGTCCGGTCTGGAGGAGATCTTCGAGGAGATCTCCCCGATCGAGGACTTCTCCGGGTCGATGTCGCTGACATTCCGCGACCACCGCTTCGAGCCGCCGAAGAACAGCATCGACGAGTGCAAGGACCGCGACTTCACGTACGCGGCCCCGCTCTTCGTGACGGCAGAGTTCACCAACAACGAGACCGGCGAGATCAAGTCCCAGACGGTCTTCATGGGCGACTTCCCGCTCATGACCCACAAGGGCACCTTCGTCATCAACGGCACCGAGCGTGTCGTGGTGTCGCAGCTGGTCCGTTCGCCGGGTGTCTACTTCGACTCCTCCATCGACAAGACGTCCGACAAGGACATCTTCTCGGCCAAGATCATCCCGTCCCGGGGTGCCTGGCTGGAGATGGAGATCGACAAGCGCGACATGGTCGGTGTGCGCATCGACCGCAAGCGCAAGCAGTCCGTGACCGTCCTCCTCAAGGCTCTCGGTTGGACCACCGAGCAGATCCTCGAGGAGTTCGGCGAGTACGAGTCCATGCGCGCCACCCTGGAGAAGGACCACACCCAGGGCCAGGACGACGCGCTGCTCGACATCTACCGCAAGCTGCGTCCGGGCGAGCCGCCCACGCGCGAGGCCGCGCAGACGCTTCTGGAGAACCTGTACTTCAACCCGAAGCGCTACGACCTCGCCAAGGTCGGCCGTTACAAGGTCAACAAGAAGCTGGGCGCGGACGCCCCGCTCGACGCCGGCATCCTGACCGTCGAGGACATCATCTCGACGATCAAGTACCTGGTGAAGCTGCACGCGGGCGAGACCGAGACGGTCGGGGACCGGGGTACGAGCATCGTCGTCGAGACCGACGACATCGACCACTTCGGCAACCGTCGTCTGCGCAGCGTCGGCGAGCTCATCCAGAACCAGGTCCGCACCGGTCTGGCCCGTATGGAGCGCGTCGTCCGTGAGCGCATGACGACCCAGGACGTCGAGGCGATCACGCCGCAGACCCTGATCAACATCCGGCCGGTCGTCGCCTCCATCAAGGAGTTCTTCGGCACCAGCCAGCTGTCGCAGTTCATGGACCAGAACAACCCGCTGTCGGGTCTCACCCACAAGCGCCGTCTGTCGGCTCTTGGCCCGGGTGGTCTCTCCCGTGAGCGGGCCGGCTTCGAGGTCCGTGACGTGCACCCGTCCCACTACGGACGCATGTGCCCGATCGAGACGCCCGAAGGCCCGAACATCGGTCTGATCGGTTCGCTCGCCTCCTACGGCCGCGTCAACGCGTTCGGTTTCGTGGAGACGCCGTACCGCAAGGTCGACGGCGACGTCGTCACCGACGAGGTCGACTACCTCACGGCCGACGAAGAGGACCGATTCGTCATCGCGCAGGCCAACGCCACGCTCGACGACAACATGCGTTTCACCGAGAACCGCGTCCTGGTCCGCCGTCGTGGCGGCGAGGTCGACTACGTCCCCGGTGATGACGTGGACTACATGGACGTCTCGCCGCGCCAGATGGTGTCGGTCGCGACCGCCATGATCCCGTTCCTGGAGCACGACGACGCCAACCGTGCCCTCATGGGCGCGAACATGATGCGTCAGGCCGTGCCGCTCATCAAGAGCGAGGCCCCGCTCGTCGGCACCGGCATGGAGTACCGCTCCGCCGTCGACGCCGGTGACGTGGTCAAGGCCGAGAAGGACGGTGTGGTCCAGGAGGTCTCCGCGGACTACATCACCACCGCCAACGACGACGGCACGTACATCACGTACCGCCTGGCCAAGTTCGCCCGCTCCAACCAGGGCACCTCGGTCAACCAGAAGGTCATCGTCAACGAGGGCGACCGCATCATCACGGGCCAGGTGCTCGCCGATGGTCCGGCCACCGAGAACGGCGAGATGGCCCTGGGCAAGAACCTGCTCGTGGCGTTCATGCCGTGGGAGGGTCACAACTACGAGGACGCGATCATCCTGTCGCAGCGCCTCGTGCAGGACGACGTCCTCTCCTCGATCCACATCGAGGAGCACGAGGTCGACGCCCGTGACACCAAGCTCGGCCCCGAGGAGATCACCCGGGACATCCCGAACGTCTCCGAGGAGGTCCTCGCCGACCTCGACGAGCGCGGCATCATCCGGATCGGTGCCGAGGTCGTCGCCGGCGACATCCTCGTCGGCAAGGTCACGCCCAAGGGTGAGACCGAGCTGACCCCGGAGGAGCGCCTGCTGCGCGCGATCTTCGGTGAGAAGGCCCGTGAGGTCCGCGACACCTCGCTGAAGGTCCCGCACGGCGAGATCGGCAAGGTCATCGGCGTCCGCGTCTTCGACCGCGAGGAGGGCGACGAGCTGCCCCCCGGTGTGAACCAGCTGGTGCGCGTGTACGTGGCGCAGAAGCGCAAGATCACCGACGGTGACAAGCTCGCCGGCCGTCACGGCAACAAGGGCGTCATCTCGAAGATCCTGCCCATCGAGGACATGCCGTTCCTCGAGGACGGGACTCCGGTCGACATCATCCTCAACCCGCTGGGTGTGCCGTCCCGAATGAACCCGGGACAGGTTCTGGAGATCCACCTCGGCTGGCTCGCCAGCCGCGGCTGGGACGTCTCCGGGCTCGGCGAGGAGTGGGCGCAGCGCCTCCAGGTGATCGGCGCCGACCAGGTCGCCGCCGGCACCAACGTCGCCACCCCGGTGTTCGACGGTGCGCGTGAGGACGAGCTCGCCGGTCTGCTGAACCACACCATCCCGAACCGCGACGGCGACCGCATGGTGCAGCCGACCGGTAAGGCGAGGCTGTTCGACGGCCGCTCCGGCGAGCCGTTCCCGGACCCGATCTCCATCGGGTACATGTACATCCTCAAGCTGCACCACCTGGTCGACGACAAGCTGCACGCCCGGTCGACCGGTCCGTACTCGATGATCACCCAGCAGCCGCTGGGTGGTAAGGCCCAGTTCGGTGGCCAGCGCTTCGGTGAGATGGAGGTGTGGGCGCTGGAGGCTTATGGCGCCGCGTACGCCCTCCAGGAGCTGCTGACCATCAAGTCCGACGACGTCACCGGCCGCGTGAAGGTCTACGAGGCCATCGTCAAGGGCGAGAACATCCCCGAGCCCGGCATCCCCGAGTCCTTCAAGGTGCTCATCAAGGAGATGCAGTCCCTGTGCCTCAACGTGGAGGTGCTGTCCTCGGACGGTATGTCCATCGAGATGCGCGACACCGACGAGGATGTCTTCCGCGCTGCGGAGGAGCTTGGCATCGACCTGTCCCGGCGCGAGCCGAGCAGCGTCGAAGAGGTCTGACGGGAGTCCGGAGGCCTTCACCATGAAGGCCTCCGGCCCCAGGACCCCCGTATCAGACCCCATGACTTACAACCCTGAGAGGGATTGACGCATAGTGCTCGACGTCAACTTCTTCGACGAGCTCCGGATCGGTCTGGCCACCGCTGACGACATCCGTCAGTGGAGCCACGGCGAGGTCAAGAAGCCCGAGACCATCAACTACCGCACCCTCAAGCCCGAGAAGGACGGACTCTTCTGCGAGAAGATCTTCGGTCCGACCCGGGACTGGGAGTGCTACTGCGGCAAGTACAAGCGCGTCCGCTTCAAGGGCATCATCTGTGAGCGCTGTGGCGTCGAGGTCACTCGCGCCAAGGTGCGTCGTGAGCGGATGGGCCACATCGAACTGGCCGCCCCCGTCACGCACATCTGGTACTTCAAGGGCGTTCCGTCGCGTCTGGGCTACCTGCTCGACCTCGCCCCGAAGGACCTCGAGAAGGTCATCTACTTCGCGGCGTACATGATCACGTACGTCGACGACGAGCGTCGTACGCGTGACCTGCCCTCGCTGGAGGCGCACGTCTCCGTCGAGCGTCAGCAGGTCGAGAACCGTCGCGACTCCGACCTGGAGGCCCGCGCCAAGAAGCTCGAGACCGACCTGGCCGAGCTCGAGGCCGAGGGTGCCAAGGCCGATGTGCGCCGCAAGGTGCGCGAGGGTGCCGAGCGTGAGATGAAGCAGCTGCGCGACCGTTCGCAGCGCGAGATCGACCGTCTCGACGAGGTGTGGACCCGGTTCAAGAACCTCAAGGTCCAGGACCTCGAAGGTGACGAGCTGCTCTACCGCGAGCTGCGCGACCGCTTCGGCACGTACTTCGACGGTTCGATGGGTGCCGCGGCGCTGCAGAAGCGCCTGGAGACCTTCGACCTCGACGAGGAGGCCGAGCGCCTCCGCGAGATCATCCGTACCGGCAAGGGCCAGAAGAAGACCCGTGCGCTGAAGCGGCTCAAGGTGGTGTCTGCCTTCCTGCAGACCTCCAACAGCCCCAAGGGCATGGTCCTCGACTGCGTCCCGGTCATCCCGCCGGACCTCCGCCCGATGGTGCAGCTGGACGGTGGCCGCTTCGCGACCTCCGACCTGAACGACCTGTACCGCCGTGTGATCAACCGGAACAACCGTCTGAAGCGCCTTCTCGACCTCGGTGCGCCCGAGATCATCGTGAACAACGAGAAGCGCATGCTCCAGGAGGCCGTCGACGCCCTCTTCGACAACGGTCGTCGTGGTCGCCCGGTCACCGGTCCCGGTAACCGCCCGCTGAAGTCCCTGAGCGACATGCTCAAGGGCAAGCAGGGTCGATTCCGTCAGAACCTGCTCGGCAAGCGTGTGGACTACTCCGCGCGTTCCGTGATCGTCGTCGGTCCGCAGCTCAAGCTGCACCAGTGCGGTCTGCCGAAGGCGATGGCGCTGGAGCTCTTCAAGCCGTTCGTGATGAAGCGCCTGGTCGACCTGAACCACGCGCAGAACATCAAGAGCGCCAAGCGCATGGTGGAGCGCGGCCGCACGGTCGTGTACGACGTCCTCGAAGAGGTCATCGCCGAGCACCCGGTTCTGCTGAACCGTGCTCCCACCCTGCACCGCCTCGGCATCCAGGCCTTCGAGCCGCAGCTGGTCGAGGGCAAGGCCATCCAGATCCACCCGCTCGTCTGCACCGCGTTCAACGCGGACTTCGACGGTGACCAGATGGCCGTCCACCTGCCGCTCTCCGCGGAGGCGCAGGCCGAGGCCCGCATCCTGATGCTGTCCTCGAACAACATCCTCAAGCCCGCCGACGGCCGTCCGGTGACGATGCCGACCCAGGACATGGTCCTCGGTCTGTTCTTCCTCACCACCGACGGCGAACTGCGTGACACCAAGGGCGAGGGCCGGTCCTTCGGCTCCACGGCCGAGGCGATCATGGCGTTCGACGCCGGCGAGCTCGCGCTCCAGTCGCAGGTCGACATCCGCTTCCCGGTGGGCACCATCCCGCCGCGCGGCTGGACCCCGCCGGTGCGCGAGGAGGGTGAGCCGGAGTGGCAGAACGGTGACTCGTTCCGTCTGAACACCACCCTGGGCCGCGCGCTCTTCAACGAGCTGCTGCCCGAGGACTACCCGTTCGTCGACTACTCGGTGGGCAAGAAGCAGCTCTCCGAGATCGTCAACGACCTCGCCGAGCGCTACCCCAAGGTCATCGTGGCGGCGACGCTCGACAACCTGAAGGCGTCCGGCTTCTACTGGGCGACCCGTTCCGGTGTCACCGTGGCCATCTCCGACGTCGTCGTTCCCGAGGCGAAGAAGGAGATCGTCCGCGGGTACGAGGCGCAGGACGAGAAGGTCCAGAAGCAGTACGAGCGCGGTCTGATCACCAAGGAAGAGCGCACTCAGGAGCTCATCGCGATCTGGACCAAGGCGACCAACGAGGTCGCCGAGGCGATGAACGCGAACTTCCCCAAGACGAACCCCATCTTCATGATGGTTGACTCGGGTGCCCGAGGAAACATGATGCAGATGCGTCAGATCGCCGGTATGCGTGGTCTGGTGTCGAACGCCAAGAACGAGACGATTCCGCGTCCCATCAAGGCGTCCTTCCGTGAGGGCCTGTCCGTGCTGGAGTACTTCATCTCCACGCACGGTGCCCGTAAGGGTCTGGCCGACACCGCCCTGCGTACCGCCGACTCGGGTTACCTGACCCGTCGTCTGGTGGACGTCTCGCAGGACGTCATCATCCGCGAGGAGGACTGCGGCACCGAGCGCGGTCTGAAGCTGCGGATCGCCTCGAAGAACGCCGCCGGCGTCCTGATCAAGGCGGACGACGTCGAGACCAGCGTCTACGCCCGCATGCTCGCCGAGGACGTCGTCATCGACGGCAAGGTGATCGCGCCGGCCAACGTGGACCTCGGCGACGTGCTGATCGACCAGCTCGTGCACCACGGTGTCGAGGAGGTCAAGACCCGCTCGATCCTGACGTGCGAGTCCCAGGTCGGCACCTGCGCGATGTGCTACGGCCGCTCGCTGGCCACCGGCAAGCTGGTCGACATCGGTGAGGCGGTCGGCATCATCGCCGCCCAGTCCATCGGTGAGCCCGGTACCCAGCTGACGATGCGTACCTTCCACACCGGTGGTGTGGCCGGTGACGACATCACCCAGGGTCTGCCCCGTGTCGTCGAGCTCTTCGAGGCTCGTACGCCCAAGGGTGTCGCCCCGATCTCCGAGGCCCACGGCCGCGTGCGGATCGAGGAGACCGAGAAGACCAAGAAGATCGTCGTCACCCCGGACGACGGCAGCGACGAGACGGCGTTCCCGATCTCGAAGCGTGCCCGTCTCCTGGTCAGCGAGGGCGAGCACGTCGAGGTGGGCCAGAAGCTCACCGTGGGTGCCACCAACCCGCACGACGTGCTGCGCATCCTGGGTCAGCGTGCCGTCCAGGTCCACCTGGTCGGCGAGGTCCAGAAGGTCTACAACTCGCAGGGTGTGTCGATCCACGACAAGCACATCGAGATCATCATCCGGCAGATGCTCCGCCGGGTGACGATCATCGAGTCCGGCGACGCCGAGCTGCTGCCCGGCGAGCTCGTCGAGCGCTCGAAGTTCGAGACCGAGAACCGTCGTGTGGTCCAGGAGGGCGGTCACCCGGCCTCCGGTCGTCCGCAGCTGATGGGTATCACCAAGGCCTCGCTGGCGACGGAATCCTGGCTGTCGGCCGCCTCCTTCCAGGAGACGACCCGAGTCCTGACGGACGCGGCGATCAACGCCAAGTCCGACAGCCTCATCGGCCTCAAGGAGAACGTCATCATCGGTAAGCTCATCCCGGCCGGTACGGGTCTGTCCCGCTACCGCAACATCCGGGTGGAGCCCACCGAGGAGGCCAAGGCCGCGATGTACTCGGCCGTCGGCTACGACGACATCGACTACTCGCCGTTCGGCACCGGCTCCGGCCAGGCCGTTCCGCTGGAGGACTACGACTACGGTCCGTACAACCAGTAGCAGTCGGTTCTGAAGCACTGAAGGGCGGTCACCCCGTTTCGTACGGGGTGGCCGCCCTTCGGCGTGCCCGGGTGCCGACGCCGTCTGTCCCGGAATGCCGGTTCGGCGCATCATGGAGGGAGCTCGGGGGGTTGGGGAGGTACGGCCGTGTCGAATCCGTCGTGGCAGCCGTGGCAGGGCGCACCACAGCCCTGGCAGCCCCACGGGGTGCCCTCGCCCGGTGTGCCGGCGATGCTCGCCTCCCACGCCGACCGCGAGCGTGCCGTCGATGTGCTCAGAGCGGGGTACGGGGAGGGGCGGCTGGAGAAGGCGGAGTTCGACCGGCGGGTGGCGCGGGCGTACGCGGCCCGGACCGTGGGGGAGCTGGGGCTGCTCGTCGCGGATCTGCCGCAGGGACCGCTGGCCCAGCCGATGGTGGTGCCGCGCACGTTTCTGCCCGTGGCCCGGCCGCGGACCAACGGGAAGGCCGTGGGAGCCGCCGTGTGCGGGGTGCTGTGCCTGCCGACCTTCGGGTTCGCCGGGATTCCGGCGGTCGTGCTCGGTCAGGCGGCGCGCTCGGAGATCCAGCGCACGGGCGAGGGCGGTGACGGGCTCGCGCTGATCGGGCTGGTCATGGGGTGGATGTCGGTCGCGGCCTGGACGGTGATCCTGACGCTGATGCTCGCGGTGGCCATCGGCGGCGGGTGAGCATCCGGCGTGTGCTGAAGGGCGGTCTCCTGTCGGGATGGCCGCCCTCGGGTGCGTCCCGGCTCAGTACGGCCGCTGCGGCTGGAGGTACGGCTGGAGGTGGTGCAGCCGGGTGTGGTGGTCGGGGTGCGAGGACAGGAGCCGGCTGAGGGCGCCCTCCTCGACGGGGACACCGCCGTTGCGGGCCGTCACCTCGGCCTGTGTGTACTGCTCCTGCCGGTGCAGTTTGTCCAGGACGGCCGCCAGCATCGGGGCGAAGCCGAGGGCGGCGGCGTGCTCGTCCGCGCGGAGCTCGGAGCGGCGGCCCACGGCGGCGAGGGCGTACGGCACTCCGAGGATCAGCAGCGGAAGGCCGTACAGCGTGCTGACCGTCGCGAAGGCCAGGCCGCCGACGAGCATCACGACGAAGGCGACGCCGAAGCAGCCGAAGGCCTTCGAGACGTGGAAGGCGACCGTGGAGACCGCCTTCAGCACCCGCCACGCGATCCGGCCCGGTAGCGCGTACCAGTAGCCGAGAAGGCCGGACCACGCGTGGCCGCCGACGTGGTGGCCCAGCTCATGGGCCAGGACGGCGGCGAGTTCGCCGTTGGGGAGCTGGTTCATGGCGAAGCGGGTGACGCCGACGATGTGGCCGGCGGCGGCGACCGCGTTCAGGCTGTCGCTGTCCTCGACCCAGAGCTCGTAGGTACGGCCCTCGACGCCGGCGCGTGCCGTCACCTCGCGCCAGACCGGTTCGAGTTTGGCTCGTTCTTGCGGCGTGGGGTAGCGCAGACGGAGCAGATGGCGCGCGAGGGCGCTTTCGGTGGGGCGGTGGAAGACGAGTGCGCCGCTGGCGATCCAGAGAAGGATCACGACGAGGGCGAAGTCGCCGAAGAACGCGGAGACCAGGCCGACGACGAAGAGGCTGCACAGGAAGTTCGGCAGATGGAGGAGGAGGCTGCCGACGGCTGTGGCGTCGGTGCGGCGCTGCTGGTTGGAGAGGTGGATCCGGCGGGCGTCGGTGCTGATGTGGTGGGGGTGGGCCG
>NZ_JABERD010000171.1 GCF_013044505.1 Streptomyces sp. S3(2020) | reverse complement strand
GCCGAGGTCGAGGCCGAGTCCTCGTCCGCCCCGCCCACCCCGGCGGTCCCCGATGAGTGAGCCCCTCTACCGTGACCCCGCCACGCCTCTCGACGCTCGCGTCCACGACCTGCTCGCCCGTATGACCCTGCGTGAGAAGGTCGGGCAGCTGAATCAGCGGATGTATGGGTGGGACGCGTACCGCAGGACCTCCGGCGGGGAGTTCGAGCTCACCGAGGCGCTGTACGCCGAGACCGAGCGCTTCGCCGGGCTGGGGGCCCTCTACGGGCTTCAGCGCGCCGATGCCTGGTCCGGGGTCCGGCATGGCGACGGGCCCGGTGCCGAGGACGGGGCGGCCCTCGCCGAGTTGGTGCAGCGGCATGTCGTCGAGCGGAGCCGGCTCGGTATTCCCGCGCTGTTGGTGGAGGAGGTGCCGCACGGGCTCATGGCCCTCGACGGCACGGTCCTCCCCGTCAACCTGGCCGTCGGCGCCACCTGGGATCCGGAGCTGTACGAGCGTGCCGCCGCCCACGCCGCCGCCGAACTCCGCGCCAGGGGCGGCCATGTCGCGCTGGTCTCGGCCCTCGACATCGCCCGCGACCCCCGCTGGGGCCGTACCGAGGAGTGCTTCGGCGAGGACCCCCACCTCGCGGCGCGGCTCACCGAGGCTCTCGTACGGGGCATGCAGGGCACCGGGCACGAGTACTTCGCCGCCGACAAGGCCGCCGTCGTCCTCAAGCACTTCGCCGGACAGGGCGCCACCGTCGGCGGCCGCAACTCCTCGGAGTCCGAACTCGGCCCGCGGGAACTGCACGAGATCCACCTCCCCGCCGCCCGCGCCGGAGTCCGCGCCGGAGCCGCCGCGGTCATGGCCGCGTACAACGAGGTCGACGGCATGCCGTGCTCGGGCAATCGCGCTCTGCTGACCGAACTCCTCCGGGACACCTGGGAGTTCGACGGCCTGGTCATGGCGGACGGTCTCGCCGTGGACCGGCTGGCCCGCATCACCGGGGACAAGGTCTCCGCGGGCGCCCTCGCCCTCGGTTCCGGTGTCGACCTCAGCCTCTGGGACGAGGGGTTCACGCATCTGGAGGAGGCGGTCGAGCGGGGGCTGGTCGAGGAGCCGGTGCTCGACGCCGCCGTCGCCCGCGTGCTGCGGCTCAAGTTCCGGCTCGGGCTGTTCGACGGACAGCACGCGACACCCCCCGCGCCGAACGGAGGCGGCGAGCTGAGCAAGGAGCTCGCCCGGGCCGCCGTCACGCTCCTCGACAACAAGGGGCTGCTGCCGATCCCGGCCACCGTCTCCCGTATCGCCGTGATCGGCCCCCAAGCCGCGACCACCGCCCACCAGTTGGGCGACTACACCGCCCCGCAGCGCCCCGGCACCGGCGGCAGCGTCCTCGACGGACTGCGCCGGTTCGCCCCGTCCGGCGTGGACATCCGCCACGCCCGCGGCTGCGCCCTCACCGGCGACGACCTCTCCGGCATCCCCGAGGCCGTCGCCGCGGCCGCCGCCTCCGACGTGGCCGTACTGGTGCTCGGCGGCAGCAGCGCACGCACCACCGACACCGAGTTCGACGCCAACGGGGCCGCGCTCAAGGCGGTTTCGGAGATGACCTGCGGGGAGGGCGTCGACCTGGCCGACCTGCGGCTGGGCCCCGCCCAGTACCGGCTTCTGGACGCGGTCGCCGCAACGGGCACGCCCACGGCGGTCGTTCTGATCCAGGGGCGCCCGCACGTCGTTCCCGACACGGCCGGTGCGCTGCTCACCGCCTGGTACCCGGGCCCGTGGGGCGGCGAGGCGATCGCCGAGGTGCTGCTCGGCCTCGCGGAACCCACGGGCCGGCTGCCCGTCTCCGTACCGCGCTCCGCCGCCCAACTCCCCGTCTACTACAACCACAAGGACACCGAGTACGGCGGATACGTCGACGAGAGCGCCGAGCCGCGGCACTCCTTCGGGCACGGGCTGTCGTACACGAGCTTCGCGTATGGCACGCCCCGGCTCACCGACGGAACCCTCACCGACCGGACCCCCACCGTCACCGTCGAGGTCACCAACACCGGGGACCGGTACGGGCGTACGGTCGTGCAGGTCTATCTCCGGCGCCTGATCACGTCCATCTGGCCGCGCACCCTCGAACTGTGCGCGTTCGAGGGGGTCGGCCTGGAGCCGGGCGAGCGCCGTACGGTCGTTCTCCCGCTGGCGATGACCGAAGCCCGGACCGACTCCGCCGAGATCCGTGTCGCGGAGTCGGCCCGGGCGGCTCTGGGTGCCGTGCCGATCGTGCTGGACGTGCGAGGCGTCAGAGCTTGACGGCCCCGGACGAGACGCCCTTGTAGAACCACCGCTGGGTGATCACGAACAGCACCAGTACCGGGATCACCGAGATGACGGACCCGGCCATGACCATCCGCTGGTCGTAGCCGAACGACGAGCTCTGGAGCCGCGAAAGGCCCAGCGTCAGCGTCATGTTGCTCTCCGAGCGCAGCACGATCAGCGGCCACAGGAAGTCGTCCCAGGCGCTGATGAAGGTGTTGATGACCACCACCAGGATCGCGCCCCACGCGGACGGCAGATACAGGTACCGGAACCGCTGCCATTCGTTCGCGCCGTCGAGCATCGCCGAGTCCTCGATCTCACGCGGGACCGCGAGGAACGCGGCGCGCATCAGCAGGACGTTGATGGCGCCGACGAAGCCGGGCAGCCACACCCCCGCCAGGCTGTCGACCAGGCCCAGGTCGCGGATGCTCAGGAACAGCGACACCATGATCGACTCGAAGGGGAACATCATCGAGGCGACCAGGACGACCCAGACCACCTTGCGGCCCTTCCAGCCGGGCTTGGAGAGCATGTAGCCGGCCGTGGTGGAGAAGACCAGCTGGCTGGTGATCGACAGGGCGACCACGATCAGGCTGTTCTTGATGTACGTGGCGACCGGGACCTGTTCGAAGACCGTGCGGTAGGCGCGCAGGGTCGGGTCGTGCGGCAGCAGGGTGGCGTCGGCGCCGAAGACGTCCTCGCTGGTGCTCTTCAGGGAGGCCAGCAGCTGCCAGACCAGCGGGCCGACGGTGAGGCCGAGCACGAGGATCAACAGCAGGTAGCGGACGAGGAGTTCGCGGGGGCGGCCGTAGTCCCGCCAGCGGGGCATCAGACGCCGGCGCCGCTCCAGAGTCGTACTCACGACTCGTCCTCCTTCGTCAGGCGCTGCGCCAGCAGGGTCAGGCCCAGCGTCAGCAGGAACAGGGCCACGCTGACGGCGGAGCCGTAACCGGCGTTGCCGGTGATGGGGTCCAGACCGACGTCCCGGATGTAGAACGGCAGGGTGCGGTCGGCGCCGCCGGGGCCGCCGGTGGAGCTGCCGAGCATGTAGATCTCGCTGAACACCCGCAGTGAGCCGATGCCGGTGAGCGTGCCGACGAGCATCATGGCCTGGCGTACGCCGGGCATGGTGATGTGCCAGAAGCGGCGGACCGCGCCGGCGCCGTCCATCTGCGCGGCCTCGTGGAGCTCCTTGGGCACGTTCCCGAGCGCGGCCAGGTAGAAGACCATGTACCAGCCGAGGCCCTTCCACAGCGTCAGGCCCATCGCGGAGAGCAGGATCAGCCACGGGTCGGACAGGAACGGGATCGCCGACCGGATCAAGTGGGCTTTCTCCAGCCAGGTGTTGACCAGTCCGTCGTCGGCGAGCAGCCACTGCCAGCTCAGACCGACGACCACGCTGGAGGCCAGCACCGGGGTGTAGAAGGCCGAGCGGAAGAAGCCGATGCCGGGGAGGTTCTTCTCCACCAGCACGGCCAGCATCAGCGGCAGCAGCACCATCAGGGGGACGACGATCAGGGCGTACAGGATGCTGTTGCGGGTCGCCAGCCAGAAGTCCGAGTCGTCCAGCATCCGCGTGTAGTTGTCGAGCCCGACGAAACCCGCGGCGCCGCCCAGCGGCTTGGCGTCGGTGAACGACAGCAGCAGCGTGTTGAGGAACGGGAACACGCCGAACACCACCGCGCAGACGATCGCGGGAGCGGTCCAGAGCCAGGGCAGCCACCAACGGCGGTACATCGCCGCCCCGTTGGCCCCGGCCGCCGGGCCCGGCAACAGGGCCCGGAGACGGGAGGGCTTCGCGCCCGGCGCGGCGGAGGTGCGCTCCGCGCCGGACACGGACACCGGCTTCGTGATCTGAGCCGTCACTGTCAGCCCGCCTGCTTCAGCAGCTCGTTGGCCTTCTCCTGGGCGTCCTTCACGGCGTCCGCCGCGCTCTTCTTGCCCTGCATGGCCAGTTGCACCTGGGCCACGATCGCGTTCTGCACGGCCGGGGAGAGGTTGGTCTGGTTGGTGCTGGCCGTCTTGAGCTGGTCGGCGACGAGCTTGCGGGCCTGGGAGAACGGGTCGCTGCCGGTGACGTTCTGGAAGAACGGGTCGCTCAGCGACTCCGTGGTGGTCGGGAAGATCACCACGGCCGGGTCCTTGCACCAGGCCGTCTGGTTCTCGGCGTTGGTGAGGAACTCCGCGAACGACAGCGCCGTGGGCGCGTTCTTGCTGGTCGCGGCGACCGAGATGTACTGCGGGGCACCGGCGGAGGCGACGCCGAGCGCGTCGTAGGGCTGCTGGCCGACGGCCGTCTTGTCGTAGACCGACGGACTGTTCTGCTTCACGAACCGCACGAAGCTCGGGTTCGTCGAACCGTAGGCCACCTTGCCCTGGCTGTAGAGCGTGGACGGGTCGTTGCTGGAGGACAGCGAGTCCTTCGGCATCGCGCCCGCCTTGTACAGCTTCGCCATCCACGCGACCCACTCGGTGGTGCGCGGGTCGTCGGCGAAGACGGCGGACTTGCCGTCGGTGGAGAGGACCTTGATGCCCATCTGGTCGAAGTCGGCGGGGATGCGCCAGATCGGGTTGGCCATCGTCGCGAAGAACTTGCCGTCGGAGGCCTTGGCGACCTTCTCGTAGTCGGCGAAGAGCCCGAAGATGCTCGTCGGCGGCTTGGCCGGGTCGATGCCTGCCTTCGCCAGCAGGTCCTTGTTGTACGTGAGCAGGACACCGCCGGTGTACCAGGGCAGCGTGGTGTGGATCGACTTGCCCGAGGCGTCCGGGAAGGTGGCGGTCTTCCAGAACGACGGGACGAACGGCTTGGACGAGTCGGGGTCCTTGGTGCCGACGTCGAGCAGGTAGCCGGCCTTGGTGAGGGCCGTCGCCGTCGGCGCGTTGACGTTGATGACGTCCGCCAGCGTGCAGGCCTGGGCGTCGGCGACCGTGCGGCTGGTGAAGGTGTTGTCGCCGGGGTCGTCGATCCACTTGACCTTGGTGCCTGCGTGGGCCTTCTCGAAGTCGGCGATCACTCCGTTGAAGAAGTCCCCGAAGTCTTTCTTCAGGTTCGTCGTCTGGAAGGTGATGTCGCCCTTGACCTCGCCGGTGAGCTTCCCCGATCCGACGTTGCCCTTGTCGACCTTGCAGCCACCGGCGGTGGCGTCCCCGTCGCCGGAGTCGCCGCCCGAGAGGCCGCAGCCGGTGGCTGCGAGCGACAGAACGGCGAGACAGGTCAGGGTGCGGGTCAGTCTCTTTGCACGCATGTGATGGGTCCTCACTGGCTCAATCAACCAACTTCGACTCCGATTGATGAAAATGTGGACCAGAATTCATCGGAGGTCAATGGTTTGCCGTGTTGCTTTTAGGTTCCGTGGGAGATCAGTGCCGGTGCTCGTGATCCGGGTGCGAGGGGTCGCCGGGGTGCTCGTACCCGTGTGCGTACACGACATCGGCGCGGGCTCGGTCCAGCCAGTCGAAGAAGGCGCGGCGGCCGGCGGCGCGGCGGAGTTCGCGGATGATGCCCTCGCGGGCCTCGTCGTAGGGGAGGAGGTCGGAGGTCTCGTGGAAGGGGTCGGCGCCGCGTCTCAGTGCGGCGGGGGTGAGGAAGCGGTCCCGGTTGCGGTCGTAGTAGTCGTAGACCGCCTCCTCGGGGATCAGCTGCTCGTGCTCCAGTTGGTCGAGGAGCGCGCGTGCGGAGGGGGAGTGGGCGAGGGCTGTGGCGACGATGCTGCCGAGGTCTGCGACAGCTCGGGGTGTGGGTTGTTCTTCGGGTGCGGCGGCGTCGGGGCTGGTCGCGCAGTTCCCCGCGCCCCTGAACAGGCTGCGCTGCGCGCAGGCCTGCCGGGCCAGCTCGTCGATCACCACGACTTGTGTTGCCCACCGCCTTCGCTGGCGCTCCGCCCTGGCGAAAGCCTCTGGTCTCGTCTCGCGGTCGCGGGGCGGGACGGCTTTCAGTAGGGCGTCCACCCGTTCCTTGGGGACCGCCTCGCCCATTACCCGCGCCGCGTAGTCCTCCGTCACGGCCTCACCTCCAGTTCCACGGCCTCCGTGTACGCCACGCAGCCGTGCCAGCCGACCTTCGCCATCAGCCAGTACGAACCCGGAGGCACCGCGGAGCCGTCCACCTCGATCACGGCCTCGGTCTCCTCCCCGCCGGCCACCGTGAAGCCCTGCACGCCAGGTCCGACGCCGGGCCAGGTGCCCCAGGAGGACACCGCCCAGAGGGTGCCGCTGACGGGGCCCCGGGTGGGGTTGCGCAACGTCACGGGGACGCGGGCGCGTTCGCCACGTCGTACGACGACCCGGTCGGCTCCCAGACCGGTCACCAGCGTCGGTCCGGTGTGCCCGTCCGGCACGTCCAGTGCCACCACGTCCTCGTACGTCTGCCCGCCGTACGACAGCCGTGCGGCGAGCCAGTGCCGGCCGGGTTCCGGGGCGGGCGGTGGGAGCACGGTGACCTCGGTGAGGCTGAAGCCGCCGGGGCCGAGCGTGTACGGCAGTTCGGCGGGTTCGGCGGACCAGCCGGGAGGCACCTCGAAGGTCACCGTGCCCGACACCGGCGCGTCGGTCAGTTCCGAGCCGATCCGGACGGTCGCCGTGACGGGGCCGGAGACGGTGAGGGTGGTGGGGGAGACGTAGACGGCGACCGGCATGTTGCCGCGCGGGGCGGGGCCGGAGTTGTGGAGCCAGTAGCGGGTGTGGACGGGCTGGGCGGGCTCGGTGGCGGCGACTCCGGGGTCCGGCGGTGTCTCCAGGGCCTGCGCGGGCGTGGCGAGGACGGTCGCCACCTCGAACCCGGCCAGGTCGACCTCCAGCATCCCGGCCGTACCCGGCGTGAGCGGCGCCCCGGGCGTCTCCAGTACGTCCGCCCGGGCGCCCTCCGTCCACCCGTGCGGCCGCGACAGACGCGCCCGCACCGGACGGCCGTTGACCTCGTGCACGCGGACGACGAGCCCGCTCCCCGGGTCCGGCTGTGCCGTGCCGCCGCGGGCGAGCGGGGAGCCGGTCGGCTTGACGGCGTCCAGCAACACCTCGCCCGCGGGCTCCACTTGGAGCAGGGAGCTGTTCCGGGGCAGGACCGCGTCCGTGGGCCCGGTCCGCAGCCGGGCGGTGAGCGGGCGGTTGAACTCGTGCCCGCGCCGGGGCAGTTGCCCCTCGCGCCAGTCGCCCTCGCCCGCGACGACGGCGTACTCGAAGGTGTGCGACCAGCGCTGGAGCTGGAAGGCGGACCCGTCGGGGGCGGTGCGGCGCGGTGGGTCGACCCAGATGCCGGAGGGCCAGCCGGTGCACGAGCGCATCAGGGACATGTAGAGGTCGCCGGACGAGGTGACCACGCAGCCGGGCGTGCCCCGGTTCAGGACCGAGAAGCTCCGGCCGTCCCAGGCGTCGCCGGGCGGCAGGGCCTCGCCGCCGCCCGCGGCGGTGGCCGTGACGGTGAAGTCGTCCAGGTCGGCGATGAGGGCGTCGACCGCCTTGGCGTCGTCCGCGCCGCCCGCCACGACGAGCAGCGGCAGCCGTTCCAGGTCCCGCAGATCGGCCCCCGGCACCCACTCCTCCCGCAGCGAGGCGCGTGGCGCGACCCATACGGCGGCCACGTCGTGCGCGGCGAGCTGCCGCCGCAGTTCGCGCCCGGCGGCCGGGTCCCAGCCGAGGGCCTCGGCGACCACGGAGTTGCGGTCGGGTCCGCCGACGGCGATCCGGATGTCGGGGAGGTTGGAGTCGACCTCCAGGTCGCCGTAGCGGGGGCCGCCCGCGATGGTCGAGGTCGCGGTGACCCCGGCGCGGACGAGGGCGGCGGCGAGTTCGGCGCCCAGCTCACCGGCGACGTCCCAGTCGGAGTAGATCAGCTCGGCGACCCCGATCGAGCGATGCCCGAGGAGCGCCCCGGAGCCGTCGTGCACGGCGACCCGCGCGGTGGACCCCAGCCCGAACCAGGTGTTGGCCGGGTTGTCCAGCGTCCACGGGAACCGCTCGCTGTCCACCTCCACGAACCCGAACCCGCGCCCGATCACCGCGTCCGCCACCTCGTGCACCGGCAGCCCGCCGCGCACGTCGGACGGCCAGCGCACCCGGATGAGCCGGTCGGCACCGTCGTAGCCGTCGACGGTCGTGGAGACGTCGAGACGGTCGACGCCCTTCCAGAGGGTCAGCCGCTGGGTGTACG
This sequence comes from Streptomyces sp. S3(2020), assembly GCF_013044505.1. Classification (GTDB taxonomy): domain Bacteria; phylum Actinomycetota; class Actinomycetes; order Streptomycetales; family Streptomycetaceae; genus Streptomyces. The sequence continues at coordinate 12,463 of NZ_JABERD010000171.1, read as the reverse complement.
TGAAGAGGCCGAGGTCGGCGCGGACCGTGACGCGCTGTCCGGCGGGGGAGTGCTCGACATCGATGTCGGCCCGCACGTCCCTGCCGCGAGCGGCGGTCGTGCCGGTCGGTGTGAGGTGCCAGGGGCCCTCGCCGAAGCGCGGGTGCCTCGGGTACTCCTCCTGGACGACGAGTTCGTTGCCGATGTCGCCGGCGCGCAGCAGTTCCCGGGCCCCTTCCCGAAGGGCTCGCAGACTGCTGACGCCGCCGCCGCGCGCCGGGTCGACGGTCAGCTCGTAGAACTCGTTGCGGATCGTGGCCCCTTCGGCCGGCGTCCACCCGGAGGCGGTGCCCTCGGCGAGCGGGACGGCCTTGAGGCCCAGTCCGGGCACGTCCGGTACGACGACGCTCAGCCGGCCGTCCTCCTCGCGCACGGAGGGCAGGGGCAGCCCGGTGCTCTCGTCGACCGGCAGGAACCCGTTGTCCTCGACGGCCAGTACGTCCTTGCGGGGCCAGGTCGCGGAGTTGAAGACCACCAGGTCGGCGCCGTCGCCCGGCAGCGGGACGACCCGGTCCGCGAGGGCCTGGGTGGCGTCCGCGTGGACGGTCCCGGCGAGGTCGTACAACTCCCGCCAGCCGGTGAGGAGATCGATGTAGACCTGGTCCGACTCCGAGCCGGTGATGGCGTCGTGATGGGCGCCGTAGACGAGCTGCCGCCACGCCTTGTCGAGCGCCGCGTCCGGATAGGGATGCCCGGCGGTGAGGGAGGCCAGGGTCGCCCAGGCCTCCGCGTCGGCGAGGAGGCTCTCGCCGTACCGCTGGGCCTGCTTGGTGTCGATGTAGGAGACGTCCTTGCCGGTGTAGACCGGGTTCATGTCCCGGGTCTGCGGCGACGCCCTGCGGCCTTCCGCGTCCAACTCCGCCCGTACGGCGGCGAAGAAGTCCCGCGGGATCGCGCTGATGAACCGCGGCCAGACGTAACGGGCGTTCCAGTCCCGGTGGATGCCCATCACCCAGCGGCACGGCGGCGCGTAGTCCCCGCCGACGGGCAGCATGACGTTGCGGGTGAGCGCGACCTTCTTCAGGCCCTTGAACAGCTTGAACGCCGCCTGTTCGGCCTCCGGGAGGGTGGGCGCGTTGTCGATCGCCCAGCCCGCGCCGTAGTGGTTGACCATGTACGCGGTGAGGATGCCGCGCCCCGAGGGGGCGATCCAGTCGAACTCGGCCGGGAACTGCATGCGTTGGGGATCCCGGGGTTCCTCGCCGAACACGGAGAGCGTCGGCCCCCACTGGTGGAACGGCCCGCGCGCCCAGGAGCTGGAGGTGACCCCGGCGTCCGCCATCAGCCCCGGGAACTGCGGATCGTGCCCGAACGCGTCCAGCTGCCAGGCGGTCTCGGGTGACGCCCCCATGATCCCGCGCTGGTATCCGTCGCCGTACAGCGCGTTCCGTACGGTGGCCTCGGCGCCGGTGAGGTTGGTGTTGGGCTCGTTGTACGTGCCGCCCATGATCTCGACGCGGCCGGTGCGGATCAGCTGGCGCAGGAAGGCGCGCTCCTCCGGGAAGGCGTCCCAGTACGGCTTGAGGTAGTCGACCTCCGCGAGCACGAAGGTGTACGCCGGGTCGCGCCGCGCGAGATCGCAGTGGGCGCGCACCAGGCTCATCCCGGACTGGCCGCGCGAGTCGAAGGTGCGGGCCGGGAGACCGGACGTGGCCGGGTCGTCGGCGACGTCCCAGGTCTCGGTGTAGGCGGCCTGGGTGTTCCACCAGACGGGGTCGTAGTGGAAGTGGCTGACCATGAACATGGTCCAGCCGGGCTCGGCGGCCGTGAACGGGGCGGTGCGCCGGTCGCCGAACTCACCGTCGACGGCGACGACCGTGATCTCGTCGCCGGTGCCGGTCACGGGTATCTCGGCGCGCGCGGTGCCGTCGTCGGCCGTGGTGACCAGCGTCTCCCCGACACCGCGCAGTCCGCCCGGGCCCTCGGCCGTGAGGCGGACCGTGCGGCCCGGGACATGGCTGATCTCGGCGACCACCACCTGGTACGGCTGCTCTACGGTCCCGACGAAAAGCTCGGTCGACTCGACAGAGGTGACACGCATGGGTCTCCTACGAGGGTGCTCGGCGGAGCACCATCCTGGCACCGCAGAGATGGTTCAAACAACCATCTACGCGTGTTCTCGGTGAATCATCTATGCAATATCACTGCTGTCAGCGGGTGCGCCGACCCTTCGCCGAGTGCTGCGGCACGATGTGGTCCGTCAGGGCCAGGGAGGCGCTCGCGCGCTGGTAGGAGAGCTGCGCGACCCGCACGTAGAGGCAGTCGAGCAGCACCAGGACGGAGTGCCGGCCGCCGATGCCGGTGAGGAAGTTGGTCTCCGAGGCCGACGAGACGAGCCGGATGTCGGCGGCTTTCGCGAGCGGTGAGCGCGGGTCGGAGGTGATCGCCACGGTGGTCGCGCCGCGCTCCTTGGCCAGCTCGAACGGCTCGATGGTCTCCCGGGTGGCCCCCGAGTGCGAGATGCCGACGGCCACGTCCGCCGGGGTGAGCAGGGCGGCGGACGTCGCCGCGCCGTGCACCTCGGTCCAGCCGCGCACCGAGCAGCCGATCCGGAACAGCCGGGTCTCGGTCTCCAGCGCCACCGCCCCGCTGCCGCCGGTGCCGTAGAGGTCGATGCGGCGGGCCCGGGCCGTGGCCTGGGCCGCGCGCTCGATCGCGTCGAGGTCGATCCGGTCGATGGTCTGCTGGACGGCCCGCAGGTCGGCGTTGCCCACGACCTGCACGACCCGCTCCAGACTGTCGTCCGGGGAGATGTCCGGGCCGATCTCGGCGGTGCCCCAGTCCGAGACCTCGCCGCGGCCGTGCTCCTTGGCCAGCTCGATCAGCAGATGCTGATAGGAGTCCAGGCCGATGGCCCGGCAGAAGCGGGTCACCGTGGCCTGCGAGGTACCGGTGCGGCGGCCCAGCTCGGCGGCCGAGCAGTGGGTGACGGCGGCCGGATCCTCCAGGATCAGCTCGCCGACCTTGCGCAGGGAGCCGGCCAGCCGGGGCAGCTCGGTGCGGATCAGTGTCGTGACGTCCGTCGGGGGCATGAGGAGAAGGTATCAGCCACCGCTCAGGCCACTCATTGAATACCAGGACCGGTTCCGGGCGAGATCGGGACCGATGTGCGGGGCGATTGAATGCAGCGGCCATCCTATGGTTTATTGATTCACCGATGGTGATGTATAGGGTGGTTCAATCCATCAATGGGGAGTGAGTGCCGCGTGTCCGTCGAGTCCGTCAGCGCCCAGGGCTTCGCGCAGCAGAGCCTGGCCGTCCTTCAGCAGATCACCGAGTCCGCCCGCGCAGACGTGGCCCGCGCCGCGGGACTGATCGCCGACTGCGTGCGCGCCGACGGCGTCATCCAGGCCTTCGGCACCGGCCACTCCCAGGCCATGGTCCTCGAAGTCGCGGGCCGGGCGGGCGGGTTGGTGCCCACGAACCGACTGAGCATCGCCGACCTCGTCCTGTACGGCGGTGACGCCCCGGCCGTCCTCGACGACCCGCTCCTGGAGCGGCAGCCGGGCGTGGCCGCGCGCCTGTACGACCTCGCGGCCCCCCGCCCCGAGGACCTCTTCGTCGTCATCTCCAACTCCGGCGTGAACAACGTCATCGTCGAGATGGCCCTCCAGGCCAAGCAGCAGGGCCACAAGCTGCTGGCCATCACCTCCCTCTCCCACACCCGCGCGGTCCCCGCGGGGCACCCCAGCGGCAAGAAGCTCGCCGACCTCGCCGACGTCGTCCTCGACAACGCGGCCCCTCGCGGGGACGCGCTGCTGGAGCTGCCGGGCGGGGGCGCGGTGTGCGCGCTGTCGACGCTGACCGGGGTGATGCTGGTGCAGATGGCGGTCGCCGAGGCGTCTGCGGTGCTGCTTGCCGCGGGGGAGCGGCCGCCGGTGTATGTCTCGGCCAATGTGCCGGGCGGCTTCGAGGGGAATCTGGAGCTGGAGAAGAAGTACGCGGGGCGGATCCGGCGTACGGCCAGTTAGGCGTTCGGGGGTTCTGGGGTATCGCGGGGAACTGCGGGCCGGTGAGGGCTGGTCGCGCAGTTCCCCGCGCCCCTGGGGTGGGGAGACTGGCCGCTATTTCACCGGTACCGGTGTCAGGGCTACGGCCAGGGGATAGGCGCCCGTCGTCAGCGGTGTGCCCGGTGTCCCGGTCGCCGTGTCGATCGGCACCAGTTTGTTTCCGTCGGCCGTCGTGACGTATGCCGTGTCGCCGCTCCAGTCCAGGCCCACGTCGAAGGCCGACCTGCCGACCGTGACCTTGGTGCCCGGGGCACCGGTCACCGTGTCCACGGGCGTGACGTAGTCCCCGGTGCTGGGGCTGACCCACAGGGTCCGGCCGTCCGGTGACAGACCGAGCCCGTAGGCCTGGCCGGTGACCAGGAGGGTCGGCTCGGTGTCGTTCGTCGCCGTGTCGATCGGGGTGACCGTCGAGCCGCCGGAGTTGGAGACGTACACCGTTCTGCCGTCGGGTGCGGCGACGACGTTGAAGGGGCGGGGGCCGACGGGGACGGCGGTCCCGGCCTTCCTGTCCGTGAGGTCGACCGGGCTGACCGTGTTGTCGTGGATGTTGGCCACGTACAGGGTCGCGCCGTCCGGGGTGATCGCCATGTTCTCGGGACCGTCGCCCACCGTGACCGGCGTACCCGCCTCCAGCGTCGAGGTGTCCACCGGCTGGACCGTCCCGTCCGTGTAGTTGGCCACCCACAGCGTCCCGCCGTCCGGCGTCAGCGCGAGCCCGGCGGGCACGCGGCCCACCGCGACGGTGGCGGTGACCGAGCCGCTCGCCACATCGATGACGCTGACCGTGTTCGAGCCCTGGTTGGCGGCGTACGCGGTACGCCCGTCGGCGCTCACCACGACCTCGCCGGGGTTGTTCCCGACCGCGATGTTCTTCGTCGCGCCCGAGCCCAGATCGATCGAACTCACCGACGCACCACTGAAGTCGGCGGTCAGGGCCGTCAGCGCACCGGTCTTTCCGGTGACCTGGACCGGGATCGCCCGGTCGAGGATGCCCGTACCCGACACCACCACGGAGTGGACGCCCTCGTCCACGGCGGTCAGCGTGACCGTGGCCGAGACGGTGCCCCCGGCGGGGACCGTCACCGTGCCCTCGGCCGGTGAGGCCGTGACGCCGTCCGGTACGTCGAGCTTCCAGGTGACGGTGCGGGCCTCCTTGTCCGAGAAGTCGAGCGTCACCGTGCCGGAGGCGCCCGGCTCCAGACTCAGCGAGCCGGGGGAGAAGGCGGCGTCGACGCCCGGGTCGGGGGCGTTCTCCAGCATCGTCGTATAGAGGAACTGGTCCATCACGCCCGGGGAGACCTGCTCGGGCACGGCGTCCAACGCCTTGCGCTCACCGCGCAGTCGAGACCAGTACGCCGACACCGCGTCCGCGTCGCCCCGCTTGTTGGCCAGCAGCAGATCGACAGCGGTCTGCCCCGCGCTCCCGTACCGGCCGAGCTTGTCCAGCCAGGCGGACGTCTCTTCGAGGAACCCCGGGTTGTCGAGCCGGGCCCGCAGCCGGGCGGGTGTCGCGGCCATGTCGGTGAAGTACGAGCGGAGCGCGGCGGCGGCCCGGTCGAGCCCGCTGTCCTGCTCGTACGCCGTGCGGAAGGCGGCGATGAGCCCGGTCAGGGTGGGGGACTCGGTCGCGTCGAGCTGGGAGGAGTAGTTGTTCTCGGCGAAGATCCGCAGCCATGGGGCGGCGCCGGGTCCGGCGAGGTCGCGGACCGAGGCGAGGAAGGCGGCCCGGGGGTCGTAGGAGTCCGGGTTCCAGAGGTAGGCGGCCGAGGTGAACAGCGCGAGCTTGCTCGCCTCTCCCTGGACCATCGGGTTGGCGGTGACACCGGTCGCCGCCTCGGCCACGCCGGCCTCCCGTCCCGTGTACGGGCCGAGGAGGAGGCGGCTGGTGACGTAGTCGTTGACCGGGTAGTTGTCCCAGATCAGGATCGGGTGGCCGAACACCTCACGGGCCTGGGCGACCTGCTGGGCGGTGATGGTCGGCGCGATCACTCCCACGCCGGTCCACTCGACGACCACGGAGGGGTCCAGCTTCTCGCGCAGGGCCGTCTTGTAGGGGGAGTCGGCGAGGTCGGAGTACTCGGTGGGGACCATCTCCAGGGGTTCCAGACCGCTGTGGCCGGCCGAGAAGGACTCCCACACCCTGTTGAGGAGATGCGCCTGGGCCGTGCCCGCCGCCCCGCCGCCCGTGCCGAACTCCTGCTCGTCGGCGGCGCAGTTCCACTTGGTGTAGCTGATGTCGTCCAACGGGATCGCGAAGGACCGCACGCCGATCGCATACAGCGAGTCGAACTTGCGGGTGAGGGCCGCGATGTCGGAGTCGGAGGAGTAGCAGACCGACAGTCCGGGGGAGAGCGCGTAGGTGAAGCGGACGTGGTTGGCGGCCGACCGGTCGACCAGTTCCTTCAACTGGGCCAGGTCCGCGGGCGGGTACTCGTCCCGCCACCGTTCGCGCAGATAGGGGTCGTCCTTGGGGGAGTAGACGTACACGTTCTGCTTGGTGCGGCCGTAGAAGTCGAGTTGGCTCAGGCGCTCGGCATGCGTCCAGGGGGTGCCGTAGAAGCCCTCGATGACTCCGCGCAGCGCGGCGGTGGGCCAGTCGCGGATCTTGGTCTCGGGCAATCTGCCCGAGGTGCCGAGGAGTTGGCGCAGGGTCTGGGCGGCGTAGAAGGTGCCGGTCGCGTCGGATCCGGAGAGGGCGAGGAGGGTACGGCCGTCCCGTCGTCCGGAGGCCAGGGCGTAACCGCCGGAGGGGAGTCCGGCCGGGGACCGGGCGCCCAGCCGCTTCAGCGCGGCGGCGGCGTGGGGGCCGTCGAGGTAGACCGTGAAGGCGGCCGACGCGGGCGGCTTGTCGACCGTCACGATCCGGTCGGCGCCGGCCTCGCGCAGCGCGGTCTCGACGACCTTGCGGGCCGAGGGGTCCGTGTCCGGGCCGACGACCTCCACGACCCGGTCGGGGACCGTGAACCGGCCCGGTCCGCTCTGCGTGCTCTGAGGTTTCGGCCACACCTCGGGGGTGTGCTGAGGGGGTGCGGCCGACGCCGGTGACAGGGACGGGGTGGTGAGACCGGCGGCCATCAGCAGCACGGCGGCCACCCCCGCCGATCTCCTGGAGAGTCTCGAACGCAAGGTGAATTCATCCACCAGCGGAGTCTATTGATGCTGATTGAATCATTCAATGGTGCCGCTGTCCGCAATCTTGACGGGCGGGATGTTACCGGTAACATTTCCTGTCGTGCTGCGAGAGACCCGTGTAGTCGAGACCCCGGTGTTCAGCCCGGCCGCCGTCGTCGCCTCGTGCGTCGGCTTCGTTCTGATCGGCGTGCTCCAGTCGCTGTACGGCCCGGCGATCCCCGCCTTCCGTGAGGAGTTCGGGCTGTCCCCGTCCGCCGCCGGGCTGGGGCTGAGCGCGCACTTCGTCGGCGGGTTGGTTGGGGTGCTGTTCTTCGACCGGTGGTTCGGGCGGATCGGCAACCGGCGGATCCTCGGCGCCTCCTACCTCCTCATGGCCGTCGGCGCGGCGGGCTTCGCGCTCGCCCCCGCCTGGCCGCTCGCCCTCGCCGCGGCGCTGCTGGCAGGGCTCGGCTTCGGCGGGATCGACTACGGGCTCAACCAGCTGTTCGCCGTCGGCTTCGGGCACCGCTCCACGGCGATGCTGAACATCCTCAACGCCCATTTCGGCATCGGCGCGATCCTCGGACCGGCCGTGATCGGCGCGGTCGGCGCCGAGCACTACCCGGCCGTCTTCCTCGCCTTCGCGCTGGTCGCGCTGCCGCTGCTGTGGTGCCTCAAGGGTGTACGGGACAAGGCGCCGCAGCCGTCCGAGGCCGCCCCGGACTCCGGTGGCGGCGGCGGTGGAGGTGGCGGTGGTGGCGGTGGCGTCCTCGGTCGCAGTCTCGGTTCGGTGCTCGCCGTGTTCGTCGTGCTGTACGTCCTGCACGTCGGCGTCGAGGCCGGCGTCGGCGGCTGGGAGCCCACCCATCTGGAGACCATCGGCTACGGCGCCGGGGTCGCCGCCACCGCCACCTCCGTGTACTGGCTGATGATGACCGTGGGCCGGTTCCTGGTCGCGCCCCTCGCGCTGCGCTTCTCGGCGCAGGCGATCATCACGGTCTCCTGCGCCGGGATGACGGTCTGTCTGCTTCTCGCGTCCGTCGACGAGCTGGCGCCCTACGCGTACGCCGGCGTCGGGCTGTTCATCGCGCCGATCTTCCCCACCGGACTGCCCTGGCTGCACCGGGCCGCCCCGCGGGCCCGCCGTGCCGGCGCCCTGGTCATCGCGGCCTCGATGGCCGGTGGCGTGGTGGCCGGACCGGCGCTCGGCAAGGTGATCGAGTGGTCCGGCATCAAGGCCGTACCACTGCTTCTCGCGGGGGTCTCGGCGGTGTGCCTGGCCGCGACCCTCTGGCTGATCCGCAGTACTTCGTCCCGCTCGCACTGACCTCGCCGCACTGAACCAGCCGCACCGCACTCACCGCACCGCACTGACCTCGCCGCATTGAAATCGCTCGCATCGAAGGGGAACACCCGCATGCCCGCACTGACGACGACGTCCGAGGGTTTTCTGCTGCACGGGAAGCCGTTCCGCATCCTCTCCGGCGCCATGCACTACTTCCGCGTCCACCCCGACCAGTGGGCCGACCGGCTGCGCAAGGCCCGTCTGATGGGCCTCAACACCGTCGAGACCTATGTGCCGTGGAACTTCCACCAGCCCGATCCGGAGGGCGAGTTGGTCCTGGACGGCTTCCTCGACCTGCCCCGCTATCTGAGCCTCGCCAAGGAGGAGGGGCTGCACGTCCTGCTCCGCCCCGGCCCGTTCATCTGCGCCGAGTGGGACGGCGGCGGTCTGCCCGGCTGGCTCACCTCGGACCCGGACATCCGGCTGCGCAGCTCCGACCCCCGCTTCACCGGGGCGATCGACCGCTACCTCGACCTGCTGCTGCCCCCGCTGCTGCCGCACATGGCCGAGGCGGGCGGTCCCGTCATCGGCGTCCAGGTGGAGAACGAGTACGGCGCCTACGGCGACGACACCGCCTATCTGAAACACCTCGAACAGGGTTTGCGGGACAGGGGAGTCGAGGAGTTCCTCTTCACCTGCGACCAGGCCGACCCCGAGCACCTGGCCGCAGGCAGCCTCCCCGGCGTCCTCGCCGCCGGTACGTTCGGCGGGCGGATCGACAGCGCGCTGGACCAGTACCGCGCGCACCGGCCCGAAGACCCGCTGCTGTGCGCGGAGTTCTGGATCGGCTGGTTCGACCACTGGGGCGGCCCGCACCACACCCGGGACGCCGCCGACGCCGCCGCCGACCTGGACCGGCTGCTCTCCGCCGGTGCCTCCGTCAACATCTACATGTTCCACGGCGGCACCAACTTCGGCTTCAGCAACGGCGCCAACCACAAGCACGCCTACGAGCCCACCGTCACGTCCTACGACTACGACGCCCCCCTCACCGAGTCCGGCGACCCCGGCCCCAAGTACCACGCCTTCCGCGAGGTCATCGCCCGCCACGCACCCGTCCCCGGCGAGCCGGTCCCGGCCCCCGGCCCCAAACTCCCGGCGACCACCGTCGAGTTGACCCGGCGCGCCGCACTGCTCCCGAACGCAGGTGCCCTCGCCGCCCCGCTGCGCACCGAAGACCCCGCGATGATGGACGAGTTGGGCCTCAGCTCCGGATACGCGCTCTACCGGACGGCCGTCCCCACGGCCGGCCAGGGCCTGCTGCACTTCGCGGGCGGGGTCGGCGACCGCGCCCAGGTCTTCCTGGACGGCGCCCCCGTCGGCGTCCTCGAACGCCGCCACCACGACGAGGCACTGCCCGTCCTCGTCCCCCGCCCCGGCGCCACCCTGGACGTGCTCGTGGAGAACATGGGCGGCGTCAACTACGGCCCCCGCATCGGCGCCCCCAAGGGCCTGCTCGGTCCGGTCTCCTTCAACGGCGCCGTCCTGCGCGCCTGGGACAACCACCCGCTGCCCCTGACCGACCTCACGGCCGTGCCCTTCAGCCCGTCGGACACGACCACGGACGCCGTCCCCGCCTTCCACCAGGGCACCTTCGAGGTCGCGGAACCGGCCGACGCCTTCCTCGCCCTGCCCGGCTGGACCAAGGGCCAGGCCTGGGTCAACGGCTTCCACCTCGGCCGCTACTGGAACCGCGGCCCCCAGCACACCCTGTACGTGCCCGCACCGGTCCTGCGCCCCGGCACCAACGAACTGGTCCTGTTCGAACTGCACGCCACCACCGGCACGACCGCCCACTTCACCGACACCCCCGACCTCGGCCCGGAGATCTCCTGATGCGGCACCACCTGCGCGTACCCGACCCTCCCGGGCCCCCGCTCACCGGGCATCTCCCCTTCGCCGACGCACCGGGCGCGCCCGACCCGATCGAGGTCACCAGCCGCTACCTCACCCGCGGCGGCCGCCCCTGGTTCCCGGTCTCCGGAGAGTTCCACCACAGCCGCCACCCGGCCGGGGAATGGGAGGAGGAACTCCTCAAGATGAAGGCCGGCGGCATCACCGTCGTCGCCGGCTACGTCATCTGGATCCACCACGAGGAGATCGAGGGCCGCGTCCGCTTCGACGGCGACCGCGACCTGCGCCGCTTCGCCGAACTCTGCGCCCGCCACGGCCTGGACTTCATCCCCCGTATCGGCCCCTGGGTGCACGCCGAGGTCCGGAACGGCGGCCTCCCGGACTGGGTGTCGGCCCGCGACTGCGTGCCGCGCACCGACGACCCGGTCTATCTGGCGGCGGTGCGCGGCTGGTTCGCGGCGATCGCCGAGCAACTCCGCGGCCTCGACCGGGCGCACGGCGGCCCGATCGTGGCCGTCCAGATCGAGAACGAGCTCTACGACCAGCCGGGCCATCTGCTCACCTTGAAGCGCATGGCCCAGGAGGCAGGCCTGAGCGCCCCCCTGTGGACGTCGACGGCCTGGGGCGGAGTGCGACTCCCGCCCGACGAACTGCTTCCGCTGTACGGGGGCTACACCGACACCTTCTGGACCGAGGCCGACGGCGGCTGGCCCGACACCTGCCGCAAGCACTTCTTCTTCACCCACCAGCGCGACGACGAGGGCATCGGATCCGACCTGCGCCCGATCGACAGCGTGCGGGGCAGTGCCCCCGACGCCTTCGCCGACCGATTCCCCTGGGCCACCTGCGAGTTGGGCGGCGGCATGGCCGTCTCCTACCACCGGCGCCCGCGCGTGGAAGCCGCCGACATCGCCGCGCTCGGGCTCACCAAGATCGGGTGCGGCTCGGTGTGGCAGGGCTACTACATGTTCCACGGCGGCACGAATCCCGCGGGCGAACTCACGACCCTCCAGGAGTCCCACGCCACGGGCTACCCGAACGACCTCCCCGTCCTGACGTACGACTTCCAGGCACCGCTCGGCGAGTACGGGCAGTACCGGGCGACGTACGACGAACTCCGGCTCCAGCACCTGCTGCTGGCCGACTTCGGGCATCTGATCGCGCCGATGGAGTCGGTGCTGCCCCAGGAGCGGCCGCGCGGGCAGGACGACCGGGACACCCTGCGCTGGGCCGTGCGCGGTGACGGCGGTTCGGGATTCCTGTTCGTCAACAACCACCAGCCGCACGAGCCGTTGCCGGACCATCCGGGGACGTCCTTCACGGTGGAGTTCGCCGACGGCGGCTCGGTGAGTCTCCCGAGCGCTCCCGTGACCGTGCCGTCGGGGGCATCCTTCTGCTGGCCGTTGCGGCTCGACGTGGGCGGGGTGCGGCTGGAGTGGGCGACGGCTCAGCCGGTGTGCACGGTGGACGACGGCGACGGTGGTGGCCGGACGGTGCTGGTGCTGGCGGCCGTCGAGGGGATCGCGCCCGAACTCGCCCTGGCCGCGGACATGGTGGGCTCGTTGTCCGCACCGTCCGGGGATGTCACCCACGCCGACGGACTGGTGCTCGTCACCGGGCTGCGCGCCGGGACCGAGGCCCTGGTGGAGGTGGAGACCGCGGACGGTGGCCGGGTCGGACTGCTCGTGCTGGACGCGGCGACCGCGCGTACCGCCTACCGGGGTGTGGCGTGGGGTGCGGAGCGGCTGGTGCTGGCCGAGGGCGGGGTGGTGTTCGATCACGGCGAGGTACGGGTGCACAGCGGCGCCGAGCGGCCGTCGGTCGCCGTCTTTCCCGCGCCGGACGGGGAACGGGGGTTCGCGCGGCGTACCTTGCCCGCGCAGGGTGTCTTCGCCGGCCGGGCGTCGGTCACTCTCGTACGGGAGGCCGGTCCCGCGCCCGAGCCGGTCACCGGGGTGCAGGGGCGGGCGAGCGCGCCGGCCGACAAGTACTTCGACGCCGTCGCCGCGGAGTACCGGGTCGATCTGCCGCGGGGTGTGCCGCCGGGGACGTTGTTGCGGGTGCACTGGAGCGGGGACGGCGTCGAAGTACTTGTCGGCCGGCG
>NZ_JABERD010000170.1 GCF_013044505.1 Streptomyces sp. S3(2020) | reverse complement strand
CTGGAGGACTATCTGTAGGGGCACGCACCCGTGGGGACGTCTGGGGGGACGGTCGGGATGTCTGAGGGGACGGTCAGGGGTGTCCGCGGGGACGGTGTCCTCGGACCGCCGCGCCGCAGTGAATTGGCACTCCGCTTGACCGAGTGCTAATCGCAGTCATAGTCTCGGGTCTGGCACTCCCCCCTGGAGAGTGCCAATAGCGACGGGCAGGTCCGGCACCCGCGACGACGGATCCACCTGGTCGCCACCTCAGACAGTTAACCCCGTGAGATCTCCGAAGGGGGAGGTCGGATCGTGACGACCACCAGCTCCAAGGTTGCCATCAAGCCGCTCGAGGACCGCATTGTGGTCCAGCCGCTCGACGCCGAGCAGACCACCGCCTCTGGCCTGGTCATCCCGGACACCGCGAAGGAGAAGCCCCAGGAGGGCGTCGTCCTCGCCGTGGGTCCGGGCCGCTTCGAGGACGGTAACCGTCTTCCGCTCGACGTCGCCGTCGGCGACATCGTGCTGTACAGCAAGTACGGCGGCACCGAGGTGAAGTACAACGGCGAGGAGTACCTCGTCCTCTCGGCTCGCGACGTGCTCGCGATCATCGAGAAGTAATTCATCTCAAGCACATTCTGCTTGTGAGCTGCGCCCCGGGCCCCCGCGATCTTATGAAGCCGGGCGTCCGGGGCGCAGTTCGTTTCACCCACGTTTTCCGAGAGGGCTGAACCGCTCCCATGGCGAAGATTCTGAAGTTCGACGAGGACGCCCGTCGCGCCCTCGAGCGCGGCGTCAACAAGCTTGCCGACACGGTCAAGGTGACGATCGGCCCCAAGGGCCGCAACGTCGTCATCGACAAGAAGTTCGGCGCCCCCACCATCACCAACGACGGTGTCACGATCGCCCGTGAGGTCGAGCTCGACGACCCGTACGAGAACCTCGGTGCCCAGCTGGTGAAGGAGGTGGCGACCAAGACCAACGACATCGCGGGTGACGGTACGACCACCGCCACCGTGCTCGCCCAGGCGCTGGTCCGCGAGGGCCTGAAGAACGTCGCCGCGGGTGCCTCCCCGGCCGCCCTGAAGAAGGGCATCGACGCGGCCGTCGCCGCTGTCTCCGAGGACCTCCTCGCCACCGCCCGTCCGATCGAGGACAAGGCCGACATCGCCGCCGTCGCCGCGCTGTCCGCCCAGGACTCGCAGGTCGGCGAGCTCATCGCCGAGGCGATGGACAAGGTCGGCAAGGACGGCGTCATCACCGTCGAGGAGTCCAACACCTTCGGTCTGGAGCTGGACTTCACCGAGGGCATGGCCTTCGACAAGGGCTACCTGTCCCCGTACTTCGTGACGGACCAGGAGCGTATGGAGGCCGTCCTCGACGACCCGTACATCCTGATCAACCAGGGCAAGATCTCCTCGATCCAGGACCTGCTGCCGCTCCTCGAGAAGGTCATCCAGGGCGGTGCCTCCAAGCCGCTGCTGATCATCGCCGAGGACGTCGAGGGCGAGGCGCTCTCCACCCTGGTCGTCAACAAGATCCGCGGCACCTTCAACGCGGTCGCGGTCAAGGCCCCCGGCTTCGGTGACCGCCGCAAGGCGATGCTGCAGGACCTCGCGGTCCTCACCGGCGCCACGGTCATCTCCGAGGAGGTCGGCCTCAAGCTCGACCAGGCCGGTCTGGACGTGCTGGGCTCCGCCCGCCGCGTGACGATCACCAAGGACGACACCACGGTCGTCGACGGTGCCGGTGACTCCGCGGACGTCACGGGCCGCGTCGCCCAGATCAAGGCCGAGATCGAGAACACGGACTCCGACTGGGACCGTGAGAAGCTCCAGGAGCGCCTCGCGAAGCTGGCCGGCGGCGTGTGCGTGATCAAGGTCGGCGCCGCCACCGAGGTGGAGCTGAAGGAGAAGAAGCACCGTCTGGAGGACGCCATCTCCGCGACCCGCGCCGCGGTCGAGGAGGGCATCGTCTCCGGTGGTGGCTCCGCGCTCGTCCACGCCGCGAAGGTGCTCGAGGGCGGTCTGGGCAAGGCCGGCGACGAGGCCACCGGTGTCGCCGTCGTCCGCAAGGCCGTCGTCGAGCCGCTGCGCTGGATCGCCGAGAACGCCGGCCTGGAGGGCTACGTCATCACCTCCAAGGTCGCCGAGCTCGACAAGGGCCAGGGCTTCAACGCCGCGACCGGCGAGTACGGCGACCTGGTCAAGGCCGGCGTCATCGACCCGGTCAAGGTCACCCGCTCCGCCCTGGAGAACGCCGCCTCCATCGCCTCCCTCCTCCTGACGACCGAGACCCTGGTCGTCGAGAAGAAGGAAGAGGAGGAGCCGGCCGCCGCCGGTCACGGCCACGGCCACTCCCACTAAGGCTCCGCGAGTCTGACGGAAGCCCCCGGTCCGCCTCGGCGACCGGGGGCTTCCCCATGCCCGCAGCCCTACTGCTCCAGGTCGTCCAGCATCCCCAGCTGCCCCATCAGCCCGAGCCGGTCGTACTGCCACCAACCCTCGGCGATCCGCCCGTCCGGGGCGCACCGGTGAATGGTGGTCCCGGTCATGGTGACCCGCTTCCCGCTCGCGGGAATCCCGAAGAACTCCCCGTTGTGGGTCCCGTTCCACGTCCACCGCGTGCACACCCGGTCGCCCTGGGCGATCTGCTCGTGGACCGTGAACCCGAAGTCGAACGCCCCCCGCCACATCTCGACTTCCTCCCGTACGCCGTCCAGCCCGACGACGTCCTCGTCGTTGGCGGGATCGTGATCGTGGTACTCCGGGGCGACCAGGTCCCCGAGCGCCGACAGCTCCCCGCTCCCGGCCAGCGTCTCGAAGAACCGTCGAGCGGTGGTCGCGTACAGCTGCTCGTCCCGCACCACGTCCAGGTCGGTGAAGGTCGGCATCTCGTCGCACAGAGCGACCATCTCCCGGAAGATCTTGTCGGTCTCCGGCAGCCCGGAATTCCGCATCGCCTCCTCGTACGACGGAAACTCCACGATCTCGACGAAGTGCGAAGCGTCCCCCCGGTCCTTCCCGATGGTGGTGTGCGTCGCCGTCCGTTTCCCCTTGGTCTGCTCGACCCATGTGTCCATCAGCCGGTTCATCTCGTCGAAGCGGCTGGTCCTGCAATCAATGAGCTGTACGAACGTCATGTCCTCGCCTCCGGCCCCCTGGGTCCGGCTGTACGACACCATTGTCCCGCTCTTTGCCATCACGGGCCCATGGAGGCGCGGCGGCAGAGCGACTCGCAGACCTGTCGGACGAGTTCGCATCAGACGGCAACGTTCTCGTCCCTGTAGCCGAAGGCGGGGCAGCCGCGGCGGTACACGCCCTCCGTCAGGACGACCGGGTCCATGCCCTCCCCGCCCTGAGGGGAACGGCCGCACCGCCGCGCCGACAGACCCCTACTGAGGCCCGTACTTCCGCCCCGTCCTAGAGGTGACCCCGCCGAGCAACCCCCGAGGCACCACCTTCACCACTCCCATCAGCGCCTTGTACCGAGGATCCGGGATCGACAGCGTCTTGCCCCGTGCGAGGTCGTTCAGCGCGGATGCCACGAGCTTGTCCGCGTCGAGCCACATCCAGCCGGGGATGTTGTCGGTGCCCATGCCGGCGCGTTCGTGGAACTCGGTGCGGACGAAGCCGGGGCAGAGGGCCATCAGCCGTACCCCGCTCCCCGCGAGGTCCTTCGCCGCGCCCTGGGTGAACTGCACGACCCATGCCTTGGACGCCCCGTACGTGCCGCGCGGGACGAACGCCGCCACCGACGCGACGTTCACGACACCGCCCCGGCCCCGCTCGCGCATCCCCTCCGTCGCCGCCGACGTGAGACGCAGCACCGCCTCGCAGTGGACCTTGAGCATCTTCAGCTCGTCGGCCATGGAGACGTCGAGGTAGCGGCCCTTGTTGCCGAAGCCCGCGTTGTTGATCAGGAGGTCGACCGGGTTGCGGCGGTCGGAGAGGCGGGTGGTCACCGACTCGATGCCGTCGTCCGTGGCCAGATCCGCCGTACGGACCTCCACCTCGACGCCGTGCCGGTCGTGGAGTTCGGTCGCCTGTTCGCTCATCCGCTTGGTGTCGCGGGCCACGAGCACCAGGTTGTGTCCGTCGGCCGCCAGCCGCCGTGCGAACGCGGCACCGATGCCCGCGGTCGATCCCGTAATCAATGCCGTTGTCATGACGCAAGGTTAATGACCTGGATTTCGGGCATCCGGTCGGGCCGAGGTGCGGGAACCGGTGTCAGGAAGGGTGTCGGGACCCGGTGTCAGGATCCGTATTTCTCCACGTACTTCCGGGCCTTCGCCAGCGACTCCGGATGCAGCGCCGGCCCCACCGCCAACAGCCTTGGCAGCAACGCCCGTTCGGTCGTCACCGCCCGGAACTGGACCGCCACCGTCACGTCGTGATCCGGGCGGTGCACGATCTCGATCGGGTCGCCGGAACGGATCTCGCCCGGCTGGATCACCCGCAGATACGCCCCCGGCGCGGCCTTCTGCGTGAACCGCTTCACCCACCGCTTCTCACCCATGTGGGCCTGGAAGGTGTCGCAGGGGATACGGCCGCAGGTCACCTCCAGGATCACCTCGGCCCCGATCCGCCAGCGCTCGCCGATCAGCGCGCCGGACACGTCCAGACCCTGGGTGGTGAGGTTCTCGCCGAAGACGCCGTTCCTCAGCGTCCGGCCCAGCTCCCGCTCCCAGTCGTCCAGATCCTCGCGGGCCACGGCGTACACCGCCTGGTCGTCGCCGCCGTGGTGCCGTGTCTCGCACACCGCGTCCCCGGTCACCCCGCTCGCCCCGACCCCCTTGGGCCCGGGCGTCGCGATCCGCACCGGTTCGTCCACCGGCCGCTTGTCGATGCCGGTCACGCCCTCCGGCTGGTCCGTGTACGGAACGGTCTGCCGATGGCCCAGGTTCACAGTCAGTAGCTTCATGACGGCACGGTAGGCCACCAGGCGCCAAAGCCGCGACGCGATATCGGGCGTCGTATCAAAGGTTCCCTTATCCTCGACCTGTGATCGAAGCCCGCCACCTCCGTGTCCTGCGCGCCGTCGCCGCCACCGGCTCCTTCTCCGCCGCCGGCCGCGAACTGGGCTGCACCCAGCCCGCCGTGAGCCAGCAGATGAAGGCCCTGGAGACGTCCGTCGGCACCCCGCTGCTCGTCCGCAGCGGCCGCGAGATGCGGCTGACGCAGGCGGGGGAGGCGCTGGTGCGGCACGCCGCCGGGATCCTCGCCGGACTGACGGCGGCGGAGGAGGAGGTCGCCGCCATCGCCGGCCTGCGGGCCGGGCGGGTGCGGCTCGTCTCCTTTCCCAGCGGCAGCTCCACCCTCGTACCGACCGCTCTCGCGGCGCTGCGTGCCGCGCACCCGGGCACACGTGTCTCCCTGGAGGAGGCCGAACCCCCGCAGTCCGTCGCGATGTTGAGGGAAGGCGACTGCGATGTCGCGCTCGCCTTCCGGTACGAGGGGGCGGCCCAGGAGGGGGAGTGGGACGACCTCGTCGTACGGCCACTGCTGCGGGACCGTCTCGTCGCCCTCGTACCGGAGCGGCATCGGCTCGCGGCCGCCGGGTCCGTGGCGATCGGGGAGCTCGCGCGGGAGCCCTGGATCGCCGGATGTCCGCGCTGCCGGGGGCAGTTGGTCCAGGTGTGCGAGGGCGCCGGGTTCACACCCCGCATCGACTTCGCGACCGACGACTATCCGGCGGTGGTGGGACTGGTGGGCGCCGGCCTCGGCGTGGCCGTGCTGCCGCAGCTCGCCGTCGAGTCCGTACGGCCGCGCGGCGCGCGCACCGTCACGCTGGAACCGGCCGTGCGACGGGAGATCGTCGCGCTGACCCTGCCCGATCTGGCCCAGGTGCCCGCGGTGGCCGCGACCCTGGACCAGCTCGCACACGCGGCGGGCCGGAAGTAAGGAAGGGCACGCGTACGCGTGCCCTTCTGGCAGAAACGTTCCTTCAGTTGTTCGAGACGGTGTGCCCGCCGACCGACGACGCCGTCACCAGCCGGTTGCGTGCCCGTCCCATCAGCTCCTCGCGCTCGTCCTCGGTCAGCCCGCCCCACACGCCGTACGGCTCTCTCACGGCCAGTGCGTGCGCCGCGCACTGCGCGCGGACCGGGCATCTCATGCAGACCTCCTTGGCCGAGTTCTCGCGAGCACTCCGGGCCGCTCCTCGCTCGCCCTCCGGATGGAAGAAGAGCGAGCTGTCCACCCCGCGGCAGGCAGCCAGGAGCTGCCAGTCCCACAGGTCCGCGTTCGGTCCGGGAAGGCGGGAGAAATCTGCCATTGCGTGACCCCTTGTTGCCGTTCTGTGGCGCTTACGGTGTCTACGACCGTACATCTGCGATCTAAGGAGATGAAAATATGACTCATTGCGAATCTAGCCTCAGACACCAGTAAATGGGAAGAAATAGAGCTAAATGGGGCACTGGTTGTGATGAAACGTTGTGGGTCCGTCGTGCATGTCTGCACCGTGTCCGCACCCTCACGTAGAGTGCCGAAGATGGCACACGGCCCCGTAACTCTTTCGAGTGACCGTCGTTGAGAGTGCGGAGGCGGTTGAAACACAAAGCGCTCGGGCAAGCGTCCGAGACGGTCGACCGCACAGGTGACGATTTCGTACCAGCCTGGAGGCTCAAGGTGACGTGCATCAGCTGCGGAGGGCGGCCATGACATCCGTCCTCGTCTGCGACGACTCCCCGCTTGCCCGAGAGGCGCTCCGCCGCGCGGTCGCGACCGTGCCCGGCGTCGAGCGCGTGACGACCGCGGCCAACGGCGAGGAAGTCCTCCGCCGCTGGGGCGCCGACCGCTCGGACCTGATTCTGATGGACGTACGCATGCCCGGTCTGGGCGGCGTCGAGACCGTGCGGCGGCTGCTGTCCGCGGACCCCGGTGCGCGGATCATCATGCTCACCGTGGCCGAGGACCTGGACGGGGTCGCGCTGGCCGTTGCCGCGGGTGCGCGCGGGTATCTGCACAAGGACGCCTCGCGCGCGGAGCTGCGGGCGACGGTGACGCAGGCCCTCGCCGACCCGACGTGGCGGCTGGCTCCGCGGCGGCTGCGGTCCGCCGAGATGGGGGCGGCGCCCACGCTCACCGCGCGTGAGATCCAGGTGCTCGAAGGCATGAGCCACGGGCGGTCCAACGCGGAGATCGGGCGGGAGCTGTTTCTCTCCGAGGACACGGTCAAGACGCACGCTCGGCGGTTGTTCAAGAAGTTGGGTGCCTCCGACCGGGCGCATGCCGTGGCACTCGGGTTCCGATGGGGCCTGGTTCGCTAAGAGCTCGGCTGCGGGTGCGTCGTGGCTGGTCGCGCCCACGCGGCGGAGCCGCACATGTCTCGTCCCGCGCCCCTGTCGGGGCGCGGGTAATCGTGCCCGGTGCTTGTTTCGGCGCCGATGCCGCATCCTTGAGGTGTGGAGTCTCTCGGGGACGAGTCGGTCGAGCGGAAGGGGAGGGCGCAGGGTATGAGTTCCGGCGCACCTGCTCATAACGCTTCGGTGCACAACATCGGGCGTGATGCCACAGAGGAAACTGCCGCAAGGCACCATGGACCGATGCGCGAGGACGAGACGACGGTGATCGGTGGGCTCGTTCACCGCGCCGTCGACGGGGATGAGCAGGCGACACACGACCTGCTCGCCCATGTCCACCCACTGGCGCTGCGCTACTGCCGCACCCGTCTGTCACGGCTGCCCGGCGACGCGCGCCACTTCGTGGAGGACCTGGCGCAGGAGGTCTGTGTCGCGGTGCTCCTCGCCCTGCCGCGCTACCGGGACACCGGTCGGCCCTTCGAGGCCTTCGTCTTCGCCATCGCCGCGCACAAAGTCGCCGACCTGCAACGTGCGGCCATGCGGGGGCCCGGGTCCACGGCCGTGCCGTCCGACGAGATGCCCGAGCGGCCCGACGACTCCCTCGGTCCCGAGGAGCGGGCGCTGCTCAGCAGTGACGCCGAATGGGCCAAGAAACTCCTCGCCAACCTTCCCGAGAACCAGCGGGAGCTGTTGCTGCTGCGGATCGCGGTCGGGCTGACGGCGGAGGAGACCGGGCAGATGTTGGGAATGTCACCCGGGGCGGTGCGGGTGGCTCAGCATCGGGCGCTCAGCCGACTGCGGGCGCTCGCCGAGCAGTAGTCCCTGGCCGTTGTGCCGTTGCGCTGTCACGCCGTTGTGCTGCCGTGTCTTCGTTCCTTCGGTGAACAGGCCGTACCTGAGTTCCGTACGAACATACGAAGCCGGTAGCCGGACGGAACCGTGGAATTCGGGACCCTTCCTTCCCGTTAGCATGGACATCCGCACCGATCAAGGCCATTGGGGAAGGTGTCATGACTGCAAACGTCGACGGAGTGCCTGACAAATTCGCGACGCTCGGGCTGACCTACGACGACGTGCTGCTGCTGCCGGGCGCGTCGGACATGGCGCCCGACGAGATCGACACCGCCTCGTACGTCTCCAGGAACGTGCGGGTGAACATCCCGCTGCTGTCCGCCGCCATGGACAAGGTCACCGAGTCGCGTATGGCGATCGCGATGGCCCGTCAGGGCGGCGTCGGTGTTCTGCACCGCAATCTCTCCATCGAGGACCAGGCCAACCAGGTCGACCTGGTGAAGCGCTCCGAGTCCGGCATGGTGGCCGACCCGATCACCGTGCACCCGGACGCCACGCTCGCCGAGGCCGACGCGCTGTGCGCCAAGTTCCGCATCAGCGGCGTCCCGGTCACCGACCCGGGCAAGAAGCTCCTCGGCATCGTCACCAACCGTGACATGGCCTTCGAGAGCGACCGCTCCCGCCGGGTCCGCGAGGTCATGACGCCGATGCCGCTGGTCACCGGCAAGGTCGGCATCTCCGGCGTCGAGGCCATGGAGCTGCTGCGCAAGCACAAGATCGAGAAGCTGCCGCTGGTCGACGAAGCGGGCATCCTCAAGGGCCTCATCACCGTCAAGGACTTCGTCAAGGCGGAGAAGTACCCCAACGCCGCGAAGGACGCCGAGGGCCGGCTGCTCGTCGGTGCCGCGGTCGGCGTGGCCGGTGACTCCTTCGAGCGTGCCCAGGCCCTGATCGAGCGAGGCGTCGACTTCATCGTCGTCGACACCGCGCACGGCCACTCCCGGCTGGTCGGCGACATGGTCGCCAAGATCAAGTCGAACTCCGCGGGCGTCGACGTCATCGGCGGCAACATCGCCACCCGTGACGGCGCCCAGGCGCTCATCGACTCCGGCGTGGACGGCATCAAGGTCGGCGTGGGCCCCGGCTCCATCTGTACGACCCGTGTCGTCGCCGGCATCGGCGTCCCGCAGGTCACCGCGATCTACGAGGCCTCGCTGGCCGCCAAGGAGGCCGGTATCCCGGTCATCGGCGACGGCGGCCTCCAGTACTCCGGCGACATCGCCAAGGCCTTGGTCGCGGGCGCCGACACCGTGATGCTCGGCTCGCTGCTCGCGGGCTGCGAGGAGTCCCCGGGCGAGCTGCTGTTCATCAACGGCAAGCAGTTCAAGTCGTACCGCGGCATGGGTTCGCTCGGCGCCATGCAGACCCGCGGCGAGCGCAAGTCGTTCTCCAAGGACCGCTACTTCCAGGAGGGCGTCGCCTCCGACGAGCAGCTGGTCCCCGAGGGCATCGAGGGCCAGGTGCCCTACCGCGGCCCGCTGCACTCGGTCGTCCACCAGCTGGTCGGCGGACTGCGCCAGTCGATGTTCTACGTCGGCGGCCGCACGGTGCCGGACCTCCAGGCCAACGGCCGCTTCGTACGGATCACGTCGGCGGGTCTGAAGGAGTCGCACCCGCACGACATCCAGATGACGGTCGAGGCGCCGAACTACAGCCGTAAGTAATCAGCGCAAGTAGTCGCCACGCGCGCGTGAGGGCGGTCCCGGAGCATCCGGGGCCGCCCTTGTCGTACCCGTCGGGGATACTGGAAGGCGCTGCAACGCATCAGGGAAAGGCCACACACGTGACTGAGATCGAGATCGGGCGCGGCAAGCGCGGCCGCCGGGCGTACGCCTTCGACGACATCGCCGTCGTCCCGAGCCGTCGTACGCGCGACCCGAAGGAGGTCTCGATCGCCTGGCAGATCGACGCCTACCGCTTCGAGCTGCCGTTCCTGGCCGCCCCCATGGACTCGGTCGTCTCCCCGGCCACCGCGATCCGTATCGGCGAGCTCGGCGGCCTCGGCGTGCTGAACCTCGAGGGCCTGTGGACGCGGTACGAGGACCCGCAGCCGCTGCTCGACGAGATCGTCGGCCTCGACGCCGAGACGGCGACCCGGCGCCTCCAGGAGATCTACTCCGCCCCCATCAAGGAGGAGCTGATCGGCGCGCGCATCAAGGAGGTGCGTGACTCGGGCGTGGTCACCGCGGCCGCGCTCTCCCCGCAGCGCACGGCGCAGTTCTCCAAGGCCGTCGTCGACGCCGGCGTGGACATCTTCGTCATTCGCGGTACGACGGTGTCGGCCGAGCACGTGTCGGGTTCGCACGAGCCGCTGAACCTGAAGCAGTTCATCTACGAGCTCGACGTCCCGGTGATCGTGGGCGGCTGCGCCACCTACACCGCCGCCCTGCACCTGATGCGCACCGGCGCCGCGGGCGTCCTGGTCGGCTTCGGCGGCGGCGCCGCGCACACCACGCGCAACGTGCTGGGCATCCAGGTCCCGATGGCGACGGCGGTGGCCGACGTGGCGGCTGCCCGCCGTGACTACATGGACGAGTCCGGCGGCCGGTACGTGCACGTGATCGCGGACGGTGGCGTGGGCTGGTCCGGCGACCTTCCCAAGGCGATCGCCTGCGGCGCGGACGCCGTGATGATGGGCTCCCCGCTCGCCCGTGCCACGGACGCGCCCGGCAAGGGCCACCACTGGGGCATGGAGGCCGTCAACGAGGAGCTTCCGCGCGGCAAGAAGGTCGACCTCGGCACGGTCGGCACGGTCGAGGAGGTCCTGACCGGCCCGTCGCACACCCCCGACGGCTCCATGAACCTCTTCGGCGCCCTGAAGCGGGCCATGGCCACGACCGGGTACAGCGAGCTGAAGGAGTTCCAGCGCGTCGAGGTGACGGTCGCGGACTCGCAGCACAAGCGGTAGTCGTACGACGTCGAAGGGCCCGTCCACCGGGGAGGTGGGCGGGCCCTTTCGTGTGCCGCGTGGCCTCAGAGCCAGAGCTCCAGGAAGGCTGCCGCCAGGAGGACGAGGCCGCACGCGAACATGCGGGCGCCCTGCACGCGGTAACGGCGGGCCGTCCACACCGGGCGGGGCGGGCCGAGGTCGCCCGCGGCCGCGGCCCGTAGCTCGGTGTTGACCTTGGCGCGCTCCGCCCAGGCATCGGCTGCCCCGCGCACGTTGAATGCCCAGCGGCCGCCCAGTCCGACGGCCGCGAGGCCGAGCAGCAGGAGGAATACGGGTACGGGCACCATGCTCAGGCCACGGCCTTCTTCGCGCCGGAGAACGCGGCGAAGGCGCCGATGCCCAGGAACACGAAGGTCAGGACGTCGGCCTCCTCGCTCCAGACGTCCGTCACCAGGCTGAAGTGATCGGTGAGGATGGTGCCGATGTTCATGCCCGACTCGTCGGCGCCGATCATCGCGATGCCGAGGATCTGACCGGCGTAGACCGCGCCCAGGGACAGGACGGCGCTCACGATCGGCAGGACGGGGTTCGCGCCGCCCACCTTGCCGGCGGCGAAACCGACGGCGAAGCCGACACCGACCGCGACGTAACCGATCTCGTACTCCGTGGACTTCAGGATGGCGCCGTAGATGAGCGCGGTGACCAGGGCCACGACGACGGCGGTGACCAGGCCGAGGCCCACGTTGCCCTGGGCCGGGGGTACCGGGGCCGGGGGTACCGGGGCCGGCTGCTGGGCGAACGGGTTGCCGTCGGTGGGCTGCGGCGGTGGGGTTGGCTGGGTCATGACAGAGATCCCCCCATGGGACTGGCGAACGAGCGGAAAGGGGTGTGCGCACGACTGTGCGACGAGGCCCGCCGGGAGGCGAGTCGCCGAAGGGTAGCAGGCACACCTACCGCGTTCACCAGCCAATTTCGCCGTCAGAGACGGTGCGCCGCCCCCGTCGGCGTCGCCCCGCGCGTGTCCAGCAACAGCTGTGCTTTCACCGACAGGCCCTGGAGGTCGTACGTCCGGTGCTGCTGGAGCAGGATTGTCAGGTCCGCGTCGGCGGCGGCCTCGTAGAGGGAGTCCGCGCGGGGGACCGGGCGGTCCAGGACGTTCCAGGAGGGGACGTGGGGGTCGTGGTAGCTGACCGCGGCGCCGAGTTCCATCAGGCGGATCGCGATCTCGCGCGCGGGGGTGGCCTGTTGGTCGGCGAGGTCGGGCTTGTAGGTGACGCCCAGCAGGAGGACGCGGGCGCCTCGCGCCGACTTGCCGTGCTCGTTGAGGAGGGCGGCGGCGCGCTGGACGACGTAGCGCGGCATCTGGCTGTTGACCTGCTGGGCGAGTTCCACCATGCGCAGGGTGCGGCCGACGGGGGCGCCGGTCAGGTCCTGGGGGACCGCGTGGCCGCCGACACCGGGGCCGGGGCGGAAGGACTGGAAGCCGAAGGGCTTGGTCTCCGCGCAGCGGACGACGTCCCACAGGTCGACGCCGAGGTCGTGGCAGAGGACGGCCATCTCGTTGACGAGCGCGATGTTGACGTGGCGGTAGTTGGTCTCCAGGAGCTGGACCGTCTCCGCCTCCCGCGGGCCACGCGCGCGTACCACCTTGTCGGTGAGGCGTGAGTAGAAGGCGGCCGCCGACTCGGTGCAGGCGGGGGTGAGGCCGCCGATCACCTTGGGGGTGTTGGCGGGGGTGAAGTCGCGGTTGCCGGGGTCCACGCGGCTGGGGGAGTAGGCGAGGTGGAAGTCGCGGCCCGCGCGGAGGCCCGAGCCCGCTTCGAGGAGGGGGCGCAGGAGGTCCTCGGTGGTGCCCGGGGGGACCGGGGACTCCAGGATGACCGTGGTGTGCGGGCGCAGATGGGCGGCCAGGGTGCGGGCCGCGGACTCCACCTGGGTGAGGTCGAGCCCGCCGTCCGTCCCGCGCGGGGTGGGCGCGCAGATGACCGCGGTGCGCACCCGGCCGAGCTCGGCGGGGGAGGTGGTCGGCCGGAAGCCCCCCGAGAGCATCCGGCGCAGTTCGGCGGGGCTGAGGGAGCCGGACTCGGGTCCGGTGCGGTATCCGAGGGTGGGGATGCCGGCGGCGACGGCGGCCTGGGCCAGGGGTAGTCCGTAGGGGCCGAGTCCGATGACGGCGAGATCTGCGGGCATGGCGTTGGACCGTCCTTCCCAGTAGCCGAAGCGGGACAGGTGCGCAAGCCCTGTGGACTGGATGAGCGAGCGCAATGTCAGACTAAGAGTAAATCTGACCGAAATACGAGATTGATTCCTTGTGTCTTCGTGCAGGAGTCTCTTGAGCATTGGCCTACGTCTTGTGGAAGTTGTCCACAGGCTGGGGGTGACTGGTGGCTGAAGTCGGGCAAGCCGGTCAGAATTTGGGCATGGGGGATACGGACCGGGTCACTCCTCACGGGTGAGACCGGTGTGACCGAGAGCGGGAGGCAGCGGTGAGGACAGCGACACTGGGGCCGGCGCAGCGAGCCGAGGCACTCGCATCCATGGCCGAGCGCGAGCTGGACCTACTGGTGGTGGGCGCCGGCGTGGTCGGCGCCGGGACCGCCCTCGACGCGGTGACGCGCGGGCTGTCCGTCGGCCTGGTCGAGGCACGTGACTGGGCGTCGGGCACCTCCAGCCGGTCGAGCAAGCTCATCCATGGCGGCCTGCGCTACCTGGAGATGCTCGACTTCGCCCTCGTCCGGGAGGCGTTGAAGGAGCGCGGCCTGTTGCTGGAGCGGCTCGCTCCGCACCTCGTGAAGCCGGTGCCGTTCCTGTATCCGCTCCAGCACAAGGGCTGGGAGCGGTTGTACGCCGGCTCCGGCGTCGCGCTCTACGACACCATGTCGATGGCCCGCGGACATGGGCGGGGCCTGCCGATGCACCGGCATCTGAGCCGCCGTCACGCACTGCGCATCGCGCCCGCCTTGAAGAAGGACGCACTGGTCGGCGCCCTCCAGTACTACGACGCCCAGATGGACGACGCCCGCTTCGTGGCCACCCTGGTGCGCACGGCGGCGGCGTACGGCGCGCAGGTCGCCAACCGTGCCCGGGTGACCGGCTTCCTCCGCGAGGGGGAACGCGTCGTCGGCGCCCGGGTGCAGGACGTCGAGGCGGGCGGGGAGTACGAGGTCCGCGCCAAGCAGATCGTCAACGCCACGGGTGTGTGGACCGACGACACGCAGGCCATGGTGGGCGAGCGGGGCCAGTTCCACGTACGGGCCTCCAAGGGCATCCACCTCGTCGTACCCAAGGACCGCATCCACGCGACCACCGGGCTGATCCTGCGCACCGAGAAGTCCGTGCTGTTCGTCATCCCGTGGGGCAGGCACTGGATCATCGGCACGACCGACACCGACTGGGACCTCGACAAGGCGCACCCCGCCGCGTCCAGCGCGGACATCGACTACCTGCTGGAACACGTGAACTCGGTGCTCGCCGTGCCGCTCACGCGCGACGACGTCGAGGGCGTGTACGCCGGTCTGCGGCCGTTGCTGGCCGGGGAGTCGGACGCCACCAGCAAGCTGTCCCGTGAGCACACCGTGGCGCATCCCGTGCCGGGGCTCGTGGTCGTGGCGGGCGGCAAGTACACGACGTACCGGGTCATGGCCAAGGACGCCGTGGACGAGGCCGTGCATGCGCTCGATCTGCGGGTCGCCGAGTGCGTCACCGAGGACGTGCCGCTGCTGGGCGCCGAGGGATACCGGGCGCTGTGGAACGCGCGAGCGCGGATCGCCGCCCGGACGGGGCTGCACGTGGTGCGGGTGGAGCATCTGCTGAACCGATTCGGTTCGCTGGCGGAGGAGGTCCTGGACCTCATCGCGGCGGATGCCTCACTCGGGGAGCCGTTGCAGGCCGCCGAGGACTATCTGCGTGCCGAGGTCGTGTACGCCGCCTCCCACGAGGGGGCACGGCATCTGGACGACGTGCTGACCCGGCGGACGCGGATCTCCATCGAGACCTTCGACCGCGGGACGCGGAGTGCGCGGGAGGCCGCCGAGTTGATGGCGCCGGTGCTGGGCTGGGACAAGGACCACATCGAGCGGGAGATCCAGCACTACGAGAAGCGGGTGGAGGCGGAGCGGGAGTCGCAGCGGCAGCCCGATGACCTGACGGCCGACGCGGCTCGGTTGGGGGCGCCGGACATCGTGCCGCTGTAGGGCTCTGCGCGCTTGTGGGCCGGCCCTGAGCGCTTGGGGCCTGGCCCTGCGTGCTTGAGGCCTGGCCTTGCGGGCTTGTGTCCCGGTCCTGCGTGCTTGCGGCCCGGTTCGCTCGGGATCCCGGTTCTACGTCACTCGAACGAGTGTGGTGGGCCGGGATCTTCGTTCGGGGGCCGCTCGTTCTACGAGGTGCGGGGGCAGAACTCGGCGGCGAGCAGGGCCGGTTCGAGGTCGGGGTCTGCGATCACGGTCGCGTTCACACGGAAGGTGAGGACGCGACGGCCGTCGACGGTGGCCGCGGTGCGCACGTAACTGCCGGCGATCCGGCCGTTGTGCCCCCACACCGTGGTGCCGCACGGCAGCTTCACCGGGAACAGCCCCATGCCGTACAGGCCTTGTGCGGTGCGGGTGTCACGCATCTCGCGCAGCCGGCGCGGGGGCAGCAGTTCACCGCCGAGCAGCGCCGCGTAGAAGCGGTCCAGGTCGGCGAGCGTGGTCACCAGCTCGCCGGCGGCCCCGGCGACCCGCGGATCCAGAGCGGTGACATCGGATCCGTCGGTGTCGTAGGCGCGGCCGTGCGGAGTGGGGAGAGAGGTGCGGGACCCAGGGAAGGAGGTGTTCTTCAGACGCAGCGGAGCGATGATGCGGCGCTCGGCCTCGGTGGCGTAGGAGCGGCCGGTGACCTGCGCGACGACCATGCCCAGCACGACGTAGTTGGTGTTCGAATAGGAGTAGCGGCCCGGGGTGGTCGGAGGGTGGGTGAGGGCGATCCGTACGGCTTGAGGAGGGGAGAGGGGGACCGTGCCCTTGGTGTCCGTGGCGAAGTCGTACAGGCCGCTGGTGTGGGTGAGCAGGGCGCGCAGGGTGATCGTGCGGCCGTCGTTGCCGGCTCCGCGCACCAGGCCGGGCAGATGCTGCTCCACGGTGTCGGACAGGGACAGCCGGTGTTCTTCGGCCAGTTGGAGGACGACCGTCGCGAGGAACGTCTTGGTGAGGCTGCCGGCGCGGAAGTGGTCGGAGCGGGCGATGCTCTGTCCTGCCTCGGCGTAGCGGGTACCGGTCTCCTCGCGGGCCAGCAGGGCGGCGGCGGGGGCTCCACCCGCGGTGACCAGCAGCGGGAGGATCGCGTCCGTCGGGGGTGGCGCGGGTGCGGTGGAGGCGGCGGGGGCCAGGGCGAGGAGCGCGAGGGACACAGGTACGGCCAGTAGTGTCCGCAACGGCGGCATGGGGGTCCCTCCCTTGTCGCGGATCGTCAGGGGTGGTTCATCCGGCGGGGCGTCTGGGGTGGCGAGGCGTCTTGTGCGGTGGGGCGTCTTGTAGGGCGGACCTTCATGTGGGGCGACCTGCATGCGGGATGGCCTTCATGCGGGGTGGTCTGCATGGGTGGTGGCCTTCATGTGGGGCGACCTTGATGCAGGGTGGCCTTCATGCGGGGCTCCTTTCGTGCCAGGTCCATCGTGCGGTGGTTCCCTGTGCGGGGAGGCCGTCATGCGGGGTTGCTCGTTCGGCGGTCCGCCGTGCGGTGGTTCCTTGTGCGGTGGTTGTTCGTGAGGCGATCGGTCCCGTGGCGGTTCCTTGTGTTCGGCCCATCATGCAGGGTGGCGGAATCCGGTCTTCCGGCGGTCTGCGGGTGGGGCGGGCCTCGTGGTGCGGGGCGTGTGGTCGTCACCCTGGTGTGAGGGTCCGTGGCGCGCCGTGTTCATGGGGGTGCGGGTGTTGGGTCCTCATGGCGGGCGGCCGGTCCACAGGGGCACCCTGGGCGTCGGGCACTTGTCGGGTGAGGGACAATGGAGGCTCTGTCAGGGCGGGTTGTATGAGGGGACGCATGTCGGAGGCGGAGCGGGCGGGAGCATCCCGTCAGGACAAGAGCGAACGTCTCCTCGCCGGGCGGTACCGGTTGGGAGCAGTGCTCGGCCGCGGCGGCATGGGCACGGTGTGGCGTGCCGAGGACGAGACCCTGGGTCGGATCGTCGCGGTGAAGGAGCTGAGGTTCCCCTCCAATATCGACGAGGAGGAGAAGCGTCGGCTGATCACGCGGACGTTGCGTGAGGCCAAGGCGATCGCGCGGATCCGGAACAACAGCGCGGTGACCGTCTTCGACGTGGTCGAGGAGGACGACCGGCCCTGGATCGTGATGGAGCTCGTCGAGGGCAAGTCGCTCGCCGAGGCCATCCGTGAGGACGGCCTGCTGGAGCCGAAGCGTGCGGCGGAGGTCGGGCTCGCGGTGCTCGACGTGCTGCGTTCGGCGCACCGTGAGGGCATCCTGCACCGCGATGTGAAGCCGTCCAACGTGCTGATCTCCGAGGACGGCCGGGTCGTGCTCACCGACTTCGGCATCGCCCAGGTGGAGGGCGACCCGTCCATCACCTCGACCGGCATGCTCGTCGGTGCCCCCTCCTACATCTCCCCGGAGCGCGCCCGCGGGCACAAGCCGGGTCCGGCCGCCGACCTGTGGTCGCTGGGCGGGCTGTTGTACGCGTCGGTCGAGGGGGTGCCGCCCTACGACAAGGGCTCGGCGATCGCCACCCTGACCGCGGTGATGACCGAGCCGATGGAGGAGCCGAAGAACGCGGGTCCGCTGAAGGACGTCATCTACGGGCTGCTCACCAAGGATCCCGAGAAGCGGCTCGACGACGCCGGTGCGCGCGTGATGCTCAACGCGGTGATCCACGCGCCCGAGCCCAAGGACGAGCCGGAGCCGGAGCCTGCGTCGGATGCGACGAAGGTCGTGCCGTTGCCTCCGCAGCCCGACCGGGGTGCGGGTGAGGGCGGGGAGCGGTTGCGCGGGGCGTTCCGTTCCGTGCGCAAGGCGGCGGTGGCCGCGGGGGCGGCCGGTACGGCGGCTGCGGCTCGGGCCAAGTCCGGGAGCGGGACGAGTACTTCGGGTTCATCGGGTTCGTCGGGTACCTCTGGTTCGTCGGGTGGTGCGGCGGGTTCTGGGGCGGGTGCTGCGGGGACGGGTGCTGTCGGGTCGGGTTCGGAGGCGAAGCCGGCTTCGTCCGGGACGGCTGTCTCGGGGTCCGGCAGCGTGGGTGTCTCCGGTACCGGCTCGGGAGCCGGAGGCGAAGCGGCTGGTGGTGGGCGGAGTTCGGGGTGGCCCGTGATGACCCCGCCGGCGGATCTGCCGCCGCGGCCCGTGCCGAGGGCGCCGCTCACCGATGTGGTGCCGAAGCGGACGCTGGTGATCATCGCGGTGGTCGTGGTGCTCGCCGTGGTCGCGGTCGTGCTGGCCGTCGTGCTCAATGGTGACGACGACTCCTCCAAGAGTTCGGCGGGCGGTGGCACCAAGCCCTCCGCCAGTGCGAGCGCGAGTGCCTCCACCAAGGAGGACGAGAGCGGTGGCGCCCAGACGGACGGTACGGCGACCGAGTCCGCGGGGTCGGGTGCGGCGGCCGGGCAGACGCCGAGCAACAGCCCGACCGCGACCGGCGGTAGCGAGGGCGGTAGTGAGGACGACGGTTCCGCCGCGGGCGACAGCACGGCGGAGTCGACGTACAAGGGCGGTCAGGGGTACGCGATCGGGCTGCCCAAGGGGTGGAAGTTCCAGACGTCGGGCTCGGCGGGGGATCGTTTCACCGGCCCTGACGGGCAGAAGCTGTTGGTCGCCTGGACGTCCACGCCGAAGGGTGACCCGGTGGCGGACTGGAAGAGCCAGGAGCAGTACATGGCGCGTTCCCAGTACGACCGGGTCCGAATAGCGAAGGTGAACTACCGGGGCTGGCTGGCGGCCGACTGGGAGTTCACCTATGTCGAGGGCGGGACGAAGTACCGGACGATCGACCGGGGGTTCGTCGTCAACGACCATCTCGGATATGCGCTGATGTACACGGCGAAAGCCGCCAATTGGGGCAGTGAGCTGCGCAAGGACACGTGGCAGACCCTCGCCGAGACATTCGAACCGAAATCGTGAAGTGACCCGACCCGCGTTTGAGGCGTGAGATCTGGCATCCCCTCTTTGCGGGTTGCCTCCGGCACGTATCGTGAAGGCTTGCGGACCGTACGCATCCAGGTATGGGCGGAACGGCACGCGGGGCGAACGGAATTGACCGATCCGGAGTGCCGGGGGAGGCAACGTGGACGACTATGCGGGACGGGTACTCGCCGACCGCTACCGCCTGCCGCTGCCGCCCTCCGACGAGTACGAACTGACCGAGAGCCGGGCCTTCGACACCTACAGCGGCCAGGAAGTCCTGGTCCGGCAGGTGCCGTTGCCCGAGGTCGTCGAGGCGGAGGTGCTCGACGCGGAGGGGCTGCCCGACGGTTTCACCGCAAGGGATCCGAGGGATCCGAGGGAGCGGGGAGTTAGACGGTCGGCGGCGCGTACGAGCACGCGACGGCCCACCGATCCGGCCGTGCGGCGGGCCGTGGAGGCCGCGCAGGCCGCCGCTTCGATACCCGACCATGCCCGGCTCGACCAGGTCTTCGACGTGTTCGCCGAGGGCGGGTCGCTCTGGATAGTGAGCGAGTTGGTGGCCGCGCGGCCACTGGCGGCGCTGCTGACGGAGAAGCCGCTGACGCCGTACCGGGCGGCCGAGGTCGCCTCCGACGTCCTCATGGCCCTGCGGGTGCTGCACGCGCACGGCTGGGTGCACCGGAACATCACCGCCCGCACGGTCCTCGTCTGCGACGACGGCCGTGTGATGCTGACCGGCCTCGCGGTCGGGGCGGCCGAGGAGGCACTGTGCGGCTACGACCCGGTGCCGGCCGAGGAGGGCGGCGGGGAGTTCGGTGACCGGCGCGGGGCGGGTGGCCCAGGGGCTCTCGGCGGGCCCGGTGGTGCCGTGAGCGGTGGAGCGGCCGGTCCCGGTGGTGCCGCCGCCCAGGCGGGTGCTGTTGACCCCGAGGCGGCGCGACGGGCCGCCATCGAGGCGCGGGAGGCCGGTGGGCTGCCGGGAATCGGCGGGGACGCGGCGAACGGCGCGGGGGCGTCGGCCGCGATCGAGCGCAGGCCCGTGGAGACCGGTGGGGACGTCCGGGCCGCGCGTGCCGGGGCGATCGCCGCGTACCGCGCGGGCGCGCGAGCCGCCGCCCGGGTCCAGGAGGCCCAGCAGCACGGCCGCGCCGCCCTGCCCGGCGCCCGCCCGGCGCCCGAGGGCGACCCCACGGCGATGACCGGGGGGCCGACACCGCCGTACGACTCGGGCAGCGGTGGGCTTCAGTCGCCGTACGCCATGGGCAACGGCGTCGAACTTCCGCCGGGCGGTGAGGGGCGGTCGGCGTACGGCCCCGGCCCCGGCGTCTCGCTTCCGCCGGGTGCTGTTCCCCTCGGTGATGTGGTGCAGCCCGGTCGTGGTGACCAACCCCGTTCCGGGAGCACGCCGCCGGGGCAGATCGCGGATCCCTACGGTGTGCGGGCCGACTGGCAGGGGGCCGTGCCGCGTGGCGGCGTCGGAGGTACGGCGCTGCCGGCGCTGGGGCAGGAACGGAACGCCGCCCTTCCGCCCGGAGGCGGCAACACCGCGCCCGCCCCCGGCCGTTGGCGGCGGGGGCCGACGATGGCGGCGGGGCGGCCGCCGGCCCCGGCGAGCCGGCCGACCAGGGTGACGAGGAGGAGCGCGACGACCACCCATAGCGCGGCGCGGCAGCGCCCGTCGTGGCCGCGCCGCGCCCCGGCACGGCGGACCCGGCGCCGGAGAGCGCCCCGGGTGGCGGGGTTCGGCCCGCCCGGACCGCCGACCACGGCCGCCGCCCCGGCCTTCGGTTCGGCAGGCGC
>NZ_JABERD010000169.1 GCF_013044505.1 Streptomyces sp. S3(2020) | reverse complement strand
GTCTTCGTCGGCGTCTTCGAGGGGGACGGCGTCGGGGTGCGGGACGGTTTCCGCGACGGGCTCGTCGACGGTGTCGCCCGTGGTGTCGAGGACGTCAGCGGCTTGGACTCCTGGGTCGTCGCGTCGGCCGCCGTGATCGGCAGGGCGCGCGGGGGGTCGTAGGCCGTGCCCGCCATCACCGTGTGGACGCCCCACCACGACAGCGTGACCGCCGCGCCCGTGGCGAGCGACCAAGCCAGTACGTGTACGAGTCCTCTGCGCATCGCGGCCATACTGCCTCACCCGTCCCACCCGTTGTCCACAGCCGGGAGTTGTCCACAGGGCCCGGATGGGGGTCCCCCGCATGGCGTACGGTGCGGCGCATGGCAAGTGTGCTCGTGGTCGAGGACGACCAGTTCGTACGCTCGGCGCTGATCCGGCATCTCACCGACGCCGCGCACACCGTGCGCAGTGTCGGTACGGCACTGGAGGCGCTGCGCGAGGTCGCCCATTTCCGTTTCGACGTGGTCATCCTCGACCTCGGTCTGCCCGACCTGGACGGGTCCGAGGCGCTGAAGATGCTGCGCGGGATCACCGACGTCCCTGTGATCATCGCCACCGCGAGGGACGACGAGGCGGAGGTCGTCCGGCTGTTGAACGCGGGCGCGGACGACTACCTGACCAAGCCCTTCTCGGTCGAGCATCTCTCCGCGCGGATGGCCGCCGTCCTGCGACGGGCCCGTGCCACCGGCGGTGAGGCGCCGCCCGAGTCCGTGATCCGGGTCGGCGGCCTCGTCGTCGACCCGCTGCGCCGCCAGGCCGAGCTGGACGGCGCCCGTCTCGACCTCACCCGCCGCGAGTTCGACCTGCTCGCCTTCCTCGCCGGCCGCCCCGGCGTCGTCGTCCCCCGCAAGGAACTCCTCGCCGAGGTGTGGCAGCAGTCCTACGGCGACGACCAGACCATCGACGTCCATCTGTCCTGGCTGCGCCGCAAGTTGGGCGAGACCGCCGCGCGACCGCGCTATCTGCACACCCTGCGGGGCGTCGGCGTGAAACTGGAACCACCAGGTGGGGAGCCGCTGCGATGAGATGGGCACTCGTCAAGGTCTGCCTCGCCGTCACCACCATGGTCGTGGTCGCCTTCGCCGTCCCCCTCGGTCTGGTCATCAAGGAGATGGCCCGGGACCGCGCCTTCTCCAACGCCGAGCGCGAGGCCGCGGCCGTCGCCCCCGCCCTGTCCATCACCACCGACCGGGACCAGCTGGAGCGGGTCGTCGCCTCCGCCGGCTCGGAGGCCGAGATGGCCGTGCACATACCGTCCGGCGGCGGCGCCCAGGCCGTCGACATCGGGCGCCGGCGCGCCGCCGACGGGGACATCGCGACCGTACGGAAGCTGGGCCGCGCCTCCACCAGCGAGGTGGACGGCGGCTCCACGCTGCTCCAGCCGGTCGCGCTCAGCTCCGGCGAGATCGCGGTCGTCGAGGTCTACGTCCCGGAGTCCGAGGTCAGCAACGGCGTGGCCACGGCGTGGGCGGTCCTCGCCGGGGTCGGTGTCGCGCTGGTCGTCGGCTCGGTCGCGGTCGCGGACCGACTGGGCGTACGGATGGTGCAGCCCGCCCAGCGGCTCGTCGAGGGCGCGCACGAACTGGGGGAGGGGAAGCTGGGCTCCCGGGTGCCCGAGGAGGGACCGACCGAACTGCGGCTCGCGGCGGTGGCGTTCAACTCCATGGCCGACCAGGTCGTCCAACTGCTCGCGAACGAACGGGAGCTGGCGGCCGACCTGTCCCATCGCCTGCGCACCCCCCTGACCGTGCTGCGGCTCAACACCGCCTCGCTCGGCGACGGGCCCGCCGCCGAACAGACCCGGGCGGCCGTCGCCCAGCTGGAGCGCGAGGTCGACACCATCATCCGGACGGCGCGGGAGGCCAAGCCGCAGACCGCGGCCGCCGGGCCCGGCGCCGGATGCGATGCCGCCGAGGTGGTCCGGGAGCGGATGGCGTTCTGGTCGGCGCTCGCCGAGGACGAGGGCCGCAAGGTGCGGGTGGCCGGTGTGGAGCGGCCGGTGCGGATACCCGTGGCCCGCGCCGACCTCGCGGCGGCGCTGGACGCCCTGCTCGGCAATGTCTTCCGGCACACCCCCGAGGGCACCGCCTTCGCGGTCGACGTGCACAACGGCGAGGACGCGGTGATCGTGCTGGTCTCGGACGCGGGGCCCGGCATCCGCGACCCCGAGGCGGCGATGGCCCGTGGGCGCGGGTCCGGGAGCGCCGGGTCGACCGGGCTCGGCCTGGACATCGTGCGCCGGCTCGCGGAGGAGACCGGCGGGGACGTGCGGATCGGCTCGTCGGTGCTGGGCGGCACCGAGGTGCGGATCTGGATCCAGCTGGACGGGCGGGTGCGCACACCCGGCAGGGGGCACCGAGGGGGCGTACGGCGTCGGCGGCGCGGCAGATTGGTCTCGACCTTTAACCGGTCCCGATCCCTCCCTTAAGGGCGCCCTAAGATCCTCGACCCCCGTCCCGAACAGGCCGTTTGCCCGATTCGGGCTCGCTAGCGTGCCGTCTCATGAGCATCCATCGACGCAAGGTCAGCGGCAGGAACAAGGTGATCGCCGGGGCCGTCGCCGCGGCCGTGGTCGGCGGCGGCGCGATCCTGCTCACCGGTACGGCTCAGGCGGCCGGGGTCGGCGCCGCGTACACCAGGACCAGTGACTGGTCGACCGGCTACACCGCCCAGTACGTCGTGACGAACAACAGCGGGGCGACCGAGAAGGACTGGACGCTGGAGTTCGACCTGCCGTCCGGGTCGAAGCTGAGCTCGCTCTGGAACGCCGAGTCGAGCGTCAGCGGGCAGCACATCACCGTGCGGCCGGCCAAGTGGGACACCGAGGGCCTGGCACCCGGCAAGTCCGTCACCGTCGGCTTCGTGGTCAACGGCACCGGAGCCCCGGCCGGTTGTCGCGTCGACGGCGCTGCCTGCTCCGCCGACGACGCTGCCACGCCGGAGCCCAGCGGCCGCCCCACGCAGACGGCGACGGCGACACCGACAGCCACCCCCACGGCCACCGCATCCCCCTCGACCAGCACCGGCACCGGTACCACGACAAGCGCCGGCTTCGCCCCCTACGTCGACACCTCCCTCTACCCGGCCTTCGACCTGGTCGCCACCGCCGCGGCCACCGGCGTCAAGGACTACAACCTCGCCTTCGTCACCGACGGCGGCGGCTGCACCCCGAAGTGGGGCGGCGTCACCGACCTCGCGAGCGACGCCGTGGCCGCCCAGATCGGCACGCTACGGGCCAAGGGCGGCGACGTCCGGGTGTCGTTCGGCGGCGCGGCCGGCTCCGAACTGGCGACGACCTGCTCCTCGGCGACCGCGCTGGCGACGGCGTACGAGAAGGTCGTGGCCGCCTACGACCTCACCAAGGTCGACTTCGACGTCGAGGGCGGCGCGCTTCCCGACACCGCGGCGAACACCCGCCGCGCGCAGGCCATAGCCGAACTCCAGAAGGACCACCCGGACCTGGACGTCTCCTTCACCCTCCCGGTGATGCCGGAGGGCCTGACCCAGGCGGGCGTGGACCTGCTCGCCGACGCCAGGAAGAACGGCGTCGACATCGCCACCGTCAACATCATGGCGATGGACTACGGACCGGCCTACAGCGGCGACATGGGCACCTACGCCGAACAGGCCGCCACCGCCACCCAGGCCCAGGTCAAGAGCGTCCTCGGCCTCTCCGACAGCGCCGCCTGGAAGGCCGTGGCCGTCACTCCGATGATCGGCGTCAACGACGTCACCACGGAGATCTTCAAGGTCGACGACGCCACCCAGCTGGTGGACTTCGCCAAGTCCAAGGGCCTCGGCTGGCTCTCCATGTGGTCGGCCACCCGGGACAAGCAGTGCTCCGGCGGCGCCAAGAACTACGCCGACGCCACGTGCAGCTCGATCGTCCAGGACGCCCACGCCTTCTCGAAGGCCTTCGCGGCCTACAACTGACGGCCTGCCACTGACGCCCCCCACGGGCCGGGGCGCGGCATCCCCCTCGGATGCCGCGCCCCTCCCCCGTCCCGTGGTGGTCCCAGCCCCCGCTAGACCTCCGGAACCGGAGGCAGCGTGCCCGTGCGGGCCGCCTGCCCGTACCAGAGGGCGCTCGACTTGGGCGTACGCGCCAGGGTCGCGTAGTCGACGTACACCGCGCCGAACCGCTTCTCGTAGCCGTACGCCCACTCGAAGTTGTCCATCAGGGACCACAGGTAGTAGCCGCGCACGTCCGCGCCGTCCGAGACCGCGCGGCGGACCGCGGCGAGATGGCCGTGGAGGTAGGAGATGCGCTCCGGGTCGTGGACGCGGCCCTCGGGGTCGGGCTTGTCGTCGTAGGCCGCGCCGTTCTCCGTGATGTACAGCGGCAGACCCGGGGCCTCACGGGTGTAGCGCATGATCAGCTCGTGCAGACCGGTCGGGTCGATCGACCAGCCCATCTCCGTGCGCTCACCCGGAGACTGGTGGAAGGCGACGTCGTCCGCGCCCGGCCACGGGGAGAAGTCGCTCGCCCCGTGGCCGTCCGCGCGCGGACCGCTCAGATCGGTGTCCGCCGCCGACACCAGCGTCGGCGTGTAGTAGTTGAGCCCCAGCGCGTCCAGCGGCTGGTTGATCGCCCGCAGGTCACCGTCCTCGACGTACGACCAGTCCGTGATCAGCTCCGTCGCCGCGAACAGCGAGTCCGGGTACGCCCCGTGCAGTATCGGGCCGTGGAAGACCCCGTTGGCCAGGTCGTCGATCTTCCGGGCCGCGGCCAGGTCCGCCGGGTCCTGCGAAACCGGCCGTACCACCGAGGAGTTGAGGCTCAACGCCACCGAGTTGCGGGCCGGCATCGCCGCGCGCAGGGCCGAAGTGCCCAGCCCGTGCGCCAGGTTCAGATGATGGGCCGCCTTCAGCGAGGCAGCCGGGTCGGTGCGGCCGGGTGCGTGCACCCCGGACGCGTAGCCCAGGAAGGCGCTGCACCAGGGCTCGTTGAGGGTGATCCACTGCTCCACCCGGTCGCCCAGCGCCTCGCCGACGATCTGTGCGTACTCGGCGAAACGGTAGGCCGTGTCACGCTCCGGCCAGCCGCCCGCGTCCTCCAGCTCCTGCGGCAGATCCCAGTGGTAGAGGGTGACGGCGGGCTTGATGCCCTTGTCGAGGAGCTCGTCCACCAGCCGCCGGTAGAAGTCCAG
This sequence comes from Streptomyces sp. S3(2020), assembly GCF_013044505.1. Lineage (GTDB taxonomy): Bacteria > Actinomycetota > Actinomycetes > Streptomycetales > Streptomycetaceae > Streptomyces. The sequence continues at coordinate 15,911 of NZ_JABERD010000169.1, read as the reverse complement.
ACCGACCTGGACCGCCGGGCCCCGGCCCGTCGGCTGCACCCGGGACCAGGAGATCGAGAAGCGGTACGCGTTCAGGCCGAGGTCCGCCATCATCGCCACGTCGTCGCGGTAGCGGTGGTAGTGGTCGACAGCGATGTCACCGTGCTCGCCGCCGGCGGTCTTGCCGGGCGTATGACTGAAGGTGTCCCAGATCGAGGGCGTACGGCCGCCCTCCCGCACCGCCCCCTCGATCTGGTACGCCGAGGTGGCGGCGCCCCAGAGGAAGGCGGGAGGAAAGGTCACCGGGGTCGCCGGCGTTGCGGGCTCAGGCATGGAAGCGCTCCCATTGGAGGTCGTGGAGACCGACGGGTAGATGGGGGGAAGGGAAGGGGCCGAGGCGGCGGTGACCCGGCCCCCGGGAAAGCGGGGGTCAGCCCTTGACGGCACCCTGCATGATGCCGCCGACGATCTGCTTGCCGAAGATCGCGAAGACGATCAGCAGCGGCAGCGTGCCGAGCAGCGCGCCGGCCATGATCAGGGACTGGTCCGGGGTGTAGCCGCGGCCCAGACCCGCGACCGCCACCTGCACGGTCGGGTTGCCGGTCTGGGTCAGGACCAGGAACGGCCACAGGAAGTCGTTCCACGTCTGCACGAACATCAGCATGCCGAGCACGGCCATCGCGGGGCGCGCGGCCGGGAACACCACGTGCCAGATCACGCGCCAGCTGCTCGCGCCGTCGACCCGGGCCGCCTCGATGATCTCGTCGGGCAGCGCCTGGATCAGGTACTGCCGCATGAAGAACACACCGAACGCGCTGACCAGCGAGGGCAGGATCACCGCCTGCAGCTGGTCGGACCAGTCGAGCTTGGCGACCATCATGTACAGCGGGATCACGCTCAGCTGCGGCGGCACCATCATCGTGCCGATGACGATCAGCATCATGGCGCTACGGCCCTTGAAGCGCAGCTTGGCGAAGGCGAACCCGGCGATCGTGGACAGGACGACGATGGTGATCGCCGAAACCCCCGCCACGAACGTGGTGTTGATGAATGCCTCGCCCAGGTTGGCGTCGGTCCAGGCGATCTCCAGCTTGTCGAACAGCCCCGAACCGAACCAGAACGGCGGCGGGTTCTGCGCCAGCCGCTGGTTGTCGCGCGAGGCCGCGATCGCCGTCCACACCAGCGGGAACAGCGAGCCGACGGTGAACAGGGCGAGGATCACATAGGCGATCGGCCCGGCGTGCAGGGTGCCGCCCGCACGGGCGGCCTTGGGACGTCGTACCCGCTTCGGCTCCTTGGGAGGAGTGTCGGAGGGCGGAGTCAGTGTCGTCGTCACGGCCGGTTCTCCTAACTACTGGCGCGCAGCCGGCGCGAGATGACGTAGTTGACGATCCCGATGACGATGAGGATCAGGAACATCGTCCACGCGATCGCGGAGGCGCGGCCCAGGTGTTGGTTGACCCAGCCCTGCTCGTACAGATAGAGGCCGAGCGTCTGGAACTGGTGCTGGGCTCCGCCGGAGGCTCCCTTGTTGGCGTCGAACAGCAGTGGCTCGCCGAAGAGTTGGGAGGCGCCGATGGTGGAGACGACCACCGTGAACAGGATCGTCGGCCGCAGCGACGGCAGCGTCACATGGAAGAACTGCTGCCAGCGGTTGGCCCCGTCCAGGGCCGCGGACTCGTACAGATCCTGCGGGATCGCCTGCATCGCCGCCAGATAGATCAGCGCGTTGTAGCCGGTCCAGCGCCAGACGACGATCGAGGAGACCGCGATCTGAGAGGCCCACTTGTCGTTCTGCCAGTCGATGTTGTCGATGCCGACCTGGTTCAGCGCCCAGTTGATCATGCCGTAGTCACGGCCGAAGAGCAGGACGAAGACGAGCGAGGCGGCGGCGATCGACGTCGCGTACGGGGCGAGCATCGCGACCCGGTAGAAGGTCGAGGCACGCAGCTTGTAGTTGAGGATGTGCGCGAGGCCCATCGCCATCAGCAGCTGCGGGACCGTCGAGATGATCCCGATGGTCAGCGTGTTCTTCGCCGCGTTCCAGAAGAAGTCGTCGTCGAAGATCCGCGTGTAGTTCTTGAAGCCCACCCAGTTCATGTCGGTGGGCGCGGTCAGCTCCACCTGGTGCAGCGAGGCCCAGCCGGTGTAGATCAGCGGGAACAGGCCGAACGCGAGGAACAGCAGGAAGAACGGTGAGACGAACGCGTACGGGCTCCAGCGCATGTCCCGCTGCCAGCGGCGGGACAGCCGGGCCCGGCGGCGCTCGTCCGTGGAGGGCCCAGCGGGCGGGCGGGCCGGGGCCGCGCCCCCCTCCTTGGCGGGGGGCGCGGCAGCGGTTTCGTGCCCAGTGGTCATACGGGTCACTGGTCCAGGTTGTTGTCGATGGTCTTGACGGCGTTCTCCCAGGCTTCCTTGGCGGACTTGCCCTGGGTCACCAGGATGACGCCGTTGTCGGTCAGGCCCTGCTGGATGATCTGGTCCTTCGGGCCGATCGTCTGCACGGGGATGTTCTTGGCGGCCTCGGCGAAGATCGTGCCGATCGGCGCGTCACCGGTCATGTCGTTCTTGGCGCTCTTCACCGCGTCCGAGTCGTACGCGGCCGGGGTGCTCGGGAAGCTGCCCTGCACGGCGAACAGCTTGGCCTGCTGCTCGGGTGCGGTCAGCCAGGCGGCCAGCTTCGCCGCTTCCTCGGTGTTCTTGCCGGACTTGGGCACGGTCAGGAAGGACCCGCCCCAGTTGCCGGACTTCGGCGCCTGGGCGATGTCCCACTTGCCGGCCGACTCGGGCTTCGACTTGCCCTTGATGTAACCCAGCATCCACGGCGGGCAGGACATCGCCGCGAACTTGCTGTTGGCGATGGTGGTGTCCCAGGCGGGCTGGAACTGGGTCTGGTTGCCGATCAGCCCGTCCTCGGCGGCCGCCGCGGTGAGGTCGAAGGCGGACTTGACGGCCGGGTTGGTCTTGTAGATGACCTTGCCGGAGGAGTCGTAGAACCGGTCCTTCTCACCGCTGAGGATCGCCTGGATCAGACCGCCGGGGGAGTCCAGGAACGTGGTGCCCTTGGGCGCCTTCGCCTTGTACTGCTTGCCGACGTCGACGAGCTTGTTCCAGTCGCCGGCCCACAGCTTGCCGACCTCCTCGCGGTCGGTGGGCAGACCGGCCGCCTTGAACAGGTCGGTGCGGTAGCAGATGGCCATCGGGCCGATGTCGGTGCCGACACCGATGGTCTGGCCGCCGGAGGTGGTGGCCTGCTCCCACTTCCATTCCAGGTAGTCGCTCTTCTTGCCGTACTTCGACAGGTCGAGCAGCTTGTCGGACTGGGTCCCGACGATCTCGGCGATGTTGCCGACCTCGACCATCTGGATGTCCTGGAGACCACTGTTGGTGGTGAGGTGGTTGATCAGCGCCGGGTAGTAGTTCTCGTTGCGCTCGACGACGGTCTGCTGGATGTCGATGTCCGGGTGGAGCTTCTCGTACTCCTTGTACAGGCCGGACTCCTCGAAGCCGGCGGTGCCGAAGAGGCCGAGCGTGATCTTGGTCTTGCCGCCGCCGCCCTCGGACGAAGAGCCTCCCTCGTCGCTCTTGCCGTCGTCGGCACAGCCGGCCAGCAGCCCGGCGCCCAGCGACGCGACGGCCGCGAGGACCACCACCCTGCGACGGGCGGTTCGGGTACGTGCTCGCATTGAGTCCTCCTGTTGCCCTGACGTGCCGACCCCCCGGCCAACTGCATGGTTGGGCCCGTTAGTTCTCGCGGCGGCTCGGGCGGGGAACGTGCGGGATGTGTATGTGTCAGGTACTGTGGGAGCGCTCCCATCAGTGATGAGTTGAAGAGTCGTCGGTCTCGGCGGGGGTGTCAAGGGAGTCGGCGAGGAGAGATGTCTTCAGTTATCGGCCTGTTAACTAACTCCGGGGGTTGATCTTTCGGCCCGTCGGGCGTTCGAGGACGGGGCCCGTTCGGGGCCGGAGCGGGGGTCTGGGGGCGGCAGCCCCCAGGGGGCGTTCGCATGCCCAACGGGACTGTTAGATTCCAGGCCAGCGTGATGACGACGGCGGAGGGCGGAGCCCATGGCAACCCACGGAGCGCGGGGCCGGAGCGGTGGCCGGCCGACCCTCGAAGAGGTGGCCGCGCGTGCCGGAGTCGGCCGCGGCACGGTCTCCCGGGTGATCAACGGCTCGCCCCGGGTCAGTGACGCGACCCGCGCGGCGGTGGAGGCGGCGGTCGCGGAGCTCGGCTACGTCCCGAACACGGCTGCGCGTGCGCTGGCGGCCAACCGGACGGACGCGATCGCGTTGGTCGTCCCCGAGCCGGAGACCCGGTTCTTCGCGGAGCCGTACTTCTCGGACATGCTGAAGGGTGTCGCGGCGGAGCTCTCCGAGACGGAGATGCAACTCCTGCTGATTTTCGCGGGCAACGACCGGGAAAGGCAGCGGCTGGCCCAGTACTTGGCGGCGCACCGCGTGGACGGGGTGCTGCTGGTCTCGGTGCACGCCGACGACCCGCTGCCGGATCTGCTGGCCCAGCTGGAGATACCGGCGGTGATCAGCGGTCCCCGCTCGGCGGCGGAAACGCTTCCCTCGGTGGACTCGGACAACTACGGCGGCGCCCGGCAGGCGGTGGAGCACCTGCTCTCCCGTGGTCGCACCCGCATAGCGCACATCACCGGACGCCTCGATGTGTACGGTGCCCAGCGCCGGATCGACGGTTACCGGGACGCGCTGCGCGAGGCGGGCCTGGAGGCGAACGAGAACCTGATCGAAGCGGGTGACTTCACGGAGGAGGGCGGCACCAGCGCGATGGCCGCGCTGCTGTCCCGCGTCCCCGACGTGGACGCGGTCTTCGCCGCCTCGGACGTCACCGCGGCGGGCGCCCGCCAGGCGCTGCGCGAGGCCGGCCGCCGTATCCCCGACGACGTCGCCCTCGTCGGCTACGACGACTCCGCCATCGCCCGCCACATGGACCCACCCCTCACCAGCGTCCGCCAGCCCATCGCCGAGATGGGCCGCCACATGATCGACCTCCTCCTCACCGAGATCGCGGACCGCCGCCCGGCGGCGTCACGGGGGCTGGAGAGGCGACAGGTGGTCCTGGCCACGGAACTGGTGGCGCGCACGTCGTCGTGAGGTGCAATCACCAGCGCTGCGGGGGTCGTTGGGGCGGTCCTTGCTGCAACGATCGGTTGGTGACCAGCCAGATGACGCCGAGGATCACAGCTCCGGCTGCCCAGATGAACAGAACGATGCCGGCGCCGATGGCAGTTCCTACGTCGTTCGCGTCCTGGCACAACTGATCGGTGCAGCTTTCGCCTTCGTCGGACGCCGCGTTCAACCCGACGACGAGCCACAGCAGCATCAACAGGTTGAAGGCGAGGATCACCCAGGTCAGCGGTCGCCATCGGGGGAAGCGACTGCGCCGGGCGGTCGGCGGTGGGGCCGGAGGCGGTTGTGACCACCCCCGGTGGCGATGGTCCGTCATGATGAGCCTCCCCAGGATCGCGAATGGCCCATATCATGACGATACGCCCATGGATGGCACCTCAGTCGCTCAAGGACAGCCGCCAGACCGTCTCCCCTTCGTGCTGTTCGTCGGTCGGGGTCAGGCCTGCCGCTGTTGCCACGGCGGCGGACGCCGCGTGGTCCGGGTGGATGTGGGCCGTGATGGTTCGGACGTACTGGCGGACCAGCCAGGTCACCAGTCCCCGGGCCGCCTCCGAGGCCAGGCCGTGGCCCTGCCAGGGGGTGCCGATGATCCAGGCGATCTCGGCGTGGTGGCGGTCGGTGAGTGTGGCCTGGACGGTGCCGATGAGGGTGTCGTCCGTGTGCCGGCGCAGGACCCAGTTGAGCCAGGAGACGGTCGGGTCGGGGGAGCCGGTGACCAGGCGCTCGTAGCGCGCGCGTAGCTGCTCGGCGGTCAGGGGTGCTCCGCCGATGAAGGTGTGCAGGGCCGGGTCGGACAGGACGGCCGACATCTCCTCGGCGTGGTCCACGCGCAGGGGGAGGAGGTCGAGGCGGGCCGTGCGGATGAGTTCGGTGTGCACGTGGGCTCCCGGGCCGGGAAACGAATCAGCCGGTGACCTCTGTACCGAGGTCACCGGCTGATCACTGAGGGTGAGTGACGGGACTTGAACCCGCGACTTCCTGGACCACAACCAGGTGCTCTACCAGCTGAGCTACACCCACCACGACCGGCGTTCCTGCTTTTGGGTTTCCCCTACCGGCCGAGAAAAAGTGTACAGGGTCCGAAGGGGTGCTCGTGCACGGCTTTTACGGCGCCCCCTGACGCGGCTACTGAGCGGGCAGGACGTACTTCGCGGCGATCGTCTTTGCGGTGTCCGAGTCGGGGCCGGGCTGCGGCACGAACACGGCCTCGCGGTAGTAGCGCAGCTCCGCGATGGACTCGCGGATGTCGGCGAGGGCGCGGTGGTTGCCGTTCTTGTCGGGGCTGTTGAAGTAGGCCCGCGGATACCAGCGCCGGGCCAGCTCCTTCACTGAGGAGACGTCGACGATCCGGTAGTGGAGGTGGCCCTCCAGCGTCGGCATGTCCCGGAGCAGGAAGCCACGGTCCGTGCCCACGGAGTTGCCGCACAGGGGGGCCTTGCCGGCCTCCTTGACGTGTTCCCGGATGTAGGAGAGGACCTGCGCCTCGGCCTCGGCCAGCGTCGTGCCGCCGGCGAGTTCGTCGAGGAGCCCGGACGCGGTGTGCATCTGACGCACCACCTCCGGCATCGTCTCCAGCGCCTGGTCCGGCGGTCGGATGACGATGTCCACTCCTTCGCCGAGTACGTTCAGCTCGGAGTCGGTGACGAGGGCGGCAACCTCGATGAGCGCGTCGTCGGACAGCGAGAGGCCGGTCATCTCGCAGTCGATCCACACCATGCGATCGTTCATGCGACCACCCTAAAGCTGACGTCGCCTTTTGGGAGGCCCGGCGGTGCTGCGACCTGAGCGCACGGCCGAACGCCGGACGGGATGAGTGGATCATCCCGTCCGGCGGACATCCCGTCCGGCGTCGCGGTACGCCGTTACGATCCGCTGCGCTGCCCCGGCAGGCTCGCCGACAGCTGGGCCGCCGGGCCCATCGCGCTCGCCGCCGCCGTACGCCGGGTCTGGAGCGGGACCGGGCCGCCCTCCGGGTGGAGAACGGGTGGCGGGCCCATGGGGCCTGCCACTGCGTCGCTCTCGGTCGGACGCTCGCTCTGCGGACGCCGCGCCCGGTACGCCGCGCGGTACGCCGCGGGCGAGGAGCCCAGCTGGCGGCGGAAGTGCCCGCGCAGTGCCACCGGCGAACGGAACCCGCAGCGCCCCGCGACCTCGTCCACCGAGTAGTCCGACGTCTCCAGGAGCCGTTGCGCCTGGAGCACCCGCTGGGTGATCAGCCACTGAAGCGGTGCGCTGCCGGTGAGCGAGCGGAAGCGGCGGTCGAACGTACGACGGCTCATGTACGCCCGTGCCGCCAGCGTCTCCACGTCGAACTGCTCGTGGAGGTGCTCCAGTGCCCAGGCGACGACCTCGGCGAGCGGGTCGGCGCCGATCTCCTCCGGTAAAGACCGATCGAGATAGCGCTCCTGGCCGCCCGATCGGCGCGGGGGCACGACAAGACGCCTGGCCAGCGCGCCGGCCGCCTCGTTGCCGTGGTCCGTCCGCACGATGTGGAGACAGAGATCGATTCCGGCCGCGGTACCGGCCGATGTCAGTACGTCGCCGTCGTCGACGAACAGTTCGCGTGGATCCACGTGCACCGACGGATAGCGTTTGGCCAGCGTCGGCGCGTACATCCAGTGGGTGGTCGCGGGACGGCCGTCCAGCAGGCCCGCGGCGGCCAGCACGAAGGCACCGGTGCACAGTCCGACGATGCGGGCGCCCTCTTCGTGCGCCCGGCGCAGTGCGTCGAGCGCGTCCTCCGGCGGTGGTGAGGTGATCGAACGCCAGGCCGGCACGACGACCGTGCCCGCCCGTGCGATCGCCTCCAGGCCATGTGGCGCGGTGAGTTCCAGGCCCCCTGTGGTCCGCAGCGGGCCTTCCTCGCCGCCGCACACCAGCAGGCGGTAGCGCGGCACGCCGGCGTCCTGGCGGTCGATCCCGAACACCGACAGCGGTATGGAACTCTCGAAGATGGGGCCGCCGCTGAACAGCAGCACCGCGACGATCTCCTTGCGGCGTCGCCCGGAAAGCTTCCGGGCCGCGGCTTCCGGCGCGGCAGTGGAGTCGTGGCTCATACTGCTAAGCCCCCCTCGGTGGTCGCGGCGCCCCTAACTTGTCGGGCTTGTCGCTCCAGCACGTTTCCCCTCGGTCCTGCACGAGTCCCCCGCCGTAAGACGTCAAGATCGAATCTACTGTGTCCAGTGGTGCCGGGGTGACCAGTTCGGCAACCGGCACATTGTCGACATGGCAACTTGGCGTGAAGCATTCGATCACGAAGCGTTGCACTCACGGGCCGTGCAGGGAAGTGCGCCTCGTCGTAGTGGCCAATCCACGTAGGGTGCGAGGGGCCCTGGAGACCCTTTCCGTGCAGGTCGAACGGGGGGTGGGGGGTGGTGGGGGCAACGGATGCGCGGTGGCCGGAAGTTGGCTGAAAAGATACGGGTCCGTGCGCGGAAACCGGTCAAGCGACCGGTGAGTTTCCCCCAGTGTGACGACCGCCTCGACGGGCCCCCGTTCCGGCCCTGTGATGACGGCCACGGTGGGGCGCGCTCTCCTCGGCGAGCAGGCGGGCCGCACCGCGCTCCGACTGGCGCAGCAGGACCCGGCAGACGGCCGTGACGGCGGCCAGGCCGAGGGCGGTGCCCGCCGCGCCGGCGAGCGAGCTGCCGTACCAGAGAAGGACCACGGGGACGAGGACGCAACTGAACACCGCCCAGCGGACCACGTCCGTGGCGGAGTCCTCGGAGGGGGGTCGGTGTCCGGACATGCGTTGCTCCCTGGGGCGTGACTGCCGGGTTCAACGCGTGTTCGAGCGGTCGGTCACTGCGCGTACCGCCGTCAGGACCGTACGGCGGCGTGAATCCTGTGCAAACCGCCTGTACAGCGCAGCAACCATTGCGTTACGGGCGCACCCTCGTGCATGCTCCCTGGAACCCCCACCGACCGTGCGCGGGATCTGGGCTAAGGAGGCGTGCCGCCGTACCCTTGGGGGTATGGGGTTGGGAAGATGATTCCCGGACACAGCTCCGCCGCACACTGTCGTCCCTCCCAAAAAGGATCACAACGCCGAGACAGCCATGGCCGGTCACGAATTCTTTGAACCCGCGGACCGCAAGCGGCCCGTCGCCGACCCCACGGCGGCCGAGCCCCTGGCGGCGGAAGAGTCACGTCATTCCTGCGACCCCGCCTTCAAGCACGGCGTGGTGGTGGGCTTCGACGGCTCCACGTCCAGCGAGCGCGCGCTCGCGTACTCCATCGGCATGGCCCATCGCTCCGGCTCGGGTCTGATCATCGTCCATGTCGCCAACCGGCTGCCCACCACCGTGTGGGCCGGCTGTGAGCCACCGGTCTTCGTCGACGTCCCGGACCACCGCACCGAGGTGCTCGGCCTCGAACTCGCCTGCGCCGACTATCTCGCCGAGGTGCCGTGGATCCTCGTCGAGCGCGGCGGCGACATCTGCCATGAACTCGAAGAGGTCGGGCGGGAGTACGAGGCGGACGCGATCGTCGTCGGTTCCACGCACGGACTCGTCGGGCGGATCTTCGGGTCCGTCGCGGGACGGCTCGCGAAGCGCGCGAAGCGCCCCGTCGTTGTGATTCCGTGACTCGCCGTTGTCCCAGGTGAGATACCGCCTGGGAACGGCCGCAACTCCCTTGTGCGGTGCGTAAATCTACTGGCGCGTAGAGGTGTTTGTGCGCTTGTGAAGGGCATATATCGCACACCGTACAACTGCACAGCATGAAGGGAGCCCGCCGTGGACAATGACGTCTCCGCGGGAGCAACCACCACCATCGTCGGCCGACTCGCCCTCGGGATCACCCTCCTGGCGTTCGGCCTCGGCCACACCGACGTGATCGACGGTGTGACAGCCGCTGACGCCGTGTCAATCGCCCATTACGTGGGCGGAGTCGCCCTCTTCGTCGCGGGGCTCATGGCCTTCCGCGAACAGGACACCGCCAACGGTACGGCCTTCGCGGCGCTCGGTGCGCTGTGGTTCACCTGGGCCGTCTCGGACGCCGGTTCCGCCAACGCGGCCGGGCTGTTCCTGCTGCTCTTCGCCCTCGTGGCGCTGTCGCTCACCCTCGCGGGTGGGGACCAACTCGGGCAGGGCGCCTACGGGTTGTTCTTCGTGGCGCTGGTCCTGATGGCCATCGCCCAGTTCGCCGGCAACGACGGGCTCACCAAGGTCGGCGGCTGGTTCGCCGTCGCGGCCGGTGCGGTGGCCTGGTATGCGGCGACTGCGGCCATGGCGCACTGGCCGACGGTGCTTCCGAAGCGGGCTGCGGGTCGGGGCGTGACGGCAACCGGCTGAGTCGCGGCCGACGCCGGGGTATTGGGCGGCCCCGGCGACATGAGAACGGACCCCCCGTGTCCGGTGGCAACACGTGGGGGTCCGTTCACTTTTTTGCGCCTAAACCGGCGCCGCTCTCGCGGAGGTGGTTGCTCGCCGTGGGGGTTGCTCAATTATCCATTCCGCCGTCGCGGGGATTAACTACTCCACCGTCACGGACTTGGCGAGGTTCCTCGGCTTGTCGATGTCCCTGCCCAGTGTCAAAGCCGTGTGGTACGCCAGGAGTTGGAGGGGGATGCCCAGGAGGATCGGGTCCAGTTCGTCCTCGTTCTTCGGGACGACGATGGTGTGGTCGGCCTTCTCCTGGTGCTGGTGGGCGACCGCGAGGATCTTGCCGCTGCGGGCCTTGATCTCCTCCATGGCGGCGCGGTTCTTCTCCAGGAGGTCGTCGTCGGGGACGATCGCGACCGTGGGGAGGGCGGGCTCGATCAGGGCCAGCGGGCCGTGCTTGAGCTCGGAGGCGGGATAGGCCTCGGCGTGGATGTACGAGACCTCCTTGAGCTTCAGGGAGGCCTCACGGGCCACCGGGTAGCCCCGGACACGGCCGATGAAGAGCATCGAGCGGGCGTCGGCGTACTGCTCGGCCAGCTTCTTGATCTCCTCCTCGTTGTCGAGGATCTCGGTGATCTGCTGGGGCAGCCTGCGCAGGCCCTCGATGATGCGCTTGCCGTCGCGGACCGAGAGGTCGCGGGTGCGGCCCAGGTGGAGCGCCAGCAGGGCGAAGGCGACCGTGGTGTTGGTGAAGCACTTCGTGGAGACCACGCAGACCTCGGGGCCCGCGTGGACGTAGATGCCGGCGTCCGCCTCGCGGGCGATCGCCGAGCCGACCACGTTCACGACGCCGAAGACCCGCGCGCCCTTGCGCTTGAGCTCCTGGACCGCGGCGAGGACGTCGTACGTCTCGCCCGACTGGGAGACCGCCACGTACAGCGTCTCGGGGTCCACGACCGCGTTGCGGTAGCGGAACTCGGAGGCCGGCTCGGCGTCCGCGGGGATGCGGGCCAGCTCCTCGATCATCTGGGCGCCGATCATGCCGGCGTGGTACGAGGTGCCGCAGCCGAGGATCTTCACCCGGCGGATCTGGCGGGCCTCGCGGGCGTCCAGGTTCAGGCCGCCCAGGTGCACGGTGGAGAAGCGGTCGTCGATGCGGCCGCGCAGCACGCGGTCCACGGCGTCGGCCTGCTCGTGGATCTCCTTGTGCATGTACGTGTCGTGGCCGCCCATGTCGTAGGAGGCGGCCTCCCACTCGACGGTGGTGGGCTCCGACGTCGTACGGGTGCCCTCCGTCGTGTACGTGCGGAAGTCGTCGGCCTTGAGCGTGGCCATCTCGCCGTCGTCGAGGGTCACTATCTGGCGCGTGTGCGTCACGAGGGCCGCGATGTCCGAGGCGACGAACATCTCCTTCTCGCCGATGCCCAGGACGACCGGGGAGCCGTTGCGGGCCACGACGATGCGGTCGTTGAAGTCGGCGTGCATCACGGCGATGCCGTACGTGCCCTCGATGACGCGCAGCGTCTCGCGGACCTTGTCCTCCAGCTTCTCGGCCTGCGAGCGCGCGATGAGGTGGACGAGGACCTCGGTGTCGGTCTCGGAGAGGAACTCGACACCGTCCGCCTCCAGCTTGCGGCGCAGGTCGGAGGCGTTGTCGATGATCCCGTTGTGGACCACGGCGACCTTGAGGTCGGCCGACATGTGCGGGTGCGCGTTCACATCGGAGGGGGCGCCGTGGGTGGCCCAGCGGGTGTGGGCGATACCGGTCGTGCCCTTGAAGCGCGCCGGGACCTTGGCCTCCAGGTCCCGGACCCGGCCCTTGGCCTTGACCATCTTCAGGCCCGCCGTCTTCGGGGACGTGACGACGATGCCCGCCGAGTCGTAGCCGCGGTACTCCAGGCGCTGGAGGCCCTCCAGGAGGAGAGGGGCCACATCACGCTTCCCGATGTATCCGACGATTCCGCACATATAGGTGTAATCCGTTTCCCGGCTGTAGCGACTCAGCCGTCTCAGCCGTAGACGATGCGGCGCAGCTGCCTGAGCGTAAGCTCCGGCGGCGCGACCGCCCGGTATTTCAAGTCCGCCTCGATCCGTTCGAAGATCTGCGCGTTGACCAGGCCCTGGGCCTGGAGTTCGCGGTGGCGGCGACGGACGTAGTCCTCGGTCGTCTCGTCGAAGTAGGCGAGCACGTCCTGGATCACCCGCAGTGCCTCGCCCCGCTGGAGGGGCGTGGACCGCGTCAGATGATCAACAAGTTCGTCGTGCACCCGGTAGATCCTGGAGGACGGACATGGCTTTCGCAAGAATCCTGCCCGATTTCGGGCAAGAGGCTGTTCGGACACTTAGAACACTTATGGGTTGTCCATGGGAGTCCGTTGGCCGGCTGTTCCCCGGGCCGATGTGTCCGACGAGCAGCTTGTGGAGCCATGGACATTCCTCGTATGGGCGTACCCGAGCAGCTCGCCGAGCGCATGAGCATGGCCGAGCAGCACGAGTACCTGCGCGCCAGATTCTCCCGGCGCACGATGATCAGGGGCGGCGCGGTCACGCTGGGCGCCGTCGCGGGCGGCGTGTTCGTGCCGGGCGCCACCGCCCAGGCCGCCACGCCCACCCAGAACCACGCAAGCACCCGGCCCCACCCGGCCACCGAGAGCGTCGACGGGGCCCTGGTCGCCCCCTTCGGCCGCCACCTCGCGTTCGGCAACGACCCGCGCACCGAGATCACCGTCTCGTGGCAGGTGCCCGTCGCCGTCAAGAAGCCCTTCGTCCGCATCGGCGCCCACCCCCTCGACCTCTCCCGCAAGATCGAGGCCGAGGTGCGCACCCTGTACACCCCGGCCGGCGTCGGCGCCAGCGCCGACCACACGCAGTACTACGTCCACGCCAAGCTGACCCACCTCAAGCCCGGCCGGACGTACTACTACGGTGTCGGCCACCAGGGCTTCGACCCGGCCGAGCCGCATCTGCTGGGCACCCTCGGCACCTTCACCACCGCGCCCGCGCACAAGGAGGCCTTCACCTTCACGGCCTTCGGCGACGAGGGCGTCGGCTACCACGGCCTGGCCAACAACAGCCTGCTCCTCGGCCAGAACCCGGCCTTCCATCTGCACGCCGGCGACATCTGCTACGCCGATCCGGCGGGCCAGGGCAAGACCGCCGACACCGGCTTCGACTCGCGGGTGTGGGACCAGTTCCTCGCCCAGACCGAGTCCGTCGCCAAGTCCGTGCCGTGGATGCCGGCCTACGGCAACCACGACATGGAGGCCTGGTACTCGCCCAACGGCTACGGCGGCGAGGAGGCCCGCTGGAGCCTTCCCGACAACGGACCCGACGCCAGGAACCTGCCGAGCGTCTACAGCTTCGTCTACGGCAACACGGCGGTCGTCTCGCTCGACGCCAACGACATCTCCTTCGAGATCCCGGCCAACCTCGGTATCTCGGGCGGCACCCAGACCACGTGGTTCGAGGCGCAGCTGAAGAAGTTCCGCGCCTCGAAGGACGTCGACTTCATCGTCGTGTTCTTCCACCACTGCGCCTACTGCACCTCCACCGCACACGCCTCGGAGGGGGGCGTGCGCCAGGAGTGGGTGCCGCTGTTCGAGAAGTACACGGTGGACCTGGTCATCAACGGCCACAACCACCAGTACGAGCGCACCGACGTCATCAAGGGCGACAAGGTCGTCAAGAAACTGGCCATCGGTGACACGGCCTACCCCGAGAGCGAGGGTGTCGTCTACGTGACGGCGGGCGCGGCGGGCCGCAGCCTGTACGCCTTCTCCGCTCCGGACTCCTACGAGGGGCATGTGAAGGACGTCGACTCCGTGGCCTCCTTCGTCAACACCAAGGACGGCAAGGTCGACGAGACCGTCACCTGGTCCCGGGTGCGCTACCTCAACTACTCCTTCCTGCGGGTGGACGTGGAGCCCGCGGCGCGGGGGCACTACGCCAGGCTGAAGGTGTCGGGCATCGCCGAGACCGGTGACCGGATCGACCACTTCACGGTGGCCCGCCGGGCCAAGTAGCCCTCCGCGGGGCCTACATCCGCTTGAGGACCGCCTGTTTGGCCAGCGTGAACTCCTCGTCCGTCAGCACACCCGTGCGGCGCAGCTCGCCGAGCTCGCGCAGACGGCGCAGGAGGGCGTCATGGTCGTCCTCGGTGGCAGCGACCGGAGCGGAGGGCAGTTCCGGTCGTCCCTCGGGTGTGTTCCGTACGTCCGTGGCGGCCGTTCCGGCCGGGTGAGGAAGCCTGGCCTGGACGGCCGCCGCGACCAGGGCCATCAGCGGGTCCTTCTTGAAGCCCCACAGCTCGACCGAGTGGGGGTCGTACTTCGGGGGCGCCTTGGTCGGCGCGTTCCTGACGCTGAAGCGGAGGCAGCCGTTCTCCAGGCCGACCGCCGGGTGCCACTCCACGGCGGTGAGGTCGGTGACGGCGAGGGTGCGGATGCCGGCGGCGGCCTTGGCGTCCTCCGTCTTCCAGTTCCACTCCAGCCGGACGCGCTCACCGTCGAAGCTCGCGGTGCCGTCCCCGGCGGACACCGACAGCGGCACGGCCGGGCCCGGCAGCAGGTACTCGGCGACCGGCGCGGACGGGACCTGGTCGAGCAGCAGCGCGTTCCTGACCTCGTCCACGAAGTACTCGGCGACGCCGTAGCGGTCGGACTCGACGATCAGCTGGTACGGGTCGTTGGGCTCGGTCAGCCGGCCGCCGGTGGCGTGCAGCAGCGGGTCGGCGCCGTCGCGCAGACGTAACCTGAGCCGCCCCGCCCTGCGGCCCTGCTCGAACGAGACGCCCGCCAACGCGCCCAGCGGGACGACCAGTTCACCCAGGGCCTTGCGGAACAGGCTGACGTTCTTGTCGCGCCCGGGGGTCAGCCGCAGGGCGTCGCCGTCGAAGGTCCAGGTGCCGTCCTTCTGGATGATTTCCGCCATGGGCAAAGTCTGGCATTCCCGGCCCGGTTGCCCAGTGCCCCGGGTTCAGCCGCCCAGCGCCTTCGCCAGGCCGTCGTCGAGGGCGAAGCGGATCTCCTTGCCCGAGCCGGCTGTCGCCAGCATCCTCACCTCGCCCGCCCGCACCCCCACCGCGATCTCCGGGTTCTCCTGGCAGACCACCGTGAACGTGCCGTCGGCGCGGGCCCTGAGCAGGAACGCCTGGTCCTCGGGGAAGGGGGCGTCGGCGCCCTGCCGGTAGGCGCAGGGGCGGAGTTGCATGGGGTCGCCCTGGACGCGGTCGCCGGCGATGTCGAGGCAGAATCCCGAGGCGACGTGCTCCAGGGCGTAGGCGCTCTTCGCGATGGCGACGACCCGCCACTCCTGGGTGTCGCCGGCCGCGCAGACGGCGGGCTCGGGAGGGTTGTCCGGGGACTCTCCGGAATTGGCCCTGAGGCAGCGTCCGGTGCCGGTGTTCTCCAGCGCGACGGTGGCGAGGGGGCCGCCCTCGGTGGCGGACGG
>NZ_JABERD010000168.1 GCF_013044505.1 Streptomyces sp. S3(2020) | reverse complement strand
CCTGAGTGGCATGGGCTGGGACGTCGGTTGTGGTGGTTGGTGCGGGTGTGTGGCGGTTTTTTTTGGCAGGCAAAAGGCGGCATCCGACAGGCTCAGGGGGCTCGGGGGCTCGGGGATGTGTATAAGGGACAGGTGGTGGGGCGGTGTTCGTGCGGTTGTCTCCTGGTCAGGAGGCGATGTGGCTGGAGCAGCAGTTGCATCCGGGGTCCATCAACGGTGGGTTTCTGTCGGTGCTCATCAGGGGTGGGGTGAGCGGCGAGCGGGTGCGGGCGGCGTGTCTGGACGTGTGTGAGGACCATCCGCAGCTCAGGGGGCTCGTCGTCGAGGGGGCCGAGGCGCGGATGGTGATCCGGCCGGCGCCGGACGTGCTCCAGTTCGAGGAGCTGGAGCTCGCCGCCGTACCGGGGCAGGAGCTCTCCGCGGCCCGCGACTGGTACCGGGCGCACCGGGTCGGGCCCTGGGATCTGACCACCCGTTCGCCGATCACCTTCTCCCTGCTGGCGCACGGAAAAGACCGGCACACCCTGGTCGTCGGCGTGCACCACATCGCCTTCGACGGGCGCTCCAAGTTCGTCTTCGCCCGCCACTTCCTGCGCGCCCTCGCCACCGGCCCCCGGCCCTCGCGCGAGAACCACGCCCTGCCCGAACACCCCGCGATCGACGAGGAACTGGACGACGTCGTCCAGTACTGGCTGACCGCCGGCCTGCTCGATCTGCCCGGCCTGGTCCTGCCCCGCTCCGCCGGCACCGACGAGGACGCCGCCGTGCGGCCGACGCCCCGTTTCGACCTGCCCGCCGAGCACTGCGCCCGGCTGCGCGAGCTCACCCGGCGGACGGGCGTCAGCTTCTTCACCGGCCTGGTGGCCTGCGCCGCCGCGGTCCTGCACGGGTACGGCAACCGCCGTTTCGTCCTGGGCATCCCGGTCGACACCAGCGTGCCCGGGACCCGGGACCACATCGGCCTCCAGGTCAATGTCGTGCCGTGTCTGATGGAGGTGACACCGCAGACCACCTTCCGGGAGCTCCTCGCGGCCGCGGGGGAGGCGCTCGGCCTCGTCCACCGCCATCGCCGGGTCCCCTTCAGCTGGGTCCTGCGCGAACTGCGCCGACGCCACGGCGTGGACGTCAGCCAGGGCGCCTTCGACCGGATCGGCGTGTCCTATCCGTCGGTCGCGCGCGACCTGGGCGAGGTGGCGGGGCTGGAGTTCGACTGGGACTTCTTCGCGCCCAACTCGACGCGGTCCTTCGACCTCATCCTGCAACTGCGCCGCGAGGGCGACGCCGCCTACGGACGGCTCGACTTCACCCCGGCCGCCCTCGACCAGGCCGGCGCGCGGCGGCTCACGGCCGACCTCACCCGTCTGCTGGGCGCCCTCACCGACCGGCCCGACGCCCCGCTGCACACCTTCGCCGAGCCGTATGTGCGCCCCGCCGAGGGGCCCGTGGCGGCCGGTGAGGCACCGCCCGTCGCGCGCGGGTCGTTCCCC
Organism: Streptomyces sp. S3(2020); assembly: GCF_013044505.1. Classification (GTDB taxonomy): domain Bacteria; phylum Actinomycetota; class Actinomycetes; order Streptomycetales; family Streptomycetaceae; genus Streptomyces. Next base: position 19,666 of record NZ_JABERD010000168.1, on the reverse strand, counting down.
GGGCTCGCCGCCGCGGCCGCCACGGGCCCGGCACTCGCGCCCGTCGCCCACTGCCCCGTCGAGCAGTTCCTGCCGACGTCCGCCGTCGCCGCGTACCGACGCGCGGGCGGCCGTGTCCTGCTGGACGTCGTCGACCCCGCCCTCGGACGGCTCGGCGGGTGCGACTGGCGGGCGCAGGACCCGTACGGCCTCCGGCTCACCGACCCGGCGCCCGGCCGCCCGCTGCGGGTGACCGACCCCGAGGGGCGCACCCTGCCCCGGGGGATCGCGGGGCTGCTCGGCGTCGGCGACGCCCCGCGTCCCGGTGCGTTCCGGGCCTGGATCGACGCGGACGGCCGGGTCCGGCTGCTGGGCACCGCGGACCGGGTGCGGCAGTGGGTCGGGCGCACCCTGGACCCCGCCGAGGCCGAGGCGGTGCTCGCCGCGCTGCCCGGGGTCGAGGAGGCCGCGGTCGTGACCGGCGACGGCGGGGCGCTCCGGGTCCGGGCCGCCGTGGTGCCGACGGCGGGCACGGACGCCGACCCGCGTGTGTGGCGCCGTGCGGTGCGCCGCGCCTGGCCCACGGGCTGGCCGCCGCCCACCGTGCACGTCCTCGGCGGGCTGCCCCGGCTGGCGTCCGGTCAGGTCGACGGCGGCGCGCTCGCGGCGGCGCTGGAGAAGTGACGTACCGGCCACGACGTACGGGAAGAAGTGAGCCCCGGGCGGCCCGCGCCGCCGCCCGGGACCCCCGTCAGTCCGTCAGCCCCAGCAGATGCAGCTGCTCGCGGGCCTCGGGTATGTCGAACGCGCCCACCGACTCGCACAGCCCCAGCGTGTGCCGGCCCGCGTCGCGTACGCCGGCCGCCAGGACCTCCTCGCGGTAGCAGTCGCGCAGCACCTCCTCGGCCAGGCCGGCGCCCACACCGGCCGTGTGCAGGGCCGACCGCACCGGGTCGAGGTCCGGGCGCAGGCAGTCGTCGACGAAGTGCGGCATGGCGCACGCCACCTTGACGCGTGTCGCCGGGGACAGGCTCGCCCACAGTTCCTTGAAGTAGCGGGTGAAGTAGGCGTGGTGGTGCACCTCGTCGCGGACGTGGTCGCCCACGACCTCGCGCACCACCCGGAACACCGTCTCGTCCCGGGGGATCCGCGCCAGCATCCGGGTCACCACGGTCTCGAAGGCGACGACCTGGAGGATGTGGGCCAACGAGCCGTGGTCCGGCAGGAACGCGTGGCCGGTGCGGTCCAGCCGCGCCATGCGCGGGGCGAAGTCGTACGGCAGCACCGGAACCGCCGTGGTCTTCTCCACCTGTTGCACCACGTCCAGGCTGAACAGGGCGTGATAGGCCTCGTCGCTGTAGATCTTGAACGCGTCCAGCCGGGCGCCGGGACCGAGGTCGACGTCGGTCTCGCCGTGCGCCACCATCGCCGCCCCCCGGTTGACGACCTTGGTCTCCAGGTGCGAGGTGAACAGCATGTACTGGTAGAAGTGCTGGGTCAGCAGCGCCTGTCGGGTGTCCGCGCCGAGGCCGGCGAGGCCCTCGTGGCGCAGATGCGGGACCAGGTGTTCGGGGAACACCTTCAGTCCGGCCTCGCGGTCCTCCTGGAGCATCCGGCGCGGGCCGCCGCGCACCCCGGCGCTCTCGTACCAGTCGGCGGCGACGCGGGGCTCCGTCATGACCGTCCTGTTCGCCCGGTGAACGCCGCCGCGACCCGCTCCACCGCGGGGGACGTGAGCACCTCGATATGTGTCCCGGGCACCCGGCACAGCTCCAGCGCCCCGCCGAGCCCCTCCCAGCTCTCGGCCAGCGCCTCCGGATAGCCGGCCGGGTTGTCCGCGCACAGGAAGAGCTGGAGGGGTGCGGTGGTCTTCGCCGGGCTGCCCTCGGCCACCAGGGCGAACAGCCGCGCCCAGTCCTCCAGCATGCGGGCCACCAGCTCCGTGGGCGTGTCGCGCAGGAGGTCCGGGTCGACGCCGAAGCGCCGCATGAGCAGCCGCTGTTCGGTGGCGGGCCCCAGCACACCGGTGCCGTCCCGGAGCACCGAACCGGCGAAGGCGCGCAGCGTGGCGGAGGTGGCGGACATCCGCTCGGCGTCCTCGGCGGTGCGCTGGGCCAGGGAGTCCAGCAGGGCCACCAGGGCGACGTCGTGGCCGAGTTCGGTGAGCCGCCCCGCGACCGAGTGGGCCAGGACACCGCCGAGCGACCAGCCGAGCAGGGCGATACGGCGGCCGGGCAGGGCGTCGGCCAGGGTGGTGGCGTACCGGTCGACGAGGTCGGCGTAGGTCGCGTCGTCGGGGTGGGCACCCGCGACACGCTCCATGCCGACCACTTCGATGTGCCCGGGCAGGAGGTCGACGAGGGGTGCGTAGCACATGAGGGTGCCGCCGACCGGATGGATCAGGGCCACCGTGATGTCCGCGGGGTCGCCCTCGGGAGTGCGCAGGCGCACCAGCCCGGCGGGGTCGGCGGCGCTGTCCTCGGCGAGGGCCCGGGCCAGGGCGGCGACGGTCGGGTTGTTCATGAAGACGCCCACGCCGAGCGGTCGGCCCAGTTCCTCGGCGACCCGTGCGACCAGCCGGACCGCGAGCAGCGACTGGCCGCCGTAGTCGAAGAAGTTGTCGTAGCGGCCGAGGCCGGGTACGCCGAGGAGTTCCTCGAAGAGCTCGACGAGGCGCCGCTCGACGGCATCGCGCGGTGCCTCGTCGGCGCTCTCCTCCGGTGCCGCCTCGGCCGGTTCGGGGTCGGCGGCCGGCGCGGCAGGGGCGGGGCGGCCGTCCGGACCGGTGGGGATCTCGTCCCGTACGACGATCCGCTGCGGCAGCAGATGTGCCGGCACCCGGGCCTGGAGATGGGCCGACAGCTCCCGGGGCGTGGGCGGCTCGGCGCCCGGTCGCGGTACCGCCCAGGCGACGCTCCCCTCCTGGGCGCCGGGCGGCCGCACCACGGCGGCGGCCAGCACACCCGGATACGCCTCCAGGACCGCCTCGACGGGGTCGCGCCACAGCTCGAACCGTCCGTCCGGGGCGAACCGGCCGCGTTCCCCGGTCGGCACGAGCCGCCCGGCCTCCTCGGTGTGCACGGCGCCGTGGAACCCGAGCGGCAGCATCCGGCCTCGACCGTCCAGCACGGATCGGCCGGTCGCGGAACGCAACTCCCTTATGTGCGACCGCTCCTGGGTGTCCATCAGCTCGACGTCCCCGACCGCCGCCTCCGGATCCGCCAGCAGGCCGTCCAGCAGCCGCAGGAACACCGCGGTCAGCCGCTCGGCCGTGGCCCGGGAGAACCGCTGCGCGCTGTAGGCGAAGTCGCCCTTGAGGACCCCGTACTCGTGCAGCAGGGTCAGCGCCAGATCGAAGTGCGAGGTCGGCCACGGGAACGGCAGCGGCTCCACCGTCAGACCCGGCAGGCTCCAGTCCTGCTCGACCTTGCGCCGGTTGAAGACCAGCGCGACCTGGAACAGCGGGTTGCGGGTGGACTCCCGGGACGGCCGCACCGCGTCCACGACCGTCTCGAAGGGCACGTGCTGGCGTTGCAGACCCTCAAGGACGGTCCGCCGGGACGCCTTGAGCAGCGCCGCGAAGCTCTGCCCGGGATCGACCGCGCCCCGCAGCACGACCGTGTTCTGGAAGAAGCCCACGGTCTGCGCGAACCGCTCGTCGACCCGGCCGCTCATCGGCGTGCCCACGGCGATGTCCTCGGCGCCGGTCCACCGGTGCAGCAGCACCAGCAGCGCGGCGTGGAACACCATGAACTCCGAGACCCGGTGGGCGCGGCTCACCTCGGCAAGGCGCGCCGCGACCGCCTCGGGCACGGTGAAGCCGACCCGGTCGCCGGTGAACAGGCCGTGCTCCTCGGGGACATGCTCCTCGGGCAGCGGCAGCACCGGCATCCCGGCCAGCCGCTCCCGCCAGAAGTCGAGGCCCTTCGGATCGGGCTCGGCCAGCAGTCCGGCGCAGAACTCGGCGTACTGGTGCTCGGGACCGGCCTCGGGCAGCGCGGCGGGATCCTCGTAGAGCCGGTGCAGTTCGCCGGCCAGCGCGGTCGCCGCGATCTCGTCGATGACCAGGTGGTGGAAGCACAGCGACACCGCGTGCTCCTCGGCGGCGAGCTCCACCACGTCCACCCGCGTCAGGGGACCGCGCACCACGTCGAAGGGCCGGCCCGCGTACCGGACGACCTCCGCGGCCGCCCGGGTCAGGTCCGCGCCCGGCAGCGAGGTCCAGTTCACCTCGACCCGGGGTGCCGCGTCCGCGGGGTGGATCAGCTGGAGCACCTGCCCGTCGCTCTCCCGCACCGTCAGCCGCAGCGCCTGATGCCGGGTCACCAGGACGTCCACCGCCCGCTGGAGCCGCGCACGGTCCAGACCGCCGCGCACCCGCAGCACGATCGGCACGTTGTACACCGCGCTGTCCGGGGCCAGACAGTGCAGGAAGTACACGCCTCGCTGCTGGGGTGTCAGAGGCAGCACCACGGGGGCGCCGGTCATGGGGATCTCCTTCGGAAGGTGCGGGCGCGGCGGCGGTACGTCACTCCGCGGCGGCGGGTGCCGACTGCGGCTGCGCCGGGGCGGGTCGCGGCGCGGCGCGCAGGGCGCGCAGCCGCAGGGCGAGGTAGCCGGAGCCGCCCAGGACCAGCACGGTCATCACGCCCAGCAGCACCCGGAAGTCGACGCTCGCCACCAGCGCGGCGCTGGTGAACACGGCCAGCACCTGGGGCGCGGTCGCGAGCATGCTCGCCGCCGAGGCGACCCGGCCCTGCAGCTGGTCGGGGGAGTTGCGCTGCACGGAGGTGTACAGGCCGACGACCGCGCCGGGGATGCCCAGACCGATCACGAACACACCCGCCAGCGCCGCCACCACACCGGGCAGGATCAGCAGGGCACAGCCCAGGCCCATCGTGCCGAGCCCGAACACGGTCAGCATCGCCTCCCGGCCCGGCCCCATCCGCTTGAGCACCCGCACCCCGGCGAGGCCGCCCAGCACCGAGCCGACGCCCTTGACGACGGTGAGCACCCCGACGAACGACGCGCTGCGATGCAGACCCTCGTCGGCGACGGCGTAGATCAGCGTCTCGATGAAGCCGAAGCCCAGCAGGCCGAGCCCCATGGCCAGGGAGACCGCACGCAGTTGCGGGGTGCGTGCCAAGTGCCGCACCCCGGCGAGGAGTTCCTGGACGAGCTTGCCGTCCGGCCGCTTCGGCTCGGGCTCGTCGACCTTCACCGCCAGCACGCACAGGGCGCACGCCAGGAACGTCACCACTTCCAGGCCGGCCACGGCACGCGGCCCGACCCACGTGTACAGCGCCGCGCCGACCGCGGGCGCGACGAGCATGCCGCCCTCCTGGAGCGTGCGCATCAGCGCGTTGGTGGGCCCCAGTTCCTCGGCCGGCACCAGCCGGGTGAGCAGCGCGCTGCCCGCCGCGTTGTGCATGCCGACGCCCAGGCCGATGCCGAACAGCACCAGATACAGCAGCCACGCCTGGTCCTTGTCGTGGACCAGGAAGGCCAGGCACACCCAGCCGGCCAGCGCGAAGTTGATCAGCGCGATCAGCGGCCGGCGCCGGTAGCGGTCCACGACCAGACCTAGGAACGGGGCGCCGAGCCGGGGCAGCACATAGGCGGCGAAGGCCAGTCCGGCCGCGCCGTTGGAATCCGTCAGGTCCTTCATCCAGATGCCGAGCGCGATCCACAGCGCGGCATCGCCGAACAGCGAGACGGATGTCCCGGCCAGCCACAGCCGTACGTTCCGCTTGTTCGCGGCGGCCGTCGGCGCTCCGCTCTCGGCGGGGTCAGAGCCGGTCGCCATGTGTCTTCTCCAGTTCCGTGACGAACTCCCCGATCGTGGGGTGGTCGAACACCGTCAGTACGTCGATCGCGAAGCCGAGCCGCTGTTGAAGCAGGGCGGCGAGCCGCGTGGCCACCAGGGAGTCGCCGCCCAGGTCGAAGAAGTCGTCGTCGGGCCCGATCCCGTCGATGCCGAGCACCTCGGTCCAGACCGCGGTGACGGTGTCCGCGAGCCGGTCGCGCACCTCGGCCACCGCCGGCACCTCAGGCAGTTCAGACATAGTGCTCCTTACGTCGCCAGTCGGGGGTCGGCAGGGCGTTCCGGTCGACCTTGCCGTTGGCGGTCACGGGCAGCGCGTCGACGGCCGCGAAGAGTGTCGGCACCATGTACTCGGGCAGCTCGCGCCGGAGTCGGGCGCGCAGGGCGCGGCGGTCCAGCGGGCCGGTGAGGGTGACCCAGGCGACCAGTTTCGGATCGCCCACGAGGTTGGTGCGTACGCCCACCGCGGCCTGGCCGATGGGCGGGTGCTCGGCGAGCAGGTTCTCGATCTCGCCGGGTTCCACGCGGTGGCCGAGCAGCTTGACCTGGCCGTCGATCCGGCCGAGGAACTCGTGGACGCCGTCGGCCCGCCGGCGGGCCAGGTCGCCGGTGCGGTACCAGGTGCGGCCGTCGGTGTCGGTGACGAACCGCTCGGCGGTCAGGTCGGGGCGGCGCCAGTAGCCGAGGCCCACGCCCGCCCCCGCGACCCACAGTTCACCCTCGGCGCCTTCGGACACGACCGCCCCGGAGTCGTCCCGCAGCTGGGCCTCGGTGCCCTGGACGGGGACGCCGATCGGGACCGAGCGGGGGAACTCCTCGTCCGGCGCGATCCGGTGGCACAGCGAGAAGGTGGTGGCCTCGGTCGGGCCGTACCCATTGACGACCCGCAGGTCCGGGGCGGCCGCGCGGAGCCGCCGGACGTGCTCCACGGACAGCACGTCACCGCCCGCCAGCAGTACGCGCAGCGGGCCCAGCGAACCGGCGTCGTGGTCGATCTGACGGTGGAACAGCGCCGCGGTCAGCCACAGGACCGTGATCCCCCGCTCCCGCAGCAGCCCGCCCAGCCCGGCGGCACCGAGGGGCCCGGGCGGCGCCACCTCCAGCCGGGCGCCGTTCAGCAGGGCGCCCCAGATCTCGAAGGTCGCCGCGTCGAACGCGACCGGCGCGAGCTGGAGAAGCCGGTCACGGGCGTCCAGGGTGACGTAGTTGGGCTCGTGCACGAGGTTCAGCACAGCCCGGTGCGGCACCAGCACGCCCTTGGGGCGGCCGGTGGAGCCCGAGGTGTACATGACGCAGGCGACGTCCTCGGGCCGGGGTCGCGGTGCGGGGGCGGGGCTTTCCCCGGGCGGCAGGGGCCCGCCGGGAGGTGTCGGTGCGGTGGGGTCGGGCGTGGCAGCGGGCGTGGTATCCGTCGGTGTTCCGTCGAGCCGTCCGGTCAGGAGGACCGGGACGTCGTGCGTGGCCAGTACCCCGGCCCCCGCCTCGTCGCACAGGGCCAGCCGTACGTCCGCGTCCGCGATGATCCCGGACAGCCGGGCCGGGGCTTCGCCGAGGTCCACCGGAAGATACGCGGCCGAGGCCTTGAGGATCGCGAGCAGGCCGACGACCAGCGACACCGACCGCTCCAGGCACACCAGCACCCGGTCACCCGGCAGCATCCCGCGGGCGACGAGCACGTCCGCCCACGCGTCGGAGCGGCGGTCCAGCTCGCCGTAGGTCAGCTCCTCGCCCGCACCGGCGACGGCGACCGCCGCGGGCGTCCGGGCGGCCCGGCGGCGGAAGGCGTCCGGGACGCTGTCATAGGGGATGCCCAGGTCCGCCCCACCGGCCCGCCGTGGACGCTCCGCGCCGGCGTCGTACGGGAGGATCACGGCCGTGCCACCTGCCCGGCATGGTCGCGGAACAGGCGCAGCCGGTCCTCGCCGACCCGTTCCCGCAGGCCCGGGTCCTGGACGCCCTGGCCCTCCTCGGTGGCCAGGTTCAGCAGGCCCACCTTGCCCTCATGGGCGTTGAGCTGGACGGAGCGGGTGGCCTCCGCGGCCTGCGGCAGGGGGAAGACCCGGGACAGCGCGGGCACGACCATGCCGAGGCGCAGCAGTCGGTTCGCCTCCCACGCCTCGTCGATGTTGGCCCCGTGGCTGCCGATGACCCGCTTGAGCTTCATCCACAGATAGCGGTTGTCGTAGACGTGCCGGTATCCGCTGCTGGAGCCGCAGGTCACCACCACACCGCCGCGCCGCACCACGTTCACCGAGGTCTCGAAGGTGGACCTGCCGACGTGCTCGAAGGCGACGTGCGGGTCCTCGCCGAGCTCCTTGCGGATGACCGAGCCCAGCGCCCGCCACGCGGAGGCGTCGTCCTCGTCGTCGCCGAGCCCCACGTCGTTGCGGTCGACGACGAGATGGCAGCCGAGGCGGTCCACCAGGTCGGCCTTGTCCCGTGAGCCGACCACCCCGACGGCGATCCCGCCGGCCTGCCGCACCAGCTGCACGGCGTAGCTGCCGAGCCCGCCCGCCGCACCCCACACCAGCACGATGTCCCCGGCCCTGATCCGGGCCCCGTGGTCGCCGATCAGCATGCGGTAGGAGGTGCCGAGACACAGCGTGTTGCACGCGGCCTCCTCCCACGACAGATGCGGCGGCATCGGCACGAGCTGCGAGGCACGGGCCACGGCGAAGTCACCGAACGCGCCGAAGTTGGTCTCGAACCCCCAGGCGAGCATGCCCGTGGTCAGCATCCCGTCCCGCTGGGCCACCGGATCCTGCTCGTCGATGTACGGCGGGTTCACCACCACCCGGTCACCGGGGGACCAGTGCCGTACGGCGCTGCCCACCCGGACCACCACACCGGCCGCGTCGGATCCGACGACCTGGTAGTCCCGGTCGTGCCGCGCCTCCCAGTGGCCCTCGCGGGCGAACCGGCCCAGGAAACCGAAGGTCGACATCGGCTCGTACAGCGCGGACCAGACGGTGTTGTAGTTGACGGCGGAGGCCATCACCGCGACCAGCACCTCGTCCGGCGCCAGCTCCGGCATCGGCACCTCGCCGACATGCAGGGTGCGCCGTACGTCCTTGTCACGGCTGTCGATCCCCTTGAACAGGTCCTCGTCCTCGCGGCGCAGGAAGACCGCGCGATAGGACTCCGGCACGGGGCAGGACAGCAGTTCGTCCGGGTCCGCGCCGTGCCGGACCGCGTCGATCAGGTGAGACATCAGGGCAACTCCGCTGGGGTGGGGGAGCGTCAGGTAAGGGACGGTGCCGCTGCCGAGGGGTCGTCGGCCGGTCGCATGGCGGTACAGAGCTGCCCGATGGTGGCCCGCCGCCGGACCGCCTCGATGAGGGCCGGCAGGACGTTGCGGCCGGCCCGGGCGTCGTCCCGCAGCCGGTTCAACTCCGGTTCGCAGTCCGGGCGTTCGATGTCACGCCGGCCGCCGGGCGTGGTGTGGAGCTCGGCCTGGAGGAGCCGGCGCTCGGACTCCGAGGGCGAGGTCTCCCGCACCCCCACGGTGGGTCCGGGGTCGCGGTAGGCGAGCTCCTCGATCTGGCCCTCCAGCCAGCCGCTGCGGATACAGGCCGCCACACCGCCGCGCGCCTCGATCCGCTCCAGCCAGTCGTCGACCTCCTTGCCCAGTTCGTCGACGAGGCCCTCGATCACATGGGAGCCGCCGAGCGGGTCGGCGTAGCGGGCCAGGTCGGTCTCCTCGGCGAGGATCTGCTGGGTGCGCAGGGCGATCCGGGCGCCGAGCGGGCCGGGCGTCTGCACGGCCTCGTCGAAGCTGCACACATGCAGCGACTGGGTGCCGCCGAGGACGGCCGCGACCGCCTGGAGGGTGGCCCGGACGATGTTGTTGAGGGGTTCCTGGTAGGCGAGGGCGGAGCCGAAGGTGTTGACCTGGGCGCGCAGCCGCATCGCCCGGGGTGCGGTCACGCCCCAGCGGTCACGCATCCGCTCCGCGTACCGGCGGCGGGCGACCCGCAGCTTGGCGGCCTCCTTCAGCACCTCCATGTCGGTGCCGAAGATGAAGCTGAACCGGGACGCGACCCGCTCCGCGGAGTGCCCGCGCTCGACCATCCCGGCGAGATAGGCGTCCACGCTCGCCAGCGCGCAGGCGACCTCCAGCGCGGCGTCCGCCCCGGCCTCCCGGGCGTGTCCGCCGGAGACCGAGATGGGGTTGACGCCGGGCAGGTGCTCCATGCAGTACTCGACGACGTCGAGGGCGTAGCGCACGCTGGTGTCCAGGTCGTACACGTACGCCTTGCGGGCGAGGAACTCCTTGAGCATCTCGTTCTGGAGGGTGCCGCGCAGGGCGGCGGGGTCCACGTCCGACTCCTCGGCGGCCACGATCCACATCGCGAGCAGCATCGGGGCGGTGGCGTTGATGGTGAACGAGACCGAGACCCGGTCGAGCGGGATCTCCTTGAACACCGTCTTCAGGTCGTCCACCGTGGCGACGGAGACACCGGTGCGCCCCACCTCGCCGTCGGCGGCGGGGGCGTCGGGGTCGAGGCCGAGCTGGGTCGGCAGGTCGAAGGCGAGCGAGAGACCCGTCTCACCCATCTCCAGCAGATAGCGGAAACGGCTGTTGGTGCTCTCGGCGCTGTAGAGGCCCGCGAGCTGGCGCATGGTCCACAGCCGGGTCGTGTATCCGCCCGGGTGCAGTCCGGCGTCGTAGGGGAACTCGCCCGGTATGCCCATGAATCATTCCTGGGGTGCGTCCTGGATCGCGTCCAGGACCGATATGGCGAATTCGCGCAATTCCGGGTACTCGAAGATATTGAGCAACGGGATGTCCGCGCCGAAGCGGGTGCGCAGCGCCGCCACTATCCGGGTGGCGACAAGGGAGTCGACGCCCAGTTCCAGAAGATTGTCTTCGAGGTGCACTTCGGGGACGTTCAGGGCCTCTGCCGTCACGGCGAGTACGGCGGCCTCGACCTCGGCAAGGGTGACCGAAGCAATGGACATTCCGTCATCCGTTTCTGCCCGTGATGCCGTGCGTGGGCACGGAAGAACGGGGATCAATTACCTGGTGGGGGTGCTGGTTTCCTGATCAACCTAGAAGTCCGCGCGCCGCGGCAGCAACAGGTTCCGGGCGGCAAAGTCGGCAGCAACCTGCCACCCCCGGGCCCTGGTGCGGACCCGGGTGCGGCTGTCAGGTCGCGGACACCAGGCCGTACTCGGCGGCCCTGATCCCCGCCTCGAACCGGGTGCTGACGTCAAGGGACTTGAGGATGGCGGCCACATGGCGGCGGTAGGTGCGCACGGACACGTTCATCTGCCGGGCCGCCGTGTCGTCCTTCATGCCGGAGCCGAGCATCTGAAGCACCTGCCGCTGGATCTCGTCCAGGTGCAGCTCACGGACGTCGCGTGCCGAGGTCAGGCCCTCGGCGTGACCCCACAGCACCTGCTGGAACTGGAGCAGTGCCGCGGTGGCCTCCCGGCGGGCGAGCAGGATCTGGAGCCGGCCGTCCGGTGACACGGTGCGCACCAGGCCCAGTTCGGCCCCCAGCAGGGCCAGGTCGGGCAACGGGGCGTCGGTGACGCGCAGGTGCACCTGACGTGCCCTCACGTCGCCCGGCAGGGTGCGGGAGCGCGGGTCGGTCATGACACCGCGGTCCGCCAGCAGCCGCAGACCGTGCCCGCGGGTGAGGATCTCGGTGCGGACCAGACGCGAGAAATCGGAGAGCGGATGATGCATCGTCTCGACGGCGAAGCGTCCGGTCAACTGCGTGAAGCCCCGGGTGTGCGGGGCTTCGGCGAACGCGCTGCGAAGAACTCCGCAGACGGCGTCTGCGTGTATCGGGTGCACCAGTTCGAAATCATCAAGACCTGAATAGGTTTCGGTGGCGCGTGTGTGCTGCTGAACATCGGCTATGTGCATGGACATGGCCCCCCGGGTCTCAAATTCCATCCTTGATCGAAAGGCTGGTCATCTGACTCACGCACCGCGGCAGGGGTGTCGCCCCCGCTTTGAAGTGATCTTGAGGGTACGTCAAGCGGCCTTATTCAGTCGATAGTTCGAATGCCGCATATCGGATTCCGACATTAAATGACTGCTACTTTTCGCGCCTATGGGGACGCCTTTGAAGTCTGCGGGTCGGCGGTGGAGTGCGCGCCGAACCTCAACTACCCTTCGTGTCGACCCGATTACCCAGTGCAAGTCGAAGGTGGCAGCAGCAATGGCCCGACACGCGTCCTCCTCCACCCCCACCGCCCAGCGTGCGCTGGCCGCCCTCGCGACCGCGGGCGTGGCCCTGGGCGCAGGCGCGGCGACGGCCGCCGCGGACACCGACCCGGTCGTCGACGTCGTGCGCACCCACCCCACCTCGCTGGGCAAGATCGACCCGCAGGCCGGACTCCAGGGCCTCACCAGCACGGTCGGCTATGTCACCGGCCCGGTCAGCGGCCTCAAGCCCAACCCCCTCGCCGGCACCGGCGTCGACCCCCTCGACAACGGCCTCGGCACCCAGCTCGCCGACTTCCAGCCCCTGGCCACCCAGGCACTGACCGGCCCGGTGGCGCAGGCCCAGTCCATCGGCAGCATCCCGGTGGTCGGCCAGGCGGCGGGGCTCCTCAGCAACGGCTGACGGTACGACGGCTGGCGGTGCGCAGAGAGCCGCGTCTTCCCAGGACGGTGGGAAGACGCGGCTCTCCGGTCCGCGGTGGCCGTCAGTAGGACGAGCCGGACGCGCCCAGCGAACCCGTCGGGTGCCAGACCGTCTTCGTCTCCAGGAACGCCGTCATACGGTCGATGCCCGGAGTCGCCGAATAATCCACAGGCTGTGGACGGAGAACGCGCTTCAGATTGTCGGCCGCCGCGATCTCCAGCTCCTTGGCCAGTACGTCATCGGCGCCCGCCAGATCGATCGCGTTGACGTCCTGGTGCGCGGCCAGCGGCGTCGCGATCTCCGCCGTACGGCCGGACAGGACGTTGACGACACCGCCGGGCAGGTCGGAGGTGGCCAGCACCTCGCCCAGGGACAGGGCGGGCAGCGGGGACTTCTCGGACGCGATCACGACCGCCGTGTTGCCGGTCGCGATCACCGGGGCGACGACCGAGACCAGGCCCAGGAAGGACGACTCCTGCGGGGCCAGGACCGCGACCACGCCGGTCGGCTCCGGGGTGGAGAGGTTGAAGAACGGGCCCGCCACCGGGTTGCCGCCACCGACCACCTGGGCGATCTTGTCCGTCCAGCCCGCGTACCAGACCCAGCGGTCGATCGTCGCGTCGACCTGCTCGGCCGCCTTGGACTTCGACAGCCCCTCGGCATCGGCCACCTCGCGCACGAACTGCGCCTTGCGGCCCTCCAGCATCTCCGCGACCCGGTAGAGGATCTGACCCCGGTTGTAGGCGGTGGCCCCCGCCCAGCCGCCGAACGCCTTGCGGGCGGCGACGACCGCGTCACGGGCGTCCTTACGGCTCGACTGCGGCGCGTTGGCCAGCCAGTTGCCCTTCGAGTCCGTCACCTCGTACACCCGGCCGCTCTCGGAACGCGGGAACTTCCCGCCGACGTACAGCTTGTAGGTCTTGAAGACACTCAAACGGTCAGACATCGAGGTATGCCTCCAGGCCGTGCCGACCGCCCTCGCGGCCGAAGCCCGACTCCTTGTAGCCGCCGAACGGCGAGGTCGGGTCGAACTTGTTGAACGTGTTGGACCAGATCACGCCCGCGCGCAGCTTGCCCGCGACGGCGAGGATCCGCGAACCCTTCTCCGTCCAGATGCCCGCGGACAGGCCGTACTGGCTGTTGTTGGCCTTGGCGACGGCCTCGTCCGGCGTACGGAAGCTCAGGACCGACAGGACCGGGCCGAAGATCTCGTCGCGGGCGATGGTGTGCGCCTGCGTGACGTTGGTGAACAGCGTCGGGGCGAACCAGTAGCCGGCGGACGGGAGTTCACAGGCCGGGGACCAGCGCTCGGCGCCCTCCGCCTCGCCCGCCTCGACGAGCGAGGTGATCCGGGAGAGCTGCTCCTCGGAGTTGATCGCGCCGATGTCGGTGTTCTTGTCCAGCGGGTCGCCGAGACGCAGGGTGGAGAGCCTGCGCTTGAGCGAGTCCAGCAGCTCGTCCTGGATCGACTCCTGGACCAGCAGCCGGGAGCCCGCGCAGCAGACCTGGCCCTGGTTGAAGAAGATGCCGGTGACGATGCCCTCGACGGCCTGGTCGATCGGTGCGTCGTCGAAGACGATGTTGGCGCCCTTGCCGCCCAGTTCGAGCGTGACCTTCTTGTCGGTGCCCGCCACCTGCCGGGCGATCGCCTTGCCGACCGCCGTGGAGCCGGTGAAGGCCACCTTGTTCACATCGGGGTGCTCGACGAGGGCCGCGCCCGTGTCGCCGTAGCCCGGAAGGATGTTGACGACACCCTTGGGCAGGCCCGCCTGGCGGCAGATGTCCGCGAAGAACAGGGCCGACAGGGGAGTGGTCTCCGCCGGCTTCAGCACGACCGTGTTGCCGGTCGCCAGCGCCGGGGCGATCTTCCACGCCAGCATCAGCAGCGGGAAGTTCCAGGGAATGACCTGACCGGCCACACCGAGGGGCCTGGGGTTCGCGCCGAAACCGGCGTGGTCCAGCTTGTCGGCCCAGCCCGCGTAGTAGAAGAAGTGCGCGGCGACCAGGGGGAGGTCGGCGTCGCGGGTCTCCTTGATGGGCTTGCCGTTGTCCAGGGTCTCCAGGACGGCCAGTTCGCGGCTGCGCTCCTGGATGATCCGGGCGATCCGGAACAGGTACTTGGCGCGCTCGGAGCCGGGCAGCGCCGACCACTTCTCGAAGGCCTTGCGGGCGGCCTTCACCGCACGGTCGACGTCCGCCTCGCCCGCCTGGGCGATCTCGGAGAGGACCTCTTCGGTGGACGGGGAGACGGTCTTGAAGACCTTGCCGTCCGCCGCCTCCACGAACTCGCCGTCGATGAACAGGCCGTAGGAGGGGGCGATGTCGACGACCGAGCGGGACTCGGGTGCCGGTGCGTACTCGAATGCCGAAGTCTGCATTTCCATGTCCATGGGGTCTCAGTCCACCGTCACGTAGTCGGGGCCGGAGTAACGGCCGGTGGCCAGCTTCTGACGCTGCATCAGCAGGTCGTTCAGGAGCGAGGAGGCGCCGAAGCGGAACCAGTGGTTGTCCAGCCAGTCCTCGCCGACGGTCTCGTTGACCACGACCAGGAACTTGACGGCGTCCTTGGTGGTGCGGATGCCACCGGCCGGCTTCACACCGACCTGGATGCCGGTGGCGGTACGGAAGTCCCGTACGGCTTCCAGCATCAGCAGGGTGTTGGACGGGGTGGCGTTCACCGCGACCTTGCCGGTCGACGTCTTGATGAAGTCGGCCCCGGCCAGCATGCCGAGCCAGCTCGCGCGCCGGATGTTGTCGTACGTCGAGAGCTCGCCGGTCTCGAAGATGACCTTGAGGCGGGCACTGGTCCCGCAGGCCTCCTTCACGGCGGTGATCTCGTCGTGGACCTTCATGTAGTGGCCCGCGAGGAACGCCCCTCGGTCGATGACCATGTCGATCTCGTCCGCGCCCGCGGCGACGGCGTCGCGCACGTCGGCGAGCTTCACCGGCAGGGCGGCACGGCCCGCCGGGAAGGCGGTCGCGACCGAGGCGACCTTCACGGAGGAGCCGGCGACGGCCTCCTTCGCGGCGGCCACCATGTCGGGGTAGACACAGACGGCCGCGGTCGCGGGGGTCGTACGGTCGGTCGGGTCGGGGTGGACCGCCTTGGCGCCGAGCGCCCGGACCTTGCCCGGGGTGTCCGCGCCTTCCAGCGTCGTCAGGTCGACCATCGAGATGGCGAGGTCGATGGCGTACGCCTTGGCGGTCGTCTTGATGGAACGGGTGCCGAGCGAGGCGGCGCGCGCCTCCAGGCCGACCGCGTCCACGCCGGGCAGCCCGTGGAGGAAGCGACGCAGCGTGCTGTCGGACGCGGTGACATCCGTGAGCGGGTGTGCGGGAGATGCAGTGGTGGGCATGGTCACCAGCCGAGCATATCTACGCGCGTAGCGGCTGTACACCCCGAAAGAACGGTTCCTGCGAACGAAGGGTGCCCGGCCCCACCCGAAGGGGCGCGGGGCTGTGTCCGATATGCGGCTCCGCCGCGTGGGCGCGACCAGCCACCGACCACCCGCACTCGCCCACACACCTGGTCCCTCACGGCGAGAAGGCGAACCACTGAGGCACAATCGCCGCATGACGACCAAGGACCGCATCTACCGCTCACCCGCAGGCATCGCCGGAGGCGCCCTGCTGCTCGCCATCGTCCTCTGGCTCGGCATCGACGCCCTGGTCCAGGGCGAGGACCGCACCCCCTGGCTGGCGCTCGCCTCGATGATCCTCACGGTCCCGCTGATCGTCGCCTTCACCGTCCGCCCCGCCGTCTACGCCAACGACGACCGCCTGCGCATCCGCAACCCGTTCCGGGTGATCGTGCTGCCCTGGGGGCAGGCCGCTTCGCTGCGGTCCGGTTACTCCAACGAGGTGGTCGCCGAGTCCGGCGACCGGTTCCAGCTGTGGGCCGTCCCGGTGTCGCTGCGCGCCCGCAAGAGGGCGGCGCGCAAGGACGCGCGCGCCGAGCGCGGTGGCGGTGCCGGACTGCGGCTCGGTTTCGGGGGCGGCGGCGCCGCCCCGGCCCCGGACGCCGGACCGGCCCGGGCCGAGACCGACAAGATCATGGACGACCTGCGCGAGTTCATGGAGGCGCGCAGGACGGCGGAGAGTGCGCAGGGCGAGGTGACCGTGCGCTGGGCCTACGAGATCTTCGCGCCGGTGGTGGCCGGGGCGGTACTGCTGGTGATCCTGATCGCCATCGGCTGAGGCACCGGTCCCTTCACAGCTTGCGGGGCGATGATGCGGCCTCCACCTCGGCCTGCCGCCCCGAACCAGGACCCGAGGACTGCAACCACACCTGTGGTCCGAGTGTCTGGAAGAAAATGAGCACGAACCCTCAGCGGCCGCTGCCGCTGCCCGCCTCCGCGATACCCGACGGCTGCCTCCCCTGGGACGGGGAACAGACACGGCGGTGGACCCAGGCCCTGCCGCCGCGGTGGGTGCCGGTGCGCCTCGACATGAGCGTGCTGGTCGCGGTGTCCCTGGCCGGTTTCTTCGGCTCCGGTGCCCTGGCGCTGTACACCGATGTGAGCCCGTGGGCCGCGGCCGTCGTCGCGCTGCACGCGATCTGGCTGGCGGTACGGCCCGAGATCGTACGGGTCTCGGTGCCGGTGCTGCTCTTCCTGGTCCCCGTCCAGCAGCCGCTGCCGTGGGCCGTGGCGGTGCCCGCGCTCGCGGTCCTGCTGCTGGTCTGGGCGGTCGCCATGCTGCGGCTGGTCGCGCGCGGGCGGCAGCGGGCGGCCGCCCTGGCGGCGGCAGGCGGGGTGACGGCCGTGCTGCCGGACGAGGGCAAGACGTTCCGGCGCGGCAAGCTCCTCGCCTGGTTCGGGCTGGCCGTCACGGTGGCCGGTGCCGCGTGGGCCGTGACGTTCGGGCTCGGAGAGGGCCATGTGCTTCCGGCGTCCGGCCTCTACGTGATCGGCCTCGGCCTCACCGCCGTCCTCTCCGGACTCCTCGGCCGCCGCCGCGCCGCCGTCCTGCGCGGCGCCCCCGCCCCCGTCCTCCGCGTGCTCGTACGGGAGAACGCGGAGGTGGACGCCGAGGTCTACGCGGCCGACGACCTGGGCGCGCTGCGCCCCCTGTTCACCGTCTCGGTGTCCGAGCTGGAGGACGAGGGCGAGCCCTTCTTCGAGGAAGCGGACGACGAGGACTTCGACGAGGAGGCGGCCGAGGCGGAGATGCGGGAGGTCCTCGACCGGATCGACGACGAGGAGCCCGGCCCGCTGCGCGAGGCCGTCCTGTACGGCACGCCCTACGACGGCGCCGAGATCCTCCTCGTCAGCGCCGACGAGGAGCCCGGCGAGCCGCCGCTGTTCGAGCGGTCCCAGGGCCCCGTACGGCCGCTGTCGGACCGGTTCGGACAGAGCCGGGTCGTGGGGGAGAAGCGGGCGGGGACGCGTAAGGCGGCGTACCAGGAACTGGGCCGGCTGGCCGCCGAGGCGGCGGCCGAGCTCGTCCCGGGGGCCGTGCGCCGGTGGCGCGCGGGCCGGCTGGACCGGCTCATCGCCCTGGTGGTGGTCCTGTGGTTCGTCCCGATCGCCCTGGACGAGTCCGGCTGGTTCTGGCGCTACGTCCTGGTCGGCAGCGTGGCGCTGGGCGGCGCCCTGATGCTCCCCGGCCGGCTCGCCTGGACCGTCACCGCCGACAGCGAGGGACTCTGGTTCAACGGGCTCCTGCGCATCCACCACATCGCCTGGGACGACATCCGCGTCGTCCGCTGCAAGGGCACCGAGCTGAAGATCGACAGCCGCCGGTCCGGCTTCCCCACCTGGACGATGTACGGCATCCGCTGGCCGAAGCTGGAGCTGCGCCGCGGCTGGATCCACCCCTACGAGCGCACCGCCGCCGAGATCACCGCGATGTGGCAGGACCCCGCGCTGCGGCCGACCGCCACGGCGACCGGACGGGAGCGGGGCCGCCCGCTGTGGCCGCTCGCCCTCGCCCTGGCGGTGGTCTTCGCGGCGGCGCTGGTGCTGCTGCCCTAGCTTTCGCCGCCGTAGCGGGACGTCACGGCGCACCCGGCCACACCAGGGCCATGTGCGCGCCCCAGTACACCGAACCCGCCACCGCGGCCGTCAGGACGAGGGCGCGGTGGCGGCGGGTGGCGACGGAGAGCCGCAGGGCCAGCGGCAGCAGGAGCGGGAAGGCCGGCAGGAGGTAGCGGGCGCGTGGGAAGTACACACCGCCGCTGGTCAGGACGATGAGCAGCGTCACGCCCGTGAAGACCAGCAGGGGCAGCGGCTGGCGGTCGCGCGCCGACAGCGCGAACAGCGCCACCGAGACGACCAGCACCAGCGTCACCAGCAGCAGGAACAGATGCGGCGTCGGGTCCCGCACCAGCAGCTGGCGGAACTCCCGCAGGGTCCGCCGGCCGCCGTCCATCTCGTTGCTCCACACCCGCTGTTCGGCGAAGTAGCCGTCCCAGCGCCCCACCCGCAGGCCCACCCAGGCGAGGTACCCGCACCAGCCGAGCGGGGCGAGGAGCGCGGCCGTGAGCGCGCGCCCGGAGAAGCCGCGGCGCAGGGACAGCAGGGCCGCCACGGTGACCGCGGCCGCCACCGCGATACCGGTCGGGCGGGTCAGACCCGCGAGCACGGCCAGCGTGCCCGCCCACAGCCAGCGCCGGGTGAGCACCGCGTACAGCGACCAGGCCGCGCACGCCGTGAACAGGGACTCCGTGTAGCCCATCCACTGCACCAGGCCGACCGGGAACGCGGCCCACAGGACGGTGGCCAGGACCCCGACCCGGCGGCCGTACAGACGGTCGGCCACCGCGAACACGCCCCAGGCCGCGACGAAGGACGCGGCGACGGCGAGGCACAGACCGGTGGTGGCACGGGTGCCGGGGGTGACGGCCGCGACCGCCTTGACCAGGACCGGGTAGAGCGGGAAGAACGCCAGATTGCTTCCCTCGGTGCCGACCTCCCGGGCGTAGCCGTGATCCGCGATGCCGAGGTACCACTTCGCGTCCCACTGCCGCGCCAGGATCGGCCAGAGCCCGTGGTCCTGGTGGTGGGCCCACACCCCGAGGAACAGCAGACCCGCCAGGCGTACGGCGGTTCCGTGACGTCGCGACGGACGGGTCTGCGGCGGAGGGGGGGTTGGGGGCGCCCGCCGGCACCAGCGGCGGGGCGGATGGCGTCGCGGCGACGGGCGTGGGGGCGGCTTCCCGGCGCGGCCGGGGCCGGGTGCGGCGCGGCGGGCGGCACCTGGGGGGGGAAGTCGCGGTCTCGGCCGCTGTCGCGGGGACTGGCGCACGCGCGGTGCG
>NZ_JABERD010000167.1 GCF_013044505.1 Streptomyces sp. S3(2020) | reverse complement strand
GGCCGGAGTGCTCGGCACGGAGTCCGGGCGGACCGGGTTGAAGTAGCCGGGCTTGCAGTCGAGCGCCGGCTTGCTCTTGCCCACACCGCGCGGGTCGAAGCCGATGACGTCGTACTGCGCCGCGACCGCCTCGGGCAGCGAGCCGGCGACGAATCCCGCGAGGGTCAGACCGCTGCCGCCGGGACCGCCGGGGTTGACCAGCAGCGGGCCCTGGGACTTCTTCGCGGTGTGCGGGACACGGGACAGCGCGAGGGTGATCTGCCGCCCGTGCGGGTTGTGGTGGTCGAGTGGGACCTTGAGGGACGCGCACTGGAGCGTCGGGTAGTTCGTGGTGGCACAGCTCTTCCAGGTGAGCTTCGCGGCCTGAGCGGTGTCCGCGGTGCGCGAAGTGCTCGCGTCGGCGGGCAGGGCCGTGAACGAACCGGCCACGACGACGGAAACGCCGCACAGCACGGCTGCGCGTTTTCTCATGGAGTCCTCCCAGGACGGAGGGTTTCGGGCCGCGGGTGTCACGGCCCACGCGGCATCGTCCCGGAAAGCGCGCCTGGAAGAACTCGTTCTGGCAAGACTTGACTCTATCGGGGCGTGCTATGCCCTCGAACAAGCTCAAATCAACGTGAGTTGGGTTCCTTCGGACAGGTCGGGCATGCCGGGCGCGGACGGCTCGGGGCCGGGCTCGGGCACGCGCCGGGGCATGGCCGCGTCCGCGGGCCCGATGCCGTACTCCCGGGCCAACTCGTGGACCTGGCGCGTGATGCGGCGCTGGTACCACTTCGGCGCGTAGGAGCCGTCCGCGTACAGCCGCTCGTAGCGGCGCACCAGGTGCGGATGGTGCCGGCCCAGCCAGGTCATGAACCACTCCCGCGCCCCGGGCCGCAGATGCAGCACCAGCGGGGTCACGGAGGTGGCCCCGGCGGCGGCGATCGCCCTTACGGTGGCCCGCAGTTGGTCCGGTTCGTCGCCGAGGAACGGGATCACCGGCGCCATCAGGACACCGCACCCGATGCCGTGCTCGGCCAGGGTCCGTACGACTTCGAGGCGGCGTTCCGGGGCGGGCGTACCCGGCTCCACGGTGCGCCACAACTGCGTGTCGACGAAGCCGACCGAGACGGAGATGCCGACGTCCGTCACCGCGTGCCCCTGCTTCAGCAGGTCGAGATCGCGCAGGATCAGCGTGCCCTTGGTCAGGATCGAGAAGGGGTTCGCGTGGTCGCGCAGGGCGCCGATGATGCCCGGCATCAGACGGTAGCGGCCCTCGGCGCGCTGGTAGCAGTCGACGTTCGTGCCCATCGCGATGTGCTCGCCGTGCCAGCGGGGCGAGCCGAGCTGGCGGCGCAGCAGCTCCGGAGCGTTCGTCTTGACGACGATCTGCGAGTCGAAGCCGAGGCCCGTGTCGAGGTCCAGATAACTGTGCGTCTTGCGCGCGAAGCAGTACACGCACGCGTGCGAGCAGCCCCGATACGGGTTGACCGTCCACTGGAAGGACATTCGGGAGACCGCGGGCACCCGGTTGATGATCGACCGGGCCCGGATCTCGTGAAAGGTGATCCCGCTGAACTCCGGTGTGTCGAAGGTGCGGGTGACGACCGCGTCCGCGCCGAACAGCGCGGTGTCGTCGGCCCGGCTGTGGCCGGAGTCCGCTGTGAGGTTCTCCCAGCGCATGACGCCTCCTCGGTAGCACTGCCCACAGAATAGAACACATGTTCCCTTGATCGTGCGCCCGCGGATGTGAAGGGATTGCGGGGCCCCGATTTGGGCGGGCGGGGACCGGGGTGGTTGGCTTGCCCAAACCCCCGAGAATCAAGGTCCTGGAGGAAAAATGGCGCAGGTCGAGGCCACTACGGAGCGGGTCGTCGCGGCGGACGCGGAGACGGTGTTCGACGCCCTCGCCGACTACAGCGGCACGCGCGCGAAGGTGCTGCCCCAGCACTTCAGCGAGTACGAGGTGCGCGAGGGCGGCGACGGCGAGGGCACCCTCGTCCACTGGAAGCTCCAGGCCACCAGCAAGCGGATCCGCGACTGTCTGCTGGAGGTCAGCGAGCCCACCGACGGCGAGCTCGTCGAGAAGGACCGCAACTCCTCCATGGTCACCACCTGGCGGGTCACCCCGGCCGGCGAGGGCAAGTCCCGTGTCGTCGTGACCACCGTCTGGAACGGCGCCGGTGGCATCGGCGGCTTCTTCGAGAAGACCTTCGCCCCCAAGGGGCTCAGCCGGATCTACGACGAGGTGCTCGACAAGCTCGCCACCGAGGTCGAGAAGTAGAGGCCGGGAAGTACCGGCAAGTCCCCGGTGTTCGAGGGGTGTTGGGCCCCTCACCGGATCGAGTGGATCTCCGTGCGCCGCTCCGGTCTGCCGTAACTCGTCGCGCTTGCTCGCAGTTGTCGCCTTACGCGGGAAATGTGAGGGTGCGACGAGGGGAGCGGCAAGGTGCGCGGGACCACTCTGGCTGAGGACGGACTGCGGGACGAACCGGCCCAGCCACCCCCGCCGATCCCCGCCCCGGCGCCTGAACAGGCCGTCGAACTCGGCCCGCGCCGGGTGCGGTTGATCTTCTTCGCGCTCATGCTCGCACTGCTCCTGGCCGCCCTGGAGCAGATGATCGTCGCCACCGCGCTGCCTAAGATCGTCGGTGAACTGCACGGCCTGGACAAGATGTCCTGGGCGATCACCGCCTACCTGCTGACCTCCACGATCGGTCTGCCGATCTACGGCAAGCTCGGCGACCTCCTCGGCCGCAAGGGCGTCTTCCAGTTCGCGATCGTCGTGTTCGTCGTCGGCTCCGCCCTCGCGGGGCGCGCCGAGACGATGGACCAGCTGATCGCCTTCCGCGCGGTACAGGGCGTCGGGGCGGGCGGCCTCATGATCGGTGTGCAGGCGATCATCGCCGACATCGTGCCCGCCCGGGAGCGCGGCCGCTTCATGGGCCTCATCGGTGCCGCGTTCGGCCTCGCCTCCGTCGCCGGCCCGCTGCTGGGCGGCTACTTCACCGACCACCTCTCCTGGCGCTGGTGCTTCTACTTCAACGTCCCCTTCGGCATCCTCACCCTCGCCGTCGTCACCGTCGTCCTCAAACTGCCCAGGCCGACGGCGAAACCCCGGCTGGACATCCCCGGCGCCCTGCTGCTCGCCGCCGCCTCCACCTGCCTGGTGCTGCTGACCAGTTGGGGCGGCACCGAGTACGCGTGGGACTCGCGCGTCGTCCTGGGGCTCGGTGCGGGCGCGGTGGCCTCGGCCCTGCTGTTCCTCGTCGCCGAGCGCTTCGCGGCCGAACCCCTCATCCCGCTGCGGCTGTTCAGGGACTCCGTCTTCAACCTCACCGGGCTGGTGGGCCTCGTGGTGGGCGTGGCGCTCTTCGGCGCCGCGAGCTATCTGCCGACCTTCCTGCAGATGGTGGACGGCGCGAGCGCCACCGAGTCCGGGCTGCTGATGCTGCCCATGATGGGCGGCATCGTCGGCGCCTCCGTGATCGCCGGACAGCTCATCTGCCAGACCGGCCGCTACAAGATCTACCCGGTGCTGGGCAGCGCCCTGTCCGTCTTCGGCATGTGGCTGCTGTCCCGGCTGGAGGTCGACACGCCCCGGCTGCACTACAGCCTCTGGATGGCCGTCCTCGGCGCCGGCATCGGCATGGTGATGCCGGTCCTCATCCTCGCCGTGCAGAACTCCGTGCGCCCCGCCGACCTGGGCACCGCCACCAGCGCCAACAACTACTTCCGGCAGATCGGCGGCAGCGTCGGCGCCGCGATCTTCGGCACCCTCTTCGCCGACCGGCTCACCGACGCCCTGGCGGAGCGCCTCTCCAGCGCCACGGGGCTCCCCGACGCCGAGTCCATCACCCCGCAGCTCGTCCACGCGCTGCCGCCCGAACTGCGGGACGCGTACATCCGCGCGTACGCCGACGCCATGCCGCGGATCTTCCTCTACCTCGTGCCGGTCCTCGTCCTCGGCCTGCTCATCGCCTTCTTCCTCAAGGAGAAACCACTGGTGTCCCACAACGCCGCCGAAATCGAGCCCGCGCCCGTGCACACCCCGATCCCGCAGATCCGTGCGTCCTACGCCGCCGGAATCCCCGTCTGCGGCACGGTCCAGCACCCCGACGGCACCGTCGTACCGCGCGCGGCGCTCACGCTGATCGACGTCGCCGGGCAGCAGATCGGCCGCGGGGCGAGCGGCGAGGACGGGCGGTACGCGCTGTCGACGCCCGGCTCGGGGGCGTACGTCCTGATCGCCGCGGCCGGTGGCCACCAGCCGCAGGCGGTCTCCGTCACCGTCGGCGAGCGGCCCGTCGAACTCGATGTCGTCCTCGGCGGCGCCGGACGCCTCGCCGGCAGCGTGCTGACCGCGGACGGCACCCCCGTGCGCGACGCCACCGTCACCCTCACCAACGTCCACGGCGAGGTCGTCGCCACCACCCGCAGCGGCCGCGAGGGCGGCTATGTCATCACCGAACTCGTCGCAGGGGAGTACACCCTGGCCGCCGGCGCCCCCGCGTTCCGTCCCGCCGCCGTGCCCGTCACCGTGCAGGCCTCCCGGGAGACCCGTCAGGACGTCGAACTCGCGGGCGGCGCCGTGCTGCGCGGCACCGTACGGGGCGGCGGCGGACAGCCCGTCGAGGACGCGCGCGTGACGCTCCTCGACGCGGCGGGCAATGTCGTGGACACCCTCACCACCGGAGCCGACGGCACCTTCCGCTTCGTCGACCTGGCCTCCGGCGAGTACACCGTCATCGCCGCGGGCTACCCGCCCGTCGCCACCGTCCTCCAGGTCGCCGGCGGCGGCCGTACGGAACGGGATCTCCAACTCGGACACGAGGACTGAAAACCCGTCAGTAACCCCGACACGCCCCCAACCGGCAGGTTCCGCCCGGTCGGGGCGCGCGGGGGCGCGCGCGGTGGCGATTCGCCAGGGTCAATTCCCGCATTGCCGCACATCACAACTCTCCGCGGTCGTACGGTGGATTGGGCGGCACAGATCTTGCGGAGCCGTGGGGAGAAAGGGCCTGGGCCATGGAAGACGGCACCGACCGTGGCACCGAGAGGGACACACCTCCTGGCCACGGAGCTGTGAACGGCGCGGTGGAACACGCCGCGACCGGCCGTATTCCGCTCGCCGTGGTGGTCGTGGACCGCGACGGCCTGGTGTCCCACTGGAGCCGGGGCGCGCGACGGCTGTTCGGCGCCGCCAAGGAGGAGGCGCTCGGCCGCCCGGCGGTCGACCTGCTGCCCGTCTCCGGCGCCCTGCCCGAGGAGGAGGAGCCCGCGCCGTACGGCGTGTACGCCGCCTACGACGGGTTGGGCCCCGACCTCGAGTCGTCCCTCGACGGCAGACTGTCCTACCCGGCCGCGGGCCGCGCCCGTCTCACGGTCGCCGAGCCGGACCGCCTGGACGTCCTGTGGTGGGCGTACCCCCTGGTGGGCCCCGGACGGGAGCGGCTGCTGGTGCTCGCCGCCGACGCGGGAGCCCTGCGTTCCGACGACCCGGACGACGACATCGCCGTCGAGCGGATCGCCCCCGCCTTCGCGCTGCACACCGACTTCCCGGGCGCCGAGGAGCTGGCCCGCCGGCTCCCCGAGATCCTGCCCAGCATGAGTGTCGAGGAAGGCGCGCGGATCGTCGCCCAGGTACTCGAACTGGGCTATCCGGTCCTGGAGTTCAGCCAGAACGACCGGGTGCCCGTCACCCCCGACTGGGGTGTGCCCCGCCGGATCGAACGCAGGGCGCGCCGTGAGCGGGCCGCGCGGGCCGTGGCCCAGGGGCTGCCCGTCCCGCAGGAACTCACCGACGAGGGCGAGGACCTCGAATACGCCGCCGTACGCGAGCGCCTGGAGTTCCTCACCGAGGTCAGCGGCCGGATCGGCACCTCCCTGGACCTGTCCAAGACCATCATCGAGGTCAGCCGGGCCGTCGTGCCCCGCTTCACCGACGTCGCCGGCACCTACCTCCGTGAACAGGTCGTCGCGGGCGAGGGGTTCCCCGACGGTGTGCCGGACACCACCACCATGTGGCACCGGGTCGCCCTCGAACACACCGACGAACCCGGCCGCTGGGACGACGTCGTGCCGGTCGGCGAGGCCATGCCGTTCCCGGCGCACACCCCGTTCTTCCAGTGCATGACCACCGGTCAGCCCGTCCTCGTGCCGCGCATCAGCGAGCAGATGGGCCACGCCATCGCCTCGCAGTTCGAGAAGCGCGACATCCGGCCCTTGATCACGGGCCGTTCGATGCTGGTCGTACCGCTCAAGGCCCGCAATGTGGTCCTCGGCTTCATGATCCTGCTGCGGCACCCCGAGCGCGTCGAGTTCAACGACATGGACCGGGTCACCGGCGCCGAACTCGCCGCCCGCGCGGGCCTCGTGCTCGACAACGCGCGCATGTACACCTACCAGGAGTCCGTCGCCGAGACCCTCCAGGACAGCATGCTGCCGCACATCCCGCCGCGCATGGCGGGCTGTGACATCGCCACCCGCTATCTCCCCGGCACCCTGCTCGGCCGGGTCGGCGGCGACTGGTTCGACTCGGTGAAACTGCCCGGCGCCCGCACCGCCCTCGTCGTCGGCGACGTCATGGGACACGGCCTCAACTCGGCCGCCATGATGGGCCAGCTGCGTACGGCCGTACAGACCATGGCCGCCCTCGACCTGCCGCCCGCCCAGCTGCTGCGCAACCTCGACGACCTCGCCCAGCGCCTCGGCGACACCTACCTCGCGACCTGTCTGTACGCCGTGTACGACCCGATCGCCAGCGAACTCCACATCGCCAACGCGGGCCATATCCCGCCGGTGATCGTGCACGCCGCGGACGGCCGCAGCGAACTCCTCGACCTGCCCACGGGGGCGCCGATCGGCGTCGGTGCAGTGGCCTTCGAGTCGGTACGCGTACGCGTGCGGCCCGGCGACCGGCTCGTGATGTGCACCGACGGCCTGGTCGAGGTGCGCGGCGAGGACATCGGCGTGGGCCTCGCGACCCTGTGCGAGTCCGCCGCCCACCCGGCCGCCTCCATGGACGACGCCTGCGACACCATCATCCGCGCCCTCGCCGCGACATTCTCAGCGGAGGGCCGCGGCGGCCGCAAGGACGACGTCGCCCTCCTGATGACCCGTCTCAACGGCATCGAGCCGGACGACGTCGCCGAATGGCGGCTCTCCCCCGACCCGGTCGAGGTCGGCCGGGCACGCTCCGCGGTGCGGGAACAGCTCCACCAGTGGGGGCTGGCCGGGCTCGCGGAGACGGCCGAGCTGATGGTCAGCGAGCTCGTCACCAACGCCGTACGGCACTCCCACAGCCGCCCCCTCGAACTGCGTCTCGTCCGCGGGGACACCCTGCTGTGCGAGGTGGACGACGACGACCACGAGCTGCCGACCCTGCTGAGCGCCGAACCCGAGAGCGAGTTCGGGCGGGGCCTGCGCGTCGTCTCCACCCTGGCCCGGGAGTGGGGCACGAGCCGGACGAAGGCCGGCAAGACCGTCTGGTTCGAACTGACGTTGCCGCGCCGCTGAGGAGCCCCAGGGGCGCACGGGGCGTGAGGGCGTACGCATGTCGTACACGGCGTGAAGGAATGCGCCGCGCGCTTGTAGCCGTGACCGGGGCGCGATAAACCGTACTGGCCCGTCACTTGAGGCGGGCCATTGCCGCGTCCTGGGGAGTTGGGCATGAGCGTGACGAGTCGGTACCGGGAGGCCTGGGAGAGCTTCTGGAGCGAAGCTCCGGACGGACAGGGGGCGGTGTTCTGGGACGCGGAGCCCGCGCTGACGGCCGGCCTCCACCTCGCCCTGTTCGAACCGCACGTGACCTCGCCGGCCCTGCCACTGGTCGACCTGGGCTGCGGCAACGGCACGCAGACACGTTTCCTCGCCGACCGCTTCCGGCACGTCCTCGGCGTCGACCTGTCCGAGGCCGCCGTCGACCGCGCCCGGGACGCCGATCCGGCAGGACAGGCCACCTACCGCGTGCTGGACGCCGTGGAGAAGGGCGGGGCGGAGTCGCTGCACGCGGAACTCGGCGACGCCAACGTCTATATGCGCGGCGTCCTCCACCAGTGCGAGCCCGCCGACCGGCAACCGCTGGTGGACGGGTTCGCCGCACTGCTCGGCGAGCGCGGCCGGGGCTTCCTCGTCGAGCTGTCCGAGGCCGCCAAGCCGATCCTGATGGGCCTGGCCCGGCACCCTTCCGGCCCGCCGCCCAAGCTGGCCCCGATCTTCCGGCACGGCATCGCGCCCGGCGAGGTCTCCGACGACGCGGTGCCGGAGTACGTGCGCACGGCCGGGCTCACCGTCCTGGCGAGCGGCGAACTACCGCTCACGACCACGGAGTACGACCCCGACGGCGCCCGGATCGAGCTGCCGTCGAAGTGGCTGGTGGTGGGGCGTACGGCCTGAGGGATCCCCGGATTGGTCTGAGCCGGTGACGGTTGTCCACAGGCCTGACGGGACACGGCACGAACGCGTAGCGTGAGTCGGCATGAAGATCCTCATCAGCGCCGACATGGAGGGCGCCACGGGCGTCACCTGGCCGGCCGACGTGCTGCCGGGGACGCCGCAGTGGGAGCGGTGCCGCGCGATGTTCACCTCCGACGTGAACGCGGCGGTGCGGGGCTTCTTCGACGGCGGTGCCGACGACGTGCTGGTCAACGAGGCGCACTGGACCATGCGCAACCTGCTCCTGGAGCGCCTCGACGACCGGGCGCAGATGCTCACCGGACGGCACAAGTCCCTGTCCATGGTGGAGGGCGTGCAGCACGGCGACGTGGACGGCATCGCCTTCGTCGGCTACCACGCGGGCGCCGGAGAGGAGGGCGTCCTCGCCCACACCTACCTCGCCAACTCCATCACCGGGGTGTGGCTGAACGACGTACGCGCGAGCGAGGGCCTGCTCAACGCACATGTGGTCGCCGAGTACGGCGTGCCGGTCGTCCTCGTCACCGGCGACGACGTGGCCTGCGAGGACGCCCTCGGCTACGCGCCCGAGGCGCTGAAGGTCGCGGTCAAGGACCATGTGTCGCGGTACGCGGCGGTGTGCCGGACACCGGCCAGGACCACGGCCGACATCCGCGCGGCGGCCAAGGAGGCGGCGGCGCTCGCGGTACGCCACGAACCGGTGCGGGCGGGGCCGTTCACCGTCGCCGTGGAGTTCGACGCCGAACACCTCGCCCTGGCCGCGACCGTCGTGCCGGGTGTCGACCGGATCGGTGAGCGGAAGGTGGGGTACAGGAGCGCCACCATGTACGAGGGAATTCGCACCTTCAAGGCGGTCACCACGATCGTCTCGGCCGCGGTGGAGGAGCAGTATGGCTGACGGACAGGCGATGGACGAGGTCGTGACGTTCACCTCCGAGCTCATCCGTATCGACACCACCAACCGGGGCGGCGGCGACTGCCAGGAGCGGCCGGCCGCCGAGTACGCGGCCGCGCGGCTGGCGGAGGCGGGCCTGGAGCCGGTGCTGCTGGAGCGCACCAGGGGCCGCACCAATGTCGTGGCGCGCATCGAGGGCACCGACCCCGCCGCGGACGCGCTGCTCCTGCACGGCCATCTGGACGTGGTGCCCGCCGAGGCCCGGGACTGGAGCGTGCATCCGTTCTCCGGGGAGATCCGCGACGGGGTGGTCTGGGGCCGGGGCGCGGTCGACATGAAGAACATGGACGCGATGATCCTGGCGATCGCCCGGTCCTGGGCGCGCGAAGGGGTACGGCCCCGGCGTGACATCGTCGTCGCGTTCACCGCCGACGAGGAGGCCAGCGCCGAGGACGGCTCCGGGTTCCTCGCGGACGAGCATCCCGGGCTCTTCGCGGGCTGCACCGAGGGCGTCAGCGAGTCCGGGGCGTTCACCTTCCACGACGGCGGCGGACGCCAGATCTATCCGATCGCGGCCGGTGAGCGGGGCACGGGCTGGCTCAGGCTCACCGCGCGCGGCCGGGCCGGGCACGGCTCCAAGGTGAACAAGGAGAACGCGGTCACCCGCCTGGCCGCCGCGATCGCCCGCGTCGGCGCGCACGAGTGGCCGCTGCGCCTCACCCCGACCGTCCGCGCCGCCCTCACCGAACTCGCCGTCCTGTACGGCATCGAGCCCGACCTGACCGACGTCGACCGGCTCCTGGAGAAGCTCGGCCCGGCCGCGAAGCTCGTCGAGGCGACCGTGCGCAACAGCGCCAACCCGACCATGCTGGACGCCGGTTACAAGGTCAATGTCATCCCGGGCGAGGCAGTCGCCCATGTCGACGGGCGGTATCTGCCCGGCGGCGAGGACGAGTTCCGTACCACCCTCGACCTGCTGACAGGACCCGACGTGGACTGGGAGTTCCACCACCGCGAGGTCGCGCTCCAGGCACCGGTGGACTCCCCGACGTACGCCAGGATGCGGGCCGCCGTCGAGGAGTTCGCCCCGGAGGGGCACGTGGTGCCGTACTGCATGTCCGGGGGCACGGACGCCAAGCAGTTCTCGCGCCTGGGCATCACCGGGTACGGATTCACCCCGCTGAAGCTGCCGGAGGGCTTCGACTACCAGGCACTCTTCCACGGTGTGGACGAGCGGGTCCCGGTCGAGGCGCTGCACTTCGGTGTCCGGGTCCTGGACCGCTTTCTGCGCACGGCCTGAGGGACGGGGGAGAAGTGGAGACGCTGGCGTACGGGTCCTGGCCCTCGCCGATCGACGCGGCACTGGCCGCCGCGCACGACGGGCACCCCGAGTTCGTGGGCTTCGTCGGCGACGAGGCCTGGTGGACCGAGCCACGCCCCACCGAGGGCGGCCGGCGCACCCTGGTGCGCCGGCGCACCGACGGTGTGACGGAGTCGGTGCTGCCGGCGCCGTGGAACGTCCGCAGCAGGGTCATCGAGTACGGCGGACAGCCCTGGGCGGGGACGGTCGTGGACGGCGCGCCGCTCGTGGTGTTCGTGAACCACGCCGACCAGCGGCTGTACCGGTACGTGCCGGAAGGCGACCCCTGTCCCCTCACCCCGGTGTCCTCGGTCGGCGGCGGCCTGCGCTGGGCGGACCCGGTGCTGCTCCCGGACCGCGGTGAGGTGTGGTGCGTGCTGGAGGAGTTCACCGGCGACGGGCCCGGCGAGGTGCGCCGGGTCCTGGCCGCGGTGCCGCTGGACGGCTCGGCGGCCAGGGACCGGGACGCCGTGCGCGAACTCACCGACGCCCGGCACCGGTTCGTGACCGGCCCCCGGATCTCCCCCGACGGGCGGAGCGCGGCCTGGCTCGCCTGGGACCATCCGCGGATGCCGTGGGACGGCACGGAACTGGTGCGGGCCGACGTCCGGGCCGACGGCACGCTCGGCGAACCCCGCACGGTCGCCGGCGGGCCCGAGGAGTCGATCGCCCAGGTGGACTGGGCCCACGACGGCGCCCTGCTCCATGTGAGCGACCGCACCGGCTGGTGGAACCTCCACCGCGACGGCGAACCGGTGTGCCCGCGCGAGGAGGAGTTCGGCGGTCCGCTCTGGAAGCTGGGCCATCGCTGGTTCGCCCCGCTGGACAGCGGCCTGATCGCCGTTGTGCACGGCCGCGGCGCCACCGCGCTCGGGATACTGGACCCCGAGACCGGAGAGGTCGTCGACGCGGCGGGCCCCTGGACCGAGTTCGCGCCCACCCTCGCGGTGCACGGCGAGAGAGTCGTCGCCGTGGGAGCCAGCCCGCGCAGCGCCCACGAACTGGTGGAGCTGGACACCCGGACCGGCCGGGCCCGGGTCATCGGCGCCGGACACCACGACGCCGTGGACCCCGCGTACTACCCCGAGCCGCAGATCCGCACCTTCACCGGACCCGCCGGACGCGACATCCACGCCCACATCTACCCGCCCCACCACCCCACCCGCGTGGCCCCCGGCGACGAACTGCCGCCGTACGTCGTCTGGGCGCACGGCGGACCCACCAGCCGCGCCCCGCTCGTCCTCGACCTGGCGATCGCCTTCTTCACCTCGCGGGGCATCGGAGTCGCCGAGGTCAACTACGGCGGCTCCACCGGACACGGCCGGGAGTACCGCAACCGACTGCGCGAGCAGTGGGGTGTGGTCGACGTCGAGGACTGCGCGGCCGTCGCCCAGGCCCTCGCCGACGAGGGCACCGCCGACCGCGACCGGCTGGCGATCCGCGGCGGCAGCGCCGGCGGCTGGACCGCGGCCGCCTCGCTGACCGCCACCGACGTCTACGCCTGCGGCACCATCGTCTACCCCATCCTCGATCTGACCGGCTGGGGCGAGGGCGAGACCCACGACTTCGAGTCGCGGTACCTGGAAACCCTGGTCGGCCCTCTCGCCGAGGTGCCCGCGCGGTACGCGGAGCGCTCGCCCACCGAGCACGCCGACCGGATCACCGCGCCCTTCCTGCTGTTGCAGGGCCTGGACGACGTGATCTGCCCGCCCGTCCAGTGCGAGCGGTTCCTGGCCCGGATGGCGGGCCGACGGGTGCCGCACGCGTACATCGCGTTCGAGGGGGAGGGACACGGGTTCCGGCGGGCGGAGACGATGATCCGGATGCTGGAGTCCGAACTCTCCCTGTACGCCCAGGTCTTCGGCCTGAACCCACCCGGAATCCCGACACTGGAGCTCACCGGGTGAAGGAACTCGTCAGACCGGCCCGCCTCGCCCCCGGCGCCCGCGTGGCCGTCGTCGCGCCCAGCGGGCCCGTGCCCGAGGAACGGCTCCGGGCCGGGGTGGACGTCCTGCGCGGCTGGGACCTCGACCCGGTGCTGGGACCCCATGTGCTGGAGCGGCACGGCGACTTCGACTATCTCGCGGGCACCGACGCGGACCGGGCCGCCGATCTCCAGGCCGCCTGGTGCGACCCGTCCGTCGACGCCGTGCTGTGCGCGCGGGGCGGGTACGGCGTCCAGCGGATGACCGACCTGCTCGACTGGGAGGCGATGCGGGCCGCCGGACCGAAGGTGTTCGTCGGCTTCAGCGACATCACCGCGCTGCACGAGGCGTTCGCCACCCGGCTGGGCCTCGTCACGCTCCACGGGCCGATGGCCGCGGGGGTCGACTTCATCAAGAACGCACGGGCACAGGAGCACCTCAGGGCCACGCTCTTCGCACCGGAGACCGTCCGCACCATCGCCTCCGGCGGCAGCACCCTGGTCCCGGGGCGGGCGCGGGGCGTCACCCTGGGCGGCTGCCTGTGACTGCTCGCCGCCGAGCTGGGCACCCCGCACGCCCGGCCCTCCGCTCGCGGCGGGCTGCTGTGTCTGGAGGACGTGAGGGAGGAGACGTACCGACTGGACCGCTACCTCACCCAACTGCTGCGCGCCGACTGGTTCGAGGGGGTGCGAGGAGTACTGCTCGGGTCGTGGCAGGAGTGCGATCCCTACGAGAAGGTGCGGGCCCTGCTCGCCGACCGGCTCGGCGGGCTCGGGGTGCCCGTCGTGGAGGAGTTCGGGTTCGGGCACTGCGAAGGGGCGCTGACCGTGCCCTTCGGAGTGCGGGCCGAACTCGACGCCGACGCGCGCACGCTGACGCTCGACGAACCGGCCCTTCGCTGAACGATCGTCAAGAAACCACTCGTCACGGTGATTGACCTCGTCTGACACGTGTCACACCCTGGCTACCGACCGGTTCCTACCGGTCGGTACGTCGGGTTGCCCTCAGCGTGGAGGTCTCGTGTCTCGTCGTGTGCTGTCCTTTCGTGCGCTTGGCTACAGCGTTCCGCTCGCTCTCCTGCTCGGTGCCGCAGTCGTCACCCCCGCCCCCGCCACCGGCCAGTACACCGTCACCGCCCTGAAGTTCACCGTGCCGGCCGGTGGCCGCACCTGCACGATCGACGCCGATCTGTACCGGCCCGCCGGTACCGGCCGCGCACCCGCCGTGCTCGCCACCAACGGCTTCGGCGGCAGCAAGTCCGACGGCTCCACGGACGGCATCGGCAAGGCCTTCGCCGAGCGGGGCTATGTCTCGCTCGTCTACTCCGGGCTCGGCTTCGGCGATTCCGGCTGCCTCATCTCGCTCGACGACCCGGACATCGACGGCACGGCCGCCTCGAAGCTGGTCGACTTCCTCGCCGGGAAGCGGGCCGCCGACGACGGCACCAAGGCCGACTTCGTCACCCTCGACGCCGAGGGCGACCCGCGCGTCGGCATGATCGGCGGCTCCTACGGCGGCGCGATCCAGCTGGCGACGGCGGCCGTCGACCACCGCGTGGACGCCCTCGTCCCGCTGATCACCTGGCACGACCTGGCGTACTCCCTCGACCCGAACAACGCCGGCCCGCACGGCGCGGTGCCCGGCGCCTTCAAATGGCAGTGGGTCAACGGCTTCTACCTGATGGGCGAGAGCCAGCCCCTGACGACGCCGAACCTCGACCCGTCCCGGATCAACTCCCTGGACTGTCTGCACTTCGTCACCGAGGCCTGCCGGACCGTCCGCACCCTGAACTCCGGCAGCTACCCCGCCGACCGGACCGCCGAACTGCTCGCCTACTCCCGCAGCGTCTCCCCGGTCAGCTACCTCAGCCGCGTGAAGGCACCCACGCTGCTCGTCCAGGGACAGGCCGACAGCCTCTTCAACCTCAACGAGGCGACGGCGACGTACAAGACCCTCACGGCGCACGGCACACCGACCAGGATGATCTGGCAGTCCTGGGGCCACAGCGGCGGCATGGCGGCGGGCGAGCTCAACCTCGGCCAGGGAAATCTGGAGTCCGCGTACGTCGGCAAGCGGATCCTCGCCTGGTTCGACCGCTACCTCCGGAAGAGGAAGAGCGCCGACACCGGACCGGCGTTCGCCTACTACCGCGACTGGATCACCGACCCGACCGGCACCTACGCCACCGCCGACCGGCTGCCCGCACTCAGCCGGAAGCTGTACCTGTCGGGCGACGGCAGGCTCGTCGACAGCCCCTCCGAGGTGACCCGCGGCAGCCGCACGTACACGAACCGGACCGTCCCCACCAGCCACTCCGAGAGCTCGCTGGCCGGGACGGTCGGCCTGCCCGACCCGGCGCCCTACGACACCGAGGGCACCTACCTCGGCTGGACCAGTGAGCCGCTCACCCGGACCACCGACGTCGTGGGCGCGCCGAAGGCGACGCTCAAGGTGGTCTCGCCGAAGGCCGAGCGGACGCAGGACTCCCCGGACGCCGCCGACAGACTCGTCCTGTTCGCCAAGCTGTACGACATCGCGCCCGACGGCACCGGGACACTGGTGCACCGGCTGGTCGCACCGGTCCGGGTGCCCGATGTGACCAGGAGCTTCACCGTGACCCTGCCGGGGATCGTGCACCGGTACGAGAAGGGGCACCGGCTGCGGTTCGTGATCGCGGCGAGCGACGACGCCTACTTCGGCAACCGGGGGATCAAGCCGGTGACCGTGGTCAGCTCGCCCGGGAACACCGGGGTGCTGGAGCTGCCGGTGGCCGGCGGCTGATTCACCCGGTGGGCGGCCCCGCCGCGCGGGGCCCGGTCTTCGGGCCCACCCTGGTCGCATGAGCCCGAAGACCTCCGAGAGCGGCGGTACCACCAGCGGCAAGGGCGGCGCCGTGACGCCCGCCCGGGTGGTCGTCCTGTTGCTCGCCGTCCTCGCCCTGATCTTCATCTTCGAGAACACCCACGCCACAAAGATCAGACTGCTGATCCCCGAGGTGACGATGCCCCTGTGGATGGCGCTGCTGGCCACGGCCGTCATCGGCGCCCTGTGCGGGGCGTATTTCATGAAGCGCCGGAACTAGTCCGTCGTAGGGTGACGGGATGCCGCACACCGCATCCCGCTATCTCGTCGAGGGCCCCCGCGTGGGCATACGCCACATCACCTACGGGGACGGCGCCGAGTTCACCGCTCGCGCGCGGGAGAGCAAGGAGCTGCACCAGCCCTGGCTGTTCCCGCCGGACAGCGCGGCCGCGTTCACCGCGTACGCGGGCCGGCTGATCGAGGACCGGACCAAGGCGGGGTTCCTGGTCTGCGAGAAGGACGGGGAGCACGGCGAGGGGGCCGTCGCGGGGTTCATCAACATCAACAACATCGTCGAGGGCGCCTTTCTGTGCGGGGCGCTCGGATACGGGGCCTTCGCGCACGCCGCCGGGCGCGGTCTGATGCGGGAGGGGCTGGGGCTGGTCGTGCGCTACGCCTTCGGCGGGATGCGGCTGCACCGGCTGGAGATCAACGTGCAGCCCGCCAACACCGCCTCGATCGCCCTCGCCCGCAGCTGCGGCTTCCGGCTGGAGGGCTTCTCGCCGGACATGCTCTACATCGACGGGGCCTGGCGGGACCACGAGCGGTGGGCCGTCACCGCCGAGATGATCCGGAAGTGAGAGCGATGCGTACGAGGGTGATCCTGGACGCCCCTTCCAACCTCGGGCTGCGTCCGCCCGCGCCGGGAACCGTCCCGGGCTGCTACAAGCTCGCCGGCGCGCTGCGCGAGCAGCGGATCGTGCAGCGGCTCGGCGCCC
The DNA here is from genome assembly GCF_013044505.1 of Streptomyces sp. S3(2020). Classification (GTDB taxonomy): domain Bacteria; phylum Actinomycetota; class Actinomycetes; order Streptomycetales; family Streptomycetaceae; genus Streptomyces. The sequence goes on along the minus strand of NZ_JABERD010000167.1, from coordinate 5,085 downwards.
TGGAGGGCGGGGTGGTCGTGCCGCCGCGCTACGACCGGGGCGACTGGCGGGAAGGCGGCGGCGTCTTCAACGCGGCGGCCCTCGCCGCCTACACCGTGAAGCTCGCCGATCGCATCGAGCGGCATGTGCGGGCCGGGGAGTTCCCCGTGGTCCTCGGCGGCGACTGCTCCATCCAGCTCGGCGCCTCCCTCGCCCTGCGCCGCCTCGGCCGGTACGGGCTGGCCGCCGTGGACGCGTCCGCCGACTTCCGGCACCCCGGCAACTCCGAGCGGATCGGCGCGGCCGGCGGGGAGGAGATGGCGCTGGCGACCGGGCGCGGGCAGGACGACCTGACGAACCTGGAGGGGCTCAGGCCGTACGTGCGGGACGAGGACGTACGGCTCTTCGGCAACCGCGACGAGTTCGAGGACGACCGCAGCGAACTGGCCGCCCTCAAGATCCCCGTCGTCACCGTCGGGGACATCCGCGAGTGGGGCCCGGACGCCCTCGCCCGGGCCACCGCACAGGCCTTCGAGATCCCCGAACTCGACGGATTCTGGGTCCACTTGGACGCCGACGTCCTCGATCCGTCCGTCATGCCCGCCGTGGACAGCCCCGATCCGGACGGCCTGCTGCCCGACGAACTCGTGGCGCTGCTCCGGCCGTTGCTCGGCTCCCCGCACTGCGTCGGCCTCAACGTGACCATCTACGACCCCGATCTCGACCCGGACGGCACCGCGGGCGCCCTCCTCGCCGACATCGTCGTGTCCGCCTTTGCGGAATCCTGACCGGTAGCGCCCCTGTTCAGCTCCCCGGCGAGCGGCTTCCATAGCGATCGTGACGACGATCCGACGTGAGGTACTGACGCTGCCCGCCGCGGAGTTGGGGCCCGACAACCCGCTGCCCCCGCTACGGCCGCTCGACGAGCTCCACCGCGTCGACGACCGCGACGGCCTGCCCTCGGAGATGGCCCGCCAGATCGGCTACGAACCCCTGCGCAGCCTGCTTCCCGTGCACCTCCGAGACGGCTACGAGCGGGTGCGCGAGCCGCGCGGGATCGACGCCCTGGTGATCGAGAACGACCGGCTGCGGGCCACCGTGCTCCCCGGTCTCGGCGGCCGGATCGCTTCCCTCCTCCACAAGCCGTCCGACCGTGAACTCCTCTACCGCAACCCGGTGTTCCAGCCCGCCGCCTTCGCCCTCAACGGCGCCTGGTTCTCCGGCGGCATCGAATGGAACATCGGCGCCACCGGCCACACCGCACTGGCCTGCGCACCCCTGCACGCCGCCCGTGTCCCCGCCCCCGACGGCGGGGAGATGCTGCGCCTGTGGGAGTGGGAGCGACTGCGCGACCTTCCCTTCCAGGTCGACCTCTGGCTGCCGGACGGCTCCGACTTCCTGTACGTCGGCGTCCGGATCCGCAATCCGCACGAGAAGCCGGTGCCGACGTACTGGTGGTCCAACATCGCCGTGCCCGAGCGGCGCCGCGTTCTCGCACCGGCCGAGGAGGCGTGGCACTTCGGATACGAGCGACGACTGCGGACGGTGCCCGTACCGACGCACGAGGAGATCCGCCGGCACCCGCACGCGGCCGACTACTTCTACGACCTTCCCGACGCGCGGCGCCGCTGGATAGCCGCCCTCGACGAGGACGGCCGCGGCCTGGTGCAGACGTCCACCGACGTCCTGCGCGGACGCAAGCTGTTCGTCTGGGGGGCGGGGCCGGGCGGGCGGCGCTGGCAGGAGTGGCTCACCGAACCCGGCACCGAAGGCTACTGCGAGATCCAGGCGGGGCTCGCTCGCACCCAGTTGGAACACGTACGGCTGGACCCGCAGAGCGAGGTGTCGTGGCTGGAGGCGTACGGCCCGCTGAACTCACCGGCGGAGCTGAACTCCCTTGCGGAGCTGAACTCCCCGGCGGAGGTGGAAAGGGCAGAGGAGCGGCTCGAAGCCGTACTCCCGCGCGCCGACGTCGACGCCGCGTACGCCGCGTGGAAACCGCACGCCGACACCGAACCCGGCGAGGTCCTGGCCACCGGATCCGGCTGGGGCGCCCTCGAAGTGCTGCGCGCCGACCGGAAGTTGCCCGGTACGCCCTTCGACGACAGCACCCTCGGCGAGGCCCAGGAGCCCTGGCTGGAGCTGCTGCGTTCCGGAGTGCTGCCGGAACCGCGCCGGGTACGGCCCCCCGGCGACACGCTCGTCGCCCCGCACTGGCGGGACATGCTGGAGACCGCGCCCGCGGGGCCGCACACCGAGTACCACCTCGGCGTCGCCCAATGGCACGCCGGCGACCGGGCGCAGGCGGTGCGGAGCTGGGAGCGGGCCCTGGAACTCGCCCCGTCCGTATGGCCGTTGCTGCGCTGCCTGGCCGTCTCCGACCAGGCGGTGGGCAACCGGGAGCGGGCCGCCGACCGGTACGCGGAGGCCTTCGACGACCTGTGCCGGGAGCGGCGCGACGCGGGGGAGGCCTGGACGGCGGCCACGGCCGCGCTCGGGCGCGAGGCGATCGAGGCGCTGCTCGCGGTGGGGCGTACGGGGGACGCGCGGTCGGTGTGGGCGCGGCTGCATCCCGTGACCCGGGCGCGCGGGCGATTCCGGTTCGTCGAGGCCGGGTTGCTGGTCGCCGAGGGCCGACGGGCGGAGGCGCGGGCCGTGTTCGAGGAGGGCTTCGAGGTCGCCGACCTGAGGGAGGGCGCGGAGGCCGTCGGGCGGCTGTGGGAGCGGGTCAGTGACGAACCGCTGCCGGACCGCCACGACTTCCGGATGCGGTGACCGAGGGGCCTACTCCCGCCGGTCCACGTACTCGTACACCACCCCGTCCGGATGCATCGCGATCAGATTGCGTCCGGCCGGTGTCCCCACCGGTCCCGCGATGATGCGCGCGCCCAGCTCGGTCAGTACCCGATGGGCCTCGTCGACGTCCTTGACGGCGATCGTCGCCGCGACCTTGCGCAGGATCTCCAACTCCGCCTCGGGGCCGCTCATCAGGAGGAAGCAGCCGACGGCGGCCACCTGAACCCCGCCGCGTTCGAAGCGGAGGGCCGGACCACCGGCCAGGCGTTCGTAGAAGGGGACCGCGGTCTCCAGGTCGTCGACGCAGACGCGCAGCGTGGCTCCCAGAATGTCCATGCGGACGAGCCTAGTGGCGGCGGCCGGGGCAGGAGATCGTTTCGCGCGATCCCCCGCACGCCGCCCGACAGGCCGGGAACCGGCGGACGTTTGAGCGGCCCGGCCAGGGTTACGCGGAAGTCTCCCGACGTAGGACTCGTGAACACCGCCGGACTCGGAGGCGATCGTACGGTGAGCAAGGACGCCACCCGGAAGGTGCGGGCCGGACGCCGTACCGTCGAGGTGCACCGGCCGGACAAGGTCCTCTTCCCCGGCGACGGGGCGGGCAGGGAGTACACCAAGTCCGACCTGGTCGACTACTACCGGGCCGTCGCCCCTTTCATGCTGCCCCACCTGCGGGGCCGCCCGCTGATGCTGGAGAGGCTCCCGGACGGTGTCGGCGGACCCAGGTTCATGCATAAGAACACCCCCGAGGCCGCTCCCGAGTGGATCGACCGCGTCGAGGTGACCAAGGAGGGCGGCACCGTCCGTCACACCGTGTGCGACGACACCGCCACCCTGGTCCACCTCGCCGACCAGGCCTGTCTCACCCTGCACCGCTGGCTGTCCCGCGTCGGACATGTCGACCGGCCCGACCGGATGGTCTTCGACCTCGACCCCTCCGGCGACGACTTCGCACCCGTGCACGAGGCGGCCTGGCTGCTGGCGGAGCTGCTCGACGAGCTGAAGCTGCCCTCTGCGCTGATGACCACCGGTTCGCGGGGCCTGCACGTGGTGGTCCCGGTGAACGGGCACCACGACTTCGACGAGGTGCGGGCATTCGCCAGGGACGTCGCCGACACCCTCGTCGCCGCCCACCCCGAGAAGCTCACCACCGCCGCCCGCAAGAAGGACCGCGGCGAGCGGCTCTACCTGGACATCCAGCGCAACGCCTACGCCCAGACCGCCGTCGCGCCCTTCACCGTCCGGGCCGCGGCGGGCGCCCCCGTCGCCACCCCCATGTCCTGGACCCAGCTCGACGACCCGGGGCTCGACGCCCGCCGCTGGACCATCGAGGACGCCGTCGCACAGGCCCGCACCGACCCCTGGGCCGGGGTGACGACCAGGGGCCGCGCCCTCGGCCCCGCCCGGCGCAGACTCGACTCGCTGCGCGGCTGACCCCCTCACGAAGAGGAGGCGTACGACGGCGGGGAAGAGCAAGCTGAGGAGGGCGGCCCGTGGCCGAGGAGGAGCACGAGCACGCCGAGGGCGCTCGGCAAGGCAGGCAAGGCAGGCAAGGCGGAGCGGAGAGGGAGACGCGATGATGGGACTGCGGTACGTGTACGCCGTCTGCCGGCCCTTCAAGGCGCCTCTTCAGGCCCAGTTGAGGGGCGTGGCGGGCGATCCGCCCAGACTGCTGGTCCACCACGGCCTCGTCGCCGTGGTCAGCCACGTACCGGAGCGGGACTTCGCCGAGGGACCGCTCCACGCGCACATAGCGGACCAGGACTGGCTCGGCGAGACCACCCGCGCCCATCAGGGCGTGATCGACGCCCTCACCGTCGTCACGACACCGCTGCCGCTCCGGCTCGCCACCGTCTTCCGGGACGACAGCGGCGTACGCACCATGCTGGAGGCCCGCGACGCCGACTTCCGGCGCACCCTCGACCGGCTGGAGGGGCGGGTGGAGTGGGGCGTCAAGGTGTACGCCGAGGCGGGACCCCCGGACGGCGACGCACCGGCACAGACGGCGGCGAGCCGCCTGCACGGAACGCTGTCCGCCTATGCCGAGGAGTCCCGGCTGCACGCCCCGCAGAACGCCGCCCTCTCGGGCGCGGCGGGCCGCAATGTGCTCAATGCCGCCTATCTGGTGCCGCGGACCGATTCCGAGGAATTCGTGGAACTCGTCGACCGGACGAAGCACGAATCCCCCGGAACGCGGGTCGAACTCACCGGACCGTGGGCCGCCTATTCCTTCGCGGGGGACAAGCCCTGACCGTCGTCGAACACCGGGAGCGGACCACCGCGGACCGTCCGCGGTGATTCACCATCGGT
>NZ_JABERD010000166.1 GCF_013044505.1 Streptomyces sp. S3(2020) | reverse complement strand
CTGCTCCACCGCGTCTCCCGTGGCGTCCCCGGGTGAGGTGGGGGCCGCTGTGGAGGGGGGCGTTCCGTCGGTCTCCCCGGTCTTCCGGATCTCCCGAGTCTCTCCGGTCTCGCTCTCGCGTTTCGGTGTCTCCGCGGGGTCGCCCTCGGAGCGGTCGGCGTCGGCGTTCTCGGGCTGTGTGTCCGCCCTGGTGGCACCTGTCTCGGATGCCTCGGACGGAGCGGGCGCAGGGGCGTCGATGTCGGGGTGTTCGGGGTCGGCAGTCGGGGCCGCAGGGCCTGCGTGGTGCTGGGCCGGCTCGTCGTTGCCGGACCGCGGCTGCCCGCTCCCGCCGCTCTCGTCCACGGTTTCCCCTCGTTCGAAGCGTCTTCCGCGCATGCCGGCGGAAGGGTCTCGGGACGATGGTATGCGGCGGTCGTCACGCGTTCCGCCCCGGCACCCCCTCTGTTTTCTCTGTTGTCGCAGGGGTCTCGGCCACGACTGGGTCACTGTCAGTGGTGGGCCGTAAGGTCTGGGGTCATGGAGACGAGCACAGAGGGCGCGGCCGAGACCCCTGGCGGCGGGATCGCGGAAGTGGATCCGCCGGTCATGGACGAGCAGGCGACGGCGCGGGAGACGGCGGCCGTGGTCGAGGCGCGTGTCGCCATAGCGCCCGCGTCGCTGTCGCCCTCGCGTGCCAGTGACTTCATGCAGTGCCCGCTGCTGTACCGGTTCCGGGTGATCGACCGGCTGCCGGAGAAGCCCAGCGAGGCGGCGACGCGGGGCACTTTGGTGCACGCGGTTCTCGAGCGGCTCTTCGACGCTCCGGCGGCGGAGCGGACGCCGCCGCGGGCCAAGTCGCTCATCCCGGGTCAGTGGGACCGGCTGCGGGAGACCCGGCCGGAGGTCGTGGAGCTGTTCGCGGACGATCCGGAGGGCGAGCGGCTGGCGCGGTGGCTGGGTGAGGCCGAGCGGCTCGTCGAGCGGTGGTTCGGTCTGGAGGACCCGACCCGGCTGGAGCCGGCCGAGCGTGAGCTGTTCGTGGAGGCCGTGCTGGACTCGGGGCTGAAGCTGCGGGGGATCATCGACCGGGTGGATGTGGCGCCGACGGGGGATGTCCGCATCGTCGACTACAAGACCGGCAAGGCGCCGAGGCCCGAGTACGCCGAGGGTGCCTTGTTCCAGATGAAGTTCTACGCCCTGGTGGTCTGGCGGCTGAAGAACGTGATCCCGCGCCGTCTCCAGCTCGTCTACCTCGGCAGCGGTGACGTCCTGACGTACGACCCGGTCCTCGCGGACCTGGAGCGTGTCGAGCGCAAGCTGCTCGCGCTGTGGGAGGCGATCCGGGAGGCGACGGAGACGGGTGACTGGCGCCCGCGCCCCACCAAGCTGTGCGGCTGGTGCGACCACCAGGCCCACTGCCCGGAGTTCGGCGGCGCTCCCCCGCCGTATCCGTTGCCGGTGAGGGCGGCCGAGTCCGGCGGGCGCGAGCAGGGCAGAATGGGGCCGGACTAGCGAAGGAGACTCACGTGGCCATCCGCGTCCTACTGGTCGACGACCAGCCGCTGCTGCGTACCGGCTTCCGGATGATCCTGGAAGCCGAGCAGGACATCGCTGTCGTCGGTGAGGCCGGGGACGGCCTCCAGGCGCTCGACCAGGTGCGGGCTCTGCAACCCGACGTGGTTCTCATGGACATCCGCATGCCGCGGATGGACGGTGTGGAGGCGACCCGGCAGATCACCGGCCCCGGGCGGGACGGCCCGGCGAAGGTGTTGGTACTGACCACCTTCGACCTCGACGAGTACGTGGTGGAGGCGCTGCGGGCGGGGGCCAGCGGCTTCCTGCTCAAGGACGCCCCGGCCAACGAGCTCGTGCAGGCGATCCGTGTGGTCGCCGCCGGTGAGGCGATGCTCGCGCCGAGCATCACGCGTCGGCTGCTCGACAAGTACGCCACGCATCTGCCCTCGGGCGACGACCCCGTCCCGGACACCCTGCACACGCTCACCGACCGTGAGGTCGAGGTGCTGAAGCTGGTGGCGCGGGGACTGTCCAACGCCGAGATCGCCGCGGATCTGTTCGTGAGCGAGACCACGGTGAAGACGCATGTGGGTCACGTCCTCACGAAGCTGGGGCTGCGCGACCGGGTGCAGGCGGCGGTGTACGCGTACGAGAGCGGTCTGGTGCGTCCGGGCGCGCAGTAGGAGCACGTCGTACGACGGCAGAGGGCGCCCCTTCGTGAGAGGGGGCGCCCTTCGTCGTGTGCGGCAGTCCGGCGGTACGGCAGTCCGGCGGTACGGCGTCAGCCCTTGCTGATCTCCCAGAAGCGGAAGACCGTCGAGGCGTCGAGGCAGTACTCCAGGCCGTAGACGTCGTCGTGGACGATCGCGTACTGCTTGGCCTGCCAGAGCGGGATGACGGGGACCTCTTCGGCGACCAGGTCCTGGAGGCGGTCGTAGTCGTTGCCGGTCGCGGCGCGGTCGCTCTGGGCGGCCGTGCGCGGGATGAGGGTGCCGGTGATCATGCTGTTCTCGTAGTTGTTGTCCAGCACGTTGCCCTTGCCGAAGAAGGGGGCCGTGAAGTTGTCGGGGTCCGGGTAGTCGGGCACCCAGCCCTTCACGTAGACGCCGTACTTGCCGTCGGCTATGTCCTTCTCGTACTGCTCGAAGTCGACGGACTTGACGTTCGCGTCGAACAGGCCGCTCTTGTTGAGCTGTCCGGCGATCGCCTTGAGTTCCTGGTCGGTGGCGGGGCCGTAGCGGGCGGGGGTCGACCAGAGGGTGAGCTTGACCTTGCCGGTGATGCCGTCGGCGCTCAGGGCCGCGGCGGCCTTGGACTTGGACGGGTTGGCGCCGTAGGTGTCGAAGAAGGCCGTGTTGTGGCCCGCGATACCGGCCGGGATGATCGAGTACAGCGAGGTGGCGGTGCCCTGGTAGACCTGGGACATGAGGGCGTCGCGGTCGAGCAGGTAGGCGATGGCCTTCCGTACTCCGAGCTGTCCGACGACCGGGTCCTTCATGTTGAGGACCAGGTGCTGGACCTCGGCGCTGGTGCCCTCGACGAGTTCGACGCCGGCGTCGGTGCCGGCGGCCTCGATGTCGGCGATGTCGCTCGCGCTGAGGCCTCGGTAGGCGATGTCGATCTTGTTGTCGATCAGGGACTGCTTGAGCTCGTCCTGGTCGCCGTGGAAGAACTTCAGGGCGACGCCGGAGTTCTGTACGTCGGCGGTGCCCTTGTAGTTCTCGTTGACGGAGAAGACGGCCTCGTCGTCGTCGAACGAGTCCAGCTTGTAGGGGCCGGAGCCGACCGCCTCGCCGTCCTTGCGCAGCCCGTCGGCGTCGTACTCCTCGTGGTCGACGATGGAGCCGGCACCGGAGGCGATCTTGCTGGGGAAGGTCGCGTCGGGCGTGTTCAGCTTGAAGACGACCGTCTTCTCGTCCGGCGTCTCGACCTTTTCGAGCATGGGGAACATGATCGCGGGACCGGCGTCGTCGTTGATCTTCAGCATGCGGTCGAAGGAGAACTTGACGTCCTCCGAGGTGAGCGAGTCACCGTTGCTGAACCGCAGGCCGTCCTTCAGCGTGCACTTGTAGACCTTGGTCTCGGCGTCGCTGAACTCGCAGCTCTCCGCGGCCTCGGGCTCCGGCTCCGTGCTGCCCTTGGGGAAGCTCAGCAGCGACTGGAAGACGTTGTTGAACAACAGCCAGGACCCGGGGTCGTAGCCGGACGCGGGGTCGGTGGCCAGGACGTCGTCCGACATCCCCATGACCACGCTGGAGCCGTCGCTCCCCGAGCCACCGTTCTCCGAACCGCAGCCGGTCAGCAGGCCGGAGGCCAGTCCCGCCATCATGGGCAGGACCGGCCACTGGTTACGCATGTTCACTTACGGATGCCTTGTCGTCGGTTGTCGGATCCCGGGGCCGTCGTCCGCGGTCCGGGCAGAGGGAGGGATCAGTCGCTCACGCCGCGACCGAGCTCCCACAGCTGAAGGGTCGAGGAGGAGTTGAGGACATAGGCGGTGCCCGTCACGTCGTCGCGGGCGGCGACGTACTGCTTGCCCTGCCACAGCGGCAGTACGGGAACGTCGTCGGCGACGATGTCCTGGATGTCCGTCAGGCTGCTGGAGGCGGAGAGCCGGTCGGCCTCGCGGCGGGACTCCGGGATCAACGTGTTGCGGATCTCGCTGTTGGCGTAGGGCGAGCCGAGGAAGTTGTCCTTGTCGAGGAACGGCGCGAGGTAGTTGTCGGCGTCCGGGAAGTCGGGGAACCAGCCCATGCCGTAGACGTCGTACTCGCCCTTCTGCTCGGCGGGGCGGAAGGTCGCCCAGGGCGCTCCCTTGATGCTGACGTCGAACAGGCCGCTGTCGTTGAGCTGCTTCTGGAGCTGCTCGAACTCGTCCTTGGTGGCGGCGCCGTAGTGGTCGGTCGTGTAGTGCAGGGTCAGTTTGACCGGGGTGGTGATGCCCGCCCTCGTCAGCAGCTCCTCGGCCTTGGCCTTGCTCGGGTCGCCGTACTTGTTGAAGAACGAGTTGGAGTGGCCGGTGATGCTCGCCGGGACCAGCGAGTACAGCGGCTCGGCCTCGGAGCCGTAGACCTTGGAGACGAGTTCGCTGCGGTTGACGATCTGGGCCATCGCCTGACGCACGGCCTTGGTCTTGACGGTCGCGGCGTCGGTGTTGAAGGCGAGGTAGCGGATCTCCAGGCCGGGCATCTCTACGAGGTCGACGTCGCTGTCCGAGGAGGCGGAGAGCTTCTCGATCTGCTCGGGCGACATGGTGCGGGACATGACGTCGATGTCACCGTCGTTGATGGCGGTGCCCATGGCGTCGGCGTCCTCGAAGGAGCGCAGCTCCACCTTGTCGTTGTTCACCTTCAGCGTCCCCTTGTAATTGGGGTTCTTGGTGAACACGGCGTCGACGAGCTCGTCGTTCTTGACGTCGGCCGACATGGTGTACGGGCCGGAGCCGTCGACGTCGAAGCCGTCGCGCAGGGAGCCCCGCTTGTAGTCGTCGGGGTTGACGATGCCGGCGACGGGGGTCGACAGCTTGTACGGGAACGTGGCGTCGGCCGTCTTGAGGTGGAAGATCACCTCGCGGTCGCCCTTGGTCTCGACGGTGTCGATGGTGGACAGCAGGGCGAAGACACCACTGTCGGCCTTGAGGGAACGGGCGCGGTCGATCGAGTACTTGACGTCCTCGGCCGTGACGGCGTCGCCGTCCGCGAACTTCAGGTCCTTGCGCAGGGTGCAGGCGTAGCGCTCGTTGCCGGTGTCGGTGAAGCGGCAGCTCTCGGCGGCCTCGGGCACGGGTTCGCCCTCGCCGCGCGGCTGGATCATGAGGGTCTGCACGGTCTGGCGCAGGATGTTCCAGGTGCCGACGTCGTAGGCGTACGCCGGGTCGAGGGGCGCGGGGGCGTCCTTCGAGGCGGTGAACCGGTCCGTGGTGCCGACGACGATCGCGTCCCCGCCGCCACTGCCGCCGTCGGACCCGCCGCACGCGGCGAGGACCGGCACGAGCAGACCGATGACGGTCGGCAGCACCAAAGTCTTGCGGTTCATGCTCGAGTTTCTCCAGAGCTGTTGAGTCCGTGTACCCGGCATGCATGGGTGGTGCGGCGGGTCACGGGGGTTTCGTCGATGTTCTCGCGACGAGATTAGTCCGCACCTGCACGAGGGTTGACGGCCACCGGAGTTGAGCTGCCATCACGCAGCGAAACCGGGTGTGGACGCATTGAAAACCCGCCAGGGGAAGGATTGCGCGCAGGGTCCCACCAATCGGGACACAAGGGCGCGCGCAAGACGCCCGAACCGGGCGTCGAAGCACACACCTGATCGACTGTCGATCCCCCGTCACGTGGGGAACGTCACACCGTCAACGCTATGCACGCCTACCGGAATTCGGCCATCCACCGACCTTTGCGAATTCCTTTGCGCGGGCCCGGGAAAAGCGGCCCCTATCGGTGCCGCACGCTCGGTGAACGCTCAGCGCATTTCTGTCATCAGGCCGCGCAGAAATGCCAGGTCCACCTCTTCGAGCGAGGTCACGACGGTGCGCCGGGCGGCCGGGGCGATGGGTGCGACCGAGGGCACGGCCACGACATGGCAGCCCGCGGCCTCGGCCGCCGCGATGCCGGTCGCGGTGTCCTCCACGACCGCGCATCTGGCCGGATCCGCGCCGAGACCGGCGGCCGCGAAGAGATACGGGTCGGGGTACGGCTTGGTCCGGGCCACCTCGTCCCCCGCCACCGTGAGCGCGAAGTACTGGGGGCCGAGCGAGGTGAGCACCCGGTCGATGATGCGCCGGTGCGAGGCGGAGACCAGGGCCGTGGGGATCTCGTACTCGGCGAGCTCGGCCAGCAGCCGGGCGGCGCCCGGCATCAGCGGCAGGGTGCGGCCGATGCGGTCCTCGAACCCCTGGTTGAGCAGCACGGTGAGCTCGGCGAGGGTGATGTCGGCGCCGGTGGCCTCGATCAGGAATCCCGCGCTGCGGGTCATGGGGCCGCCGACCACGACATGGCGCCATGAGTCGTCGAGGGTGTGGCCGAGGCCGGCGAAGATCTCGACCTCGACGTCCCACCAGAACCCCTCGGTGTCGACGAGGGTGCCGTCCATGTCGAGGAGCACCGCCTGGAGGGCTGAGCCTTCGGCCGTACGGGTTACTGGCGCTGGGATCGTGCTGGTCATCCTGGCGCACCTCCTTGAGGGACGATCAGGCCGGCTCCCACGAAGGGAACCGGCCTGCGGTGGACCGACCAGTGTACGTCGCGGTACGACGACATGCCTTGTTTAACGGGTGTGCCCAGGGGCACACCGGAGTCACGGTCGAGGGGCGCTTCGGCGTGCGCTTCTCAGCGTGCCCTTCTCCACGTGTCCTTCTCAGCGTGCGTTGAAGTACTTGGCCTCAGGGTGGTGGATGACGATCGCGTCCGTGGACTGCTCGGGGTGCAGCTGGAACTCCTCGGACAGGTGGACGCCGATGCGCTCGGGCTGGAGCAGGTCGGCGATCTTCGCGCGGTCCTCCAGGTTCGGGCAGGCGCCGTAGCCGAGGGAGAAGCGGGCGCCCCGGTACTTCAGGGCGAACATGTCCTCGATGTCGCCCGGGTCCTCGCCGGCGAAGCCCAGTTCCGAACGGACGCGTGCGTGCCAGTACTCGGCGAGCGCTTCGGCCAACTGGACGGACAGGCCGTGCAGTTCGAGGTAGTCGCGGTAGGCGTTGGCCTCGAACAGCTTGGCCGTCTCCTCGCCGATGCGGGAGCCGACGGTGACGACCTGGAGACCGACGACGTCCATCTCCCCCGACTCCTCGGGGCGGAAGAAGTCCGCGAGGCACAGTCGGCGGCCGCGGCGCTGGCGCGGGAAGGTGAAACGGGTGCGCTCGTTGCCCTGGTCGTCGAGGATGATCAGGTCGTCGTCCTTGGACACACACGGGAAGTAGCCGTAGACGACGGCCGCTTCGAGCAGGTTCTCCGTCTGGAGCTTGTCCAGCAGGCCGCGCAGCCTGGGCCGGCCCTCGGTCTCGACGAGTTCCTCGTACGTCGGCCCGTCGCCCGCGCGGGCCTGCTTGAGGCCCCACTGGCCCTTGAAGAGGGCGCCCTCGTCGAGCCAGGTCGCGTACTCCTTGAGCTGGATGCCCTTGATGACGCGGGTGTCCCAGAACGGCGGGGTGGGCACGGGGTTGTCGACGGCGACGTCGGAGCGGACGTGGCCCTCCTCCGGGCGCTCGTCGACCTCTACGGCGGCGGCCGCGCGCACCCTTCGCTGCTTCAGCTCGGGGAGCTTCACCCCGGGTACACCGCGCTTGACGCCGATCAGGGCGTCCATGAGGCGCAGGCCCTCGAAGGCGTCGCGGGCGTAGCGGACTTCACCTTCGTAGATCTCGTGCAGGTCCTGTTCGACATAGGCCCGGGTGAGGGCGGCGCCGCCGAGGATCACCGGGAAGTCGGCCGCCAGCCCGCGCTGGTTGAGCTCCTCCAGGTTCTCCTTCATGATCACGGTGGACTTCACCAGGAGCCCGGACATGCCGATGACGTCGGCGCGGTGCTCCGCTGCGGCTTCGAGGATCGCGGAGACCGGCTGCTTGATGCCCAGGTTGACCACGTTGTAGCCGTTGTTGGACAGGATGATGTCGACGAGGTTCTTGCCGATGTCATGCACGTCCCCGCGGACGGTCGCGAGGACGATGGTGCCCTTGCCCTCGGCGTCGGACTTCTCCATGTGCGGCTCAAGATGGGCCACCGCGGTCTTCATGACCTCGGCGGACTGGAGCACGAACGGCAGCTGCATCTGCCCGGAGCCGAAGAGCTCACCGACGACCTTCATCCCGTCCAGGAGGATGTTGTTGACGATGTCCAGGGCGGGTGTGTCCTGGAGTGCCTCGTCGAGGTCGGTCTCCAGGCCGTTCTTCTCGCCGTCGATGATGCGCCGCTTGAGGCGCTCCTCCAGTGGCAGGGCGGCGAGTTCCTCGGCCTTGCCCGCCTTGAGCGACTTGGCGGTGGCGCCCTCGAACAGGGCCATCAGCTTCTGCAGCGGGTCGTAGCCCTCGGCACGCCGGTCGTAGACGAGGTCGAGAGCCGTCTGGACCTCTTCCTCGCTGAACCGGGCGATCGGCAGGATCTTGGAGGCGTGCACGATCGCCGAGTCCAGACCGGCCTTCGTGCACTCGTCCAGGAAGACGGAGTTGAGCAGGATGCGGGCGGCCGGGTTGAGACCGAAGGAGATGTTCGACAGGCCCAGCGTGGTCTGCACATCCGGGTGGCGGCGCTTGAGTTCGCGGATCGCCTCGATGGTCGCGATGCCGTCGCCCCGGGACTCCTCCTGGCCGGTGCAGATGGTGAAGGTCAGGGTGTCGATGAGGATGTCGGACTCGTGGATGCCCCAGTTCCCGGTCAGGTCGTCGATGAGCCGCTCGGCGATGGCGACCTTGTGCTCCGGGGTGCGGGCCTGGCCTTCCTCGTCGATGGTCAGCGCGATCAGCGCGGCGCCGTGTTCCTGGGCGAGCTTGGTGACCTTCGCGAAGCGGGACTCGGGGCCGTCGCCGTCCTCGTAGTTGACCGAGTTGATGACCGCACGGCCGCCGATCTTCTCCAGGCCGGCCTTGATGACGGGGACTTCGGTGGAGTCCAGGACGATCGGGAGGGTGGAGGCGGTGGCGAAGCGGCCCGCCAGTTCCTCCATGTCGGCGACGCCGTCGCGGCCGACGTAGTCCACACAGAGGTCGAGCATGTGCGCGCCCTCGCGGATCTGGTCGCGGGCCATCTCGACGCAGTCGTCCCAGCGGGCCTCCAGCATGGCCTCACGGAACTTCTTCGAGCCGTTGGCGTTGGTCCGCTCGCCGATCGCCATGTACGACGTGTCCTGCCGGAACGGCACCGTCTGGTACAGCGAGGCGGCGCCCGGCTCGGGGCGCGGGTCGCGCTCGGTGGGCGCGAGGTCGCGGACTCGGTCGACGACCTGGCGCAGGTGCTCAGGCGTCGTGCCGCAGCAGCCGCCGATGAGGGACAGGCCGTAGTCGCGGACGAAGTTCTCCTGCGCGTCGGCCAGCTCGGGCGCGGTCAGCGGGTAGTGGGCGCCGTCCTTCGTGAGGACCGGGAGGCCGGCGTTCGGCATGCAGGAGAGCTGGATGCGGGAGTGGCGGGCCAGATAGCGCAGGTGCTCGCTCATCTCGGCGGGCCCGGTCGCACAGTTCAGACCGATCATGTCGATGCCGAGCGGCTCCAGCGCGGTGAGCGCGGCGCCGATCTCGGAGCCGAGCAGCATCGTGCCGGTCGTCTCCACCGTCACCGAGACGATCAGGGGGACGTCGTACCCGGCCGTCTCCATGGCACGGCGGGCGGCGATGACGGAGGCCTTGGTCTGGAGCAGGTCCTGGGTGGTCTCCACCAGGAGCGCGTCGGCGCCGCCGGCCAGGAGGCCCTCGGCGTTCTGCTGGTACGCGTCGCGGATGGCGCCGAAGGTGGTGTGGCCGAGGGTGGGCAGCTTGGTGCCGGGGCCGACCGAGCCGAGGACCCAGCGCCGGCGGCCGTCGCGTGCGGTGTACTCGTCGGCCGTCTCGCGGGCGATACGGGCGCCGGCCTCGGAGAGTTCGTGGACGCGCTCGGGGATGTCGTACTCGCCGAGGGCGGTCAGGTTCGCACCGAAGGTGTTGGTCTCCACGCAGTCGACGCCCGCGTCGAAGTACTCGGCGTGCACCGAGCGCACGATGTCGGGGCGGGTGACGTTGAGGATCTCGTTGCAGCCCTCGAGCTGCTGGAAGTCCTCCAGCGTGGGGTCCTGAGCCTGGAGCATGGTGCCCATCGCCCCGTCGGCGACCACCACACGGGTGGCGAGTGCCTCGCGGAGCGCGGACGCACGGGTCCGGCTGTCGGCGGAAGGGGTCGGTGGCAACGAGGCCATGAAAGGGCTCCCTGTGGGTGCGACGGCTGTCGGCTTTGCGTCCTGCCGCGGGGCTTCCCACAGCGGGCGCACGCCGTCAGGGTAGCCGGGACCCGACCCGGACGGTCAGAGCGTCCACGGGACGGACGAGGATGACGGGCAGGTCATTCCCGGGATACGAGTGACGCGAACGCGTGTCACGAGTGACGTAACGGTGTCGTACGACCATTGGCGGTCGGTCGGCATGGACTAGTAGTGTTCGACATTGCCGAACAGCGGCAGCGACGTCGCGGGTCGACGGCGAAGGGGACGGAGGCAGAACGGCGATGGCACGGAACATCCAGTCGCTCGAACGGGCGGCCGCGATGCTGCGGCTCCTCGCGGGCGGCGAGCGGCGGCTCGGCCTCTCGGACATCGCCTCGGCCCTGGGCCTCGCCAAGGGCACCGCGCACGGGATCCTGCGCACCCTCCAGCTGGAGGGGTTCGTCGAGCAGGACGAGGCGTCCGGGCGTTACCAGCTGGGCGCCGAGCTGCTGCGTCTGGGCACCACCTATCTCGATGTGCACGAGCTGCGGGCGCGCGCCCTGGTGTGGACCGACGATCTGGCCCGGTCCAGTGGCGAGAGCGTCTATCTGGGCGTCCTGCACCAGCAGGGCGTGCTGATCGTGCACCACGTCTTCCGGCCCGACGACAGCCGGCAGGTGCTGGAGATCGGGGCGATGCAGCCGCTGCACTCCACAGCGCTGGGCAAGGTGCTGTCGGCGTACGACCCGGTGGCGCACAGTGAGGCGATCGAGGCGGACCGCAAGGCGTTCACCGATCGCACGGTGTGCGAGCTGGAGGACTTCGAGAACATCCTCGACATCACCCGCGCGCGTGGTTACGCGGCGGACGTGGAGGAGACCTGGGAGGGCGTGGCCGGTGTGGCCGCCCCCATCCACGACCGGCGGCGGATGCCGGTGGGTGCCGTCTGCATCACCGGGGCCGTGGAGCGGCTGTGCCGGTCCGACGAGGAAGGGGCGCTGCGCCCCGAGCTGATCGCGGCGGTGCGTGACTGCGCCCGCGCGGTGTCGCGGGACCTGGGCGCGGGGCGCTTCTAGAAGTCGGTAAGAGCACACCGGGACGCCCTTCACGGCGTTCCGGTCATACCCATACCCTGAAGCGGACATATCGGGCGATGGCTGTACAGCGCCCCAAATGAAGATCGATAGCTCACAGCAATCAATAACGATCGTGCTTTCGATAACAGAACCCTTGACGCACGCGTAACGCCGGAGCAAGACTCCCGTCCATCGGTCGGCATTGTCGAACACCTACCGGCAATACGCGCTAGAGTGTGACAACGCCAAGGGCCGGCATCGCTCTCACCCGAGAGCAGCTCGAACCTCCGGAGGGACCCGGGGTTCGGTCCCCTGGACGAAGGACAAAGGAGTCGCGGGTGTCCAGCTCCGACATCTTCATCGGCGAGACCATCGGTACCGCCATACTCATCCTGCTCGGCGGCGGTGTCTGTGCGGCCGTCACGCTGAAGGCCTCCAAGGCCCGTAACGCCGGCTGGCTCGCCATCACCTTCGGGTGGGGTTTCGCCGTACTGACGGCCGTCTACACCTCCGCGCCGCTCTCCGGCGCGCACCTGAACCCGGCCGTGACCCTGGCGCTCGCGCTGAAGAAGAACGGCATCTCCTGGAGTGACGTCCCGATCTACTGGGGCGGGCAGCTGCTCGGCGCCATGATCGGCGCGGCCCTGGTCTGGATCGCCTACTACGGCCAGTTCCACGCGCACCTCACCGACAAGGAGATCGTCGGCGCCCCCGGCGCACAGGCCACCGCGGCCAAGGCCGTCGAGGCGCAGGAGAAGGGCGCGGGCCCGGTCCTGGGCGTCTTCTCCACCGGC
Source organism: Streptomyces sp. S3(2020) (assembly GCF_013044505.1). Taxonomy (GTDB): domain Bacteria; phylum Actinomycetota; class Actinomycetes; order Streptomycetales; family Streptomycetaceae; genus Streptomyces. Next base: position 9,313 of record NZ_JABERD010000166.1, on the reverse strand, counting down.
CCGGAGGTCCGGGTCGCCTGGCAGAACGTCGCCACGGAGGTCATCGGCACGATCGTGCTGGTCCTCGCGGTCCTCACGCAGGGCCTCAACGACGGTGGCAACGGCCTGGGCACCCTGGGCGCCCTGATCACCGCCCTGGTCGTCGTCTCGATCGGTCTGTCCCTCGGTGGCCCGACCGGCTACGCGATCAACCCGGCCCGTGACCTCGGTCCGCGTATCGTGCACGCCCTCCTGCCCCTGCCCAACAAGGGTGGCTCCGACTGGAGCTACGCCTGGGTCCCGGTCGTCGGTCCCCTGATCGGCGCGGCGATCGCCGCGGGCATCTACAACGTCGCTTTCGCTTAGAAGCAGCCGTAGCAAGCAGTCGTAGACAGTCCCCTTAACCACGGAACCCCAGGAGCACACAGTGACCGACGCCCACACCGCCGGCCCGTTCATCGCCGCGATCGACCAGGGCACCACCTCCAGCCGCTGCATCGTCTTCGACAAGGACGGCCGTATCGTCTCGGTCGACCAGAAGGAGCACGAGCAGATCTTCCCGAAGCCGGGCTGGGTCGAGCACAACGCCAACGAGATCTGGACCAACGTCCAGGAGGTCGTCGCCGGAGCCATCCAGAAGGCCGGCATCACCCGTGACGACATCAAGGCCATCGGTATCACCAACCAGCGTGAGACCACGCTGCTCTGGGACAAGAACACCGGTGAGCCCGTCCACAACGCCATCGTCTGGCAGGACACCCGCACCGACGCGCTCTGCAAGGAGCTCGGCCGCAATGTCGGCCAGGACCGCTTCCGCCGCGAGACCGGCCTGCCGCTGGCGAGCTACTTCGCCGGTCCCAAGGCCCGCTGGCTGCTCGACAACGTCGAGGGTCTGCGCGAGCGCGCCGAGGCCGGGGACATCCTCTTCGGCACCATGGACACCTGGGTCATCTGGAACCTGACGGGCGGTGTCAACGGCGGCAAGCACTACACCGACGTCACCAACGCCTCCCGCACCATGCTGATGAACCTCCACACGCTGGAGTGGGACGACAAGATCGCCGAGTCCATCGGCGTGCCGCTGGCGATCCTCCCGGAGATCCGCTCCTCCGCCGAGGTCTACGGCGAGGTCACCGGCGGCAAGCTCGGCGAGCTGCTCGGCGGCATCCCGGTCGCCTCGGCGCTCGGTGACCAGCAGGCGGCCCTGTTCGGGCAGACCTGTTTCGCCGAGGGCGAGGCGAAGTCGACCTACGGCACCGGCACGTTCATGCTGATGAACACCGGCGAGAAGATCATCAACTCGTACTCCGGTCTGCTCACCACCGTCGGCTACCGCATCGGCGACCAGGCTCCGGTCTACGCCCTCGAAGGCTCCATCGCCGTCACCGGTTCGCTGGTGCAGTGGATGCGCGACCAGATGGGCCTGATCTCCACCGCCGCCGAGATCGAGACGCTCGCGCTCTCGGTCGAGGACAACGGCGGCGCCTACTTCGTGCCGGCCTTCTCCGGTCTGTTCGCCCCGTACTGGCGTTCCGACGCCCGCGGTGTGATCGCCGGTCTGACCCGGTACGTCACCAAGGCGCACCTCGCGCGCGCCGTCCTGGAGGCCACCGCCTGGCAGACCCGTGAGATCACGGACGCCATGACCAAGGACTCGGGCGTCGAGCTCGCGGCCCTCAAGGTCGACGGCGGCATGACCTCCAACAACCTGCTGATGCAGACCCTCTCGGACTTCGTGGACGCCCCCGTGGTCCGTCCGATGGTCGCCGAGACGACCTGCCTCGGTGCCGCCTACGCCGCCGGTCTCGCCGTCGGCTTCTGGACCAGCACCGACGACCTGCGTGCCAACTGGCGCCGGGCCGCCGAGTGGACCCCCCGCATGGACGCGGACGCCCGCGACCGTGAGTACAAGAGCTGGCTCAAGGCCGTCGAGCGGACGATGGGCTGGCTCGAGGACGAAGAGAGCTGACGAGAGCCACTCGTAGGCTCAAGCCGCTCTGATGAGGAGTAAGAACCCGAAATGACCAGTCAGACCACCCTGCAGTCCGTGCCTGCCCTGGGTACGCGCCCGGCCTCCGGCTCCAACCCGAGCCGCGCCGAGACCCGGGAGCAGCTCGCCAAGGCGTCGTACGACCTTCTCGTGATCGGCGGCGGCATCCTGGGCATCTCCACCGCCTGGCACGCCGCGCAGTCCGGTCTGCGGGTGGCCCTGGTCGACGCCGGCGACTTCGCCGGTGCCACCTCCTCCGCCTCCTCCAAGCTTCTCCACGGCGGTCTGCGCTATCTGCAGACCGGCGCGGTGAAGCTGGTGGCGGAGAACCACTTCGAGCGCCGTGCGGTCTCCCGTCAGGTGGCTCCCCACCTGGCGAACCCGCTCACGTTCTACCTCCCCGTGTACAAGGGCGGGCCGCACGGCGCCGCGAAGCTCGGGGCGGGCGTCTTCGCCTACTCCGCGCTCTCCGCGTTCGGTGACGGCGTCGGCCACCTCCTGTCCCCCGCCAAGGCGGCGCAGGACGTGCCCGAGCTGCGCACCGACAACCTCAAGGCCGTCGCCGTCTACGGCGACGACCAGATGAACGACGCGCGCATGGCGCTGATGACGGTCCGCGCGGCCGTCGAGGCGGGCGCGGTGGTCCTGAACCACGCCGAGGTGACCGGTCTGAGGTTCACCAAGGGCCGGGTCACGGGCGCCGAGCTGCGCGACCGCCAGTCCGGTGACGAGTTCGGCGTCAGCGCCCGGCTCGTCCTCAACGCGACCGGCCCGTGGGTCGACCACCTGCGCAAGATGGAGGACCCGGACGCGGCCCCGTCGATCCGTCTGTCGAAGGGCGCGCACCTGGTCCTGAAGCGGACGGCGCCGTGGAAGGCCGCGCTGGCCACCCCGATCGACAAGTACCGCATCACCTTCGCCCTCCCCTGGGAGGACATGCTGCTGCTGGGCACCACGGACGAGGAGTTCGAGGGCGACCCGGCGGACGTCTCGGTCACCGAGAAGGACACGGCCCAGATACTCGACGAGGCCGCGTTCTCCATCCGCGACCAGCAGCTCGACCGTGACCTCATCACGTACGCCTTCGCAGGTCTGCGCGTACTGCCGGGTGGCCCCGGCAGCACCGCGAAGGCCAAGCGGGAGACCGTGGTGACCGAGGGCAGGGGCGGCATGCTGTCCGTCGCGGGCGGCAAGTGGACGACGTTCCGGCACATCGGCCGTACGGTCATGCAGAAGCTGGAGGCGCTGCCGGGCCACCCGCTGGGCGACGACTTCGAGCCGATCTCCTCGCTGCCGAAGAAGCTGCCGCTGCCGGGTGTCGCCAACCCGCGCGCGGTCGCGCACCGGCTGCTGGTCGACAGCCCGGCGCCGGGTCCCCGCATGGCGGCGGACACGGCGAAGCACCTGGCCACGCACTACGGTTCGCTGGCCTTCGACATCGCCCGGCTGGCCAACGACAACCCGGAGCTGGCCCAGCGCGTCCACCCGGACGCCCCGGAGATCTGGGCGCAGGTCGTCTACGCCCGGGACAACGAGTGGGCCGAGACCACGGACGACGTGCTGCGCCGCCGCACGACGCTGACGATCCGGGGTCTGGCCACGGACGAGGTCCGCGCCAAGGTCCAGGACCTGCTCGACAAGAAGTAGACCTCGGTCCGGCCCCCCCCTCCCTGACCCGGGGCCGGCACCGCGAGGAACGGCCCTTCTCCCCTATGAGGGCCGGCACCCGAAAGGGGCGGCCTCCCGCCGACGGAGCCGCCCCTTTCGCCTGCCCGCGTTGTCAGTGGCGGGTGTTCTCATGGACGCATGGACATGGAACAGGCCGCCCCCGAGGACATCACCGCGCTGCGGGAGGCGTTCGGTGTGGACGACGGTGGCGAGTCGGCGCTGGGGTGGGAAGCGGTGCGTGCGTTCGAGGCGGAGCACGGTGTGGTGCTGCCGGAGCCGTATCGGACGTTCGTGGCGGAGGTGACCGACGGGTCCTTCCAGGGGCCGCCGGAGTTCGGTCTGGTGGGGCTGGCCGAGCTGCCGTCCGACTGGCACTCCGACGGCACGGACCTAAAGCCCGCCGAGCCGTTCCCGCTCACCGAGGCGTGGTTGTGGGAGGCGGACGAGAGTCCGTTCGAGGACCCTGAGGCCGTCGTGGACCAGGTCCTCAACCACGGTTCGCTCGTGCTCGGGACGGACGGGTGCGCGATGAACTGGCACCTCGTCGTCACCGGCCCGCAGCGTGGACACATATGGCACATCACCGACGTCGGAGCCCTGCCGTTCGGCGCGGAGTTCGGCCACACCACCTCCGCGCCCGGCTTCGCCGGCTGGGTGCGGCACTGGGCCGCCGGCAAGGAGTGGTTCGACGCCGAGTCAGCCCAGTGAGGCGACGGCCTCGCGTACGGCCTGCGGTGACGTCAGTTCCTCGCGGCGCAGGATGAGTTCGCGGCCCAGCAGCAGCGCCCTGCGGGATGCCGCCACCGGGTCCTCCAGCGTCGTCAGGTCCGTCAGGTGGGCGAAGCCGATGATGCGGCGGACGATCTCGGTGCCGGCGTAGCCCACCGAGTCGGTCCAGACGCGGCGCAGGAAGCGGTCCAGGTAGGCGTCGTCGAAGAAGGTGTCGACGCGGCTCGGCCACAGGCGGCGGAACTCCGTCTCGAACGCCTCCCAGGACAGCCGGAGTTGGTCGGCGTGGTCGGTCAGGCGGCCCAGGGCGCGGGCCCGTTCCTCCGAGACCAGCGCGTTGGCCCAGTACAGGCCGAGGTCATAGCCGATCGGGCCGACGAAGGAGAACTCGGGGTCGAAGACGCGGACGACCGGGGTGCCTTCGCGGGCGCCGACCATGACGCTGCCGGTGTGGAGGTCGCCGTGCAGGAGTGCCTGGGCGCTGGTCATGAAGGTGTGGCGGAGGTCGGCGACCTCGGTGCGGAGCCGGGTGTCGGTGCGGAACTCCCGTGCCAGGTCGTCGAGGCCCTCGTGCCAGTGGTTGTGCTCGTGCTCGATGTACGGCTCGGAGAGGACCACGTCCTCGGTGATCTTGCAGAGTTCCGGGCTGACCGAGGCCGCGATCAGGGCCTTGCGGTCGGCGGAGGCCATGCCGAAGTCGCTGGTGGCGAAGGAGAACTGGGCGACGAACTCGCCGATCCTCGCGGAGGTGTGCGGTCCGTAGGACGCGCCCTCGTTCAGCAGGGTCCGCAGGACCTCCAGGTCCGACATGTCCTCCATGACGAGGGCGTAGTTCTCGGGGTCGTAGCCGTGGACCGCCGGGATCTTGTCCGGGGCGACGCGGGCGACCTGCTCGTACGCCCGTGCCTCGGCGTCGGCGCGGTCCGGGTTCATCGGCCAGGACGGGCCCGCGACCCGTACCCAGGGCAGGGCCTGCTTGACGGCGAGGCTGCGGGTGCCGTCGGCGTTCGTCGCCAGGAACACCCTGTTCATGTTGCCGTCCGAGACCTCGCGGACGCTGATGTCGGCCGGGTCCTCCCAGTGGCCCCGCTCGTGCAGGTAGTCCGGGATGTCGTCGGTCTCCAGGATTCGGTAGCCCATGGCTCTCCTCAGGACGTGCGGCGCTTGGACAGGGTGAAGCTGAAGACGAGGGCGAGGATGAGGACCGCGCCCTCGACGACGTCCTGCGTGTAGTACGGCAGGCCCTTGATGGTCAGGCCGGTCGTGATGATGCCGATCAGCACCGCGCCGAGGGCGGTGCCCCAGACGTTCGGGCGGCCGCGGCCGAGGACAGAGGTGCCGACCAGCGCGACCGCCACCGCCTCCAGCAGCTGGGACGTTCCGGCGCTCACATCGCCCTGGCCGATGCGGGACGCCAGGATCAGGCCGCCGATCGAGGCGAGGACGCCGGAGATGACGTAGGCGAGGGAGCGGTACGCGCCGACGCGGATGCCCGCCAGGCGGGAGGCCTCGGGGTTGGCGCCGATGGCGTACAGGACCCGGCCCCAGCGGGTGCGGGCCAGGAAGATCCAGGCGGCGACGGTCAGGCCGCCGAAGACGAGGACGGAGATCGGGATGCCGAGAACCGTGCCTCGGTCGATCTTCAGGAAGCCCTCGGTGAACTTGCCGGGTGCCGTGGTGCCGTCTTCGAGGGTCATGCCCGGGGTGATCGACTGGCCGTCGACCAGGATGAGCTTGGTGCCCTGGATGACGAACATCGTGCCGAGCGTCGCCAGCATGTCGGGGATCTTCAGCACCACGATCAGCAGGGCGTTGAGCAGGCCCGCCAGCGCGCCCGCGGCGATCACCGCGATGATCGCGACCGCGCCGATCTGGTTGTGGACGACCATCGTCTGCGCGGCGACCGAGACGCCGAGTCCGGCGACCGCGCCGACGGACATGTCCATTCCGCCGACGGCCATGGTGAGGGTGACGCCGAGGCCGAGGATGGCGGCGACGGAGACGTACCGCAGGGTGTCGAGGAGGGTCGCCGACTCGCGGAAGGAGCCCTCGCTCAGCGCGAAGTACAGGAAGAGCGCGACCGTCACGAAGATGAAGCCGTACTTGATGACGGCGTTCTGGACGCGCACGGCGGTGGTGGTGGCGGGCGGGATCGCCGCCTTCACCGGAACCTCGGTGCTCTGCTGGGTGGTCATGGGGGGACTGCTTCCTTCGGCGGCCGGTGTCGGCGCGGCTAGACGGACACGGCGATGGTCTGGATCACGCGGTCGCGTTCCGCGTCCTCGCCGTACGCGTCGAGATGGATCTCCCCGGACGCGAGGACGACGACCCGGTCGGCGATCTCGAGGATCTCGTCGACGTCGGCGGACAGGACGAGTACGGCGGCGCCCTCGGCGGCGAGGGAGCGGGCACGCCGACCGATGTCGCGCCGCGCACCGATGTCCACACCTCGGAACGGTTCGTCCAGGATGAGGACACGGGGGGTGTGCGCCAGCCAGCGGCCGACGACGACCTTCTGCTGGTTGCCGCCGGACAGCTCCTCGACGGTGCTGTGCTCGTCGCGGGCGACGACACCGAGGGCCTCGATGGTGGCGCGGCCGAGGGCGTCCTCCTTGCCGCGCTGGACGAGCCCCGCTCTCGACAGGGACTTCAGGAACGGCAGCGAGATGTTCTGGGCCAGCGACCAGCCGGGCACGAGGGCGTCGGCGTGCCGGTCCTCGGGGACCAGGTGGATGCCGGCCCGGATCGCGTCGGCGGGCCGTCGGGGCGCGAACTCCTTGCCGTCGAGTGCGACGGAGCCGGCCGCGAAGGGCTCGGCGCCGAACAGGCCGCGGGCCAGCTCGGTCTTGCCCGCGCCCAGCAGGCCCACGACACCGGTGACCTCGCCGGCCCGGACGTCCAGGTCGAGAGGTGCGCGGCCCTCGAAGAGCCGTACCCCGCGCAGGGACAGTACGGCGTCGCCGGACGCCCCCTCCCGCACCGGGCGGGCCGTGGTCGTCTCGTGGGCCTGCGCGAGCATCGCCCGCAGGGCCGCGTCCCAGTCGAAGGGCTTGGCCTGGTCCTCGGTGAGACGGCCGTCCCGCAGGACGACCAGACGGTCGGCCAGCGCGTCGATCTCGCCGAGGCGGTGGGAGACGTAGAGGACCGCGATGCCGTCGTCGCGCATCCTCTCGACCAGTGCGAACAGTCGCTCCGCCTCGGCGGCGGACAGTGCGGAGGTCGGCTCGTCGAGGATGAGCAGGCGCGGGCGGGTGACCAGGGCGCGGGCGAGGATGAGCAACTGGCGGTCGGAGATGCCGAGTTCGGTGACGTCCCGCTTGAGGAGGCTGTCGCTCCAGTCCAGGCCGAGGCCGGCCTGGATCTCACGGGCGCGGGCGAGCAGCCTGCCCCCGTTCAGGAAGGGGTTGCCCCGGCTCTGCGCCAGCTCCTCGAAGACCAGGTTCTCGGCGACGGTGAGGCCGGGCACGATGCCCTCGCTGATGCGCTGGTGCACGGTCTGGATGCCCAACTGGCGTGCGGCCAGCGGCGACTGGAGAGCTGCGGATTCCCCTGCGACCCGCACGTCCCCACCGTGGTCGGTGTGCACGCCCGACAGGATCTTGATCAGCGTGGACTTGCCGGCGCCGTTCGCGCCGAGCAGCGCGACCACGCTGCCCGGTGCGATGTCCAGGGAGACGGAGGCAAGGACGGTCTTGCCTCCGAAGGCCATGCTGACGTCGGTGAGGCTGACCGCGGGTGTCTCGGCCGGGCCAGCCGTGCCCGCCGTGTCAGTCGTCTCAGTGGGCGACATTCGAGATCCAGTCCGCGGTCGAGACCTGGGACAGGTTCAGCGCGGGCAGCGCCTCACGCAGCTGGTCCATGTTCTCGATCTTGTTCTTGTTCAGGAAGTCCTGGGTGATGGCGACGGCCGGGAACTCGACGGAGGTCTTGTTCAGCTGGCCGGCCAGCTCCAGGGCGGTCGTACGGACGACGGCGGCGCCCACCGCGGACGGGTCGGTGCCCGCCGTGGCGACCCACGGGCTGTCGGCGGCGGTCATCTGCTGGATGTCGGCGTTGGAGACGTCCGCGCCGAAGACCTTCACCTTGTCCTGGAGCTTCTTGTTCTGGACGGCGAGGACGGTGCCCTTGGCGAGCTCGTCGTAGGGGGCGAAGATGCCCGCCACGTCCGAGTGCTGGGTGAGCGCGGCGGAGACCAGGGGAACGTTGTCGGTGGCCGTGGAGTCGGTCACCTTGCCGACCTTGAACTCCTGCTTCCAGCCCTGCGCGGCGAGTTCCTTCGTCCAGACGGTGTTCCGCTTGTCGAGGGCGGCGTAGCCGGCGACGTTGACGTAGCCGACCTTGGCGTCCTTGCCGACCTCCTTGGCCATCACGTCGAGGACGGCCTGGGCCATGCTCGCGTCGTCCTGCTTGGTCGACACGACACCCTTCGTGGCCGTCTCCACGTCGTAGACGACGACCTTGATGCCCTTCTTCACGGCCTTGTCGATCTCCGGCTGGATCGTCGCCGGGAAGCCGTGGTCGATGATGATCGCCTTGGCGCCGGAGTTGATCGCCGAGGAGAGGTCGGTGGCCTGCTTGGCGTTGTCGGCCTGCGCGTCGTACACGGTCAGGTCGATGCCGAGGGCCTTGGCCTGGGCCTTGGCGCCGTTGCCCCACTGCTCGAAGTAGTCGCCGGCGCCGCTCTGGCGGACCAGGGCGACCTTGACCGCGCCGTCGCTGAAGGGGGCGGGCTTCTTGCCGGTGGCGGCCGACGCGGAGGCGGCGGTGTCCCCGGCGTCCTTCGAGGCGTCCGTGGACTGCGAGCAGCCGGCGAGCACAAGCGCGGAGACGGAGGCCAGCGAGAGCGCGGCGAGGGGGAGGCGGACACGGGACATGAGGGGCTCCAGGTGCGGGGTGGTGCGGGGGGGGTCTGTCCCGTATCCACATCTGACGCTGGCGACGAAGGGG
>NZ_JABERD010000165.1 GCF_013044505.1 Streptomyces sp. S3(2020) | reverse complement strand
GGCGGGCGTTGCGCAGTGCGGTTCGTGGTGGGTCGGGGCCGCACCGGGGGGTGTCCGTCCTCGGTCGGGCGACACTGTCCTCCGGGGCGGTGAACTTGGTCGGACGCCCGACGCTGCGGGCGGACACCCCCCGGTACGTCCCCTGCTCGCCGTTGCGCAAGCGCGGGCCCGTCCCACCTGGGGTTCGTCGGCTGCGGGTCTACGGTGGTCCGCGCCAGGGCTACTCGGCGAGGTGCCGTTCCACCGTCGCCACCTTGGAGGTCAGGCCGTCGGTCACGCCGGGGCGGATGTCCGCCTTGAGGACCAGGGACACGCGCGGGGCGCGTTCCTCGACCGCGGCTACGGCACGCTTCACCACGTCCATCACCTCGTCCCAGTCGCCCTCGATCGAGGTGAACATCGCGTCGGTACGGTTCGGCAGGCCCGACTCGCGGACGATGCGGACGGCGTCGGCGACGTACTCCCCGACCTCGTCGCCCACGCCGAGCGGTGTGACGGAGAAGGCGACGATCATGACGGCTTCACCGCGCTCTCCTGGCGGGCGCGGGAGGCGATGACTGCGTCGACTGCGTTCTCGGCCTCACGCTTCAGCTTGCGCTCGGCGAAGAAGCCGCCGGTGGGCAGGACCGAGAGGACGAAGTACAGGGCGGCGGTGTTCACGGACCACTTCGTACGGTTCCAGGCGTCGGCCCAGAAGATCACGTACAGGACGAAGAGGACGCCGTGGACCATGCCCATCACGGGCACCGCGTTGAAGTCCGTGGTCCGCTTCAGGACCGAGCAGACGAGCAGGAGCAGGAACGAGACCGCCTCGGGGGCGGAGACGAGGCGGAGGCGGCGGAGGGCGCTGGCGGTCTTGAGGTCCACGGGTCACCTTCGGTGGAGGGGCGTCGACGCTTTGTGAATGCGTGCACAAACGTTTGCCCATTGTGGCAAACGGCTGAGCGGGGACAGGCCGGGGGGTCCGTCGTCGACGTCTCGCAGCGAGGAGTGCGTGTGCGGTTCGTCTTCTCCATGACCGCCCGCCGCTGACCCCCTAGGGGTGCGATCAGGGTGCCTCTCCACCCACGGGCTCTGTCGGCAAGGCCTTTCCGGGAGCTACCTTCGCAGCGTGGCGATGTTCCGACTTCAAGGAAGCAAGGTGCTCGCCGTCGAGATGTCCGGGGACGCCGTGAAGGCGAAGAACGGCTCGATGGTCGCGTACGACGGGCAGATGGCGTTCAAGAAGCTCAGTGGGGGTGGTGAGGGGATCCGGGGGATGGTGACCCGGCGGATCACCGGTGAGCAGATGACGGTGATGGAGGTGAGGGGGCAGGGGACCTGCTGGTTCGCCGATCGCGCCTCCGAGATCAATCTCGTCGGTCTCCAGGGGGACAAGCTGTACGTCGAGTCGAGCAATCTGCTCGCGACCGACGGGGGGCTCAGGACGGGCACGAGCTTCACCGGTCTGCGCGGGGCCTCGCAGGGCAACGGGCTGTTCACGACCACGGTCGAGGGGCATGGGCAGGCGGCGATCACCTCGGACGGGCCGGCTGTGGTGCTGCGGGTCAGCCCGCAGTACCCGCTGAGCGTCGACCCGGGGGCGTACATCGCGCACCAGGGGAATCTGCGGCAGTCCTTCCAGTCCGGTGTGACCTTCCGCACCCTCATGGGAGAGGGCGGCGGCGAGGCCTTCCAGATCCGCTTCGAGGGGGACGGTCTGGTGTACGTCCAGCCCAGCGAGCGCAACACGATCGCGGGGGATGTCTGAGATGGCGTTCCGTGAGATCAACTCGAAGATGATCGAGGCGACCGTCATGCCCGGGCAGCGGTTGTTCAGCCAGCGCGGCGCGATGCTCGCCTACCGGGGCGAGGTGTCCTTCACGCCCAACACCCAGGGCGGCCAGGGCGGGATCGCCTCGATGATCGGGCGCCGGGTCGCCGGCGAGGCCACTCCCCTGATGACCGTGGAGGGCAGCGGCACCGTCCTGTTCGGGCACGGCGGCCACCACGTCCAGGTGATCGGCCTCACCGGCGACACCCTGTACGTCGAGGCGGACCGACTCCTCGCCTTCGAGGGCACCCTGGAGCAGGGCACGATGTTCATGGGCTCGCAGGGCGGCGTCATGGGCATGGTCCGCGGCCAGGTCACCGGCCAGGGGCTGTTCACCACCACCCTCAAGGGGCACGGCTCGGTCGCCGTGATGGCCCACGGCGGCGTCATCGAGCTGCCGATCACCCCGCAGCGGCCGGTCCATGTCGACCCGCAGGCCTACGTCGCCCATCACGGCGACGTCCGCAACAAGCTGTCCACCGCGCTCGGCTGGCGCGACATGGTGGGCCGTGGCTCCGGCGAGGCCTTCCAGCTGGAGCTCAGTGGTCACGGAGCGGTGTTCGTCCAGGCGTCGGAGGAAAAGCTGTGAGCACTCACCCGGGCGCGGGCCCCACCGTCCACGACCCCACGACGCTGCCCGTCGACGACAACGTGAACAACTACACCTTCTGCGTGGAGCTCAAGGGGAGCCAGTGGTTCCTGCAGAAGGGGAAGATGATCGCCTACTACGGCTCGATCGACTTCAACGGCGTCGGGCACGGGCGACTCGACCGACTTGTCCGTACGTCCTTTCATTCGCCTCTGCACGCGAGCGACTGGGTCGTGGCCGAGGGCTCGGGCAAGATGCTCCTCGCCGACCGGGCCTTCGATGTGAATTCGTACGACCTCGAGAACGGCAACCTGACCATTCGCTCAGGCAACTTGCTCGCTTTTCAGCCAACTCTTGCCCTCAAGCAATCGATCGTGCCGGGTTTTCTGACCCTGATCGGAACCGGAAAGTTCGTGGCCGCATCTAACGGCCCGGTGGTGTTCATGGAACCCCCGATCCGGGTGGACCCGCAGGCGCTCGTCGGCTGGGCCGACTGCCCGTCGCCGTGCCATCACTACGACCACGGCTACATGACCGGCCTGATGGGCGGTCTACGTGCGATGACTGGCCTGGGCGGGGCGTCCGGAGAGGAGCATCAGTTCGAGTTCGTGGGGGCCGGCACCGTGCTGCTCCAGTCCTCCGAGGCGCTGATGGCGGAGCAGGCCACGGGGGCGGTTCCCCACCAGGCCGGAGTACCCGGTTCCGGAGTGCCCTCCACAGGCCCTTCACAGCAAGCGGGCACACCGCGCCTTCCCGGACAGCTGGGAGACCTCCAGCGTCGCTTCGGGCTGTGAGCGGTAGTCTGCGGAGTGTGACGTCGAACGTGTGCACGCCGTCACGCCGAAACCCTCACTAGTTCGCCTTTCAACTTCTTAGGTAGACTTCATTCATGGAGACCGAGACGGCCACGCCCTGGCTGACCGATGCGGAGCAGTGCGCCTGGCGCACCCACCTGGAGGTCAACAGGCTGTTGACGTACCAGCTCGAAAAGGACCTCCAGCCGTTCGGACTGACGATGAACGACTACGAGATCCTGGTGAATCTCTCCGAGTCGGAGGACGTACGGATGCGGATGAGCGACCTCGCGTCCGCCACCCTCCAGTCCAAGAGCCGCCTCTCGCACCAGATCACCCGCATGGAGAACGCGGACCTGGTGCGGCGCGAGAACTGCGAGTCGGACCGCCGCGGTCTGTACGCGGTCCTCACCGAGCACGGCATGGAGACGATGAAGAAGGTCGCGCCACACCACGTGGCGTCCGTGCGGCGGCACTTCATCGACCTGCTGAACCCCGAGTCCATGGTGGAGCTCGACAAGTCCCTCAAGCCCATCGCGGAGCATCTGCGCGGCCAGCGCGGGCGCCCCTGACACCCCTCTTGCGCCACGACGGGCCCGCGGACGAAGCACCGGACAGCTAAGCGCTCAGCGGCAGGCGGAGTTCGAAAAGGGCTCCGCCTGCCGGTGCGTCGCGGACCGTGAGTGTGCCGCCGTGACGTGCGGCGACGTCCCGGGCGATGGCGAGCCCGAGCCCGGCACCGCCGTCGTCACGGCTGCGGGCCTCGTCGAGCCGTACGAACCGCTCGAAGATCCGCTCCCGGTCGGCCTCGGCCACCCCGTCCCCGTCGTCGGCGACCTCGACGACGGCCCACGCCCCGTCCCGCCGTACGGTCACACCGATCGCCGCACGGGCGTGCCGCTGCGCGTTGTCGAGCAGATTGCCGATCACCCGCCCCAGCTGGCTCCGGGACCCCACCACCGCCACGTCCGCCGCCTCGACGGTCACCCCGTCCCGGCCCCGCGCCTCCCGCAGCGCCACCTCACCGAGGTCGAGCCGCTTGTCGCCGGGCCCCTCCCCCGCGTCCAGCCGGGCGAGCAGCAGCAGGTCGGCGGCGAGGCGCTGGAGTCGTACGGTGTCCTCGACCGCGCCCGGCACATCCAGCAGCTCCGGGTGGGCGGCGCCCACTTCGAGCTGGGTGCGCAGGGACGCGATCGGGCTGCGCAGTTCGTGCGAGGCGTCGGCGACGAACCGGCGCTGGCGCTCCACGGAGGTCTCCAGCGCGGCCAGCGTCACGTTGGTGGTGCGGGCGAGCCTGGCGACCTCGTCGTGGGTGTCCGGCTCGGGCACACGTCGCGCGAGGTCCTCGGAGGCGGTGATCGCGGCCATCTCGCGCCGGATGCCCTCGACCGGGCGCAGGGCTCGCCGGGTGACGAGCCAGGTCGCGGCGGCGACGACGCCGAGCAGCAGGGGGAAGCCGATCAGCATGACGGTGAGCGCGGTGTCCACGGCGCTCTGTTCGGTGTCCAGGGACTCGCCGGCGTAGACGGTCAGCTCGGCCCCGGCGTCGGTCTCCACGGTGAGCGCGGCGAAACGGTAGTCGGCGCTCTCGCCGTCGATGGTCGCGGTGCCGTCGGTGAGCTCGATGTCGTCGCCGATCTCGCCGGGTTCGAGGGCGGTGTCGTCGTCCGCGTCGTCGTCGGAGTCGTCGTCGTCCCCCGAGCCCGTGGTGCCGCCCGCGCCTCCCGTGCCGCCGGCCTGCGTCTGTGCCTTCACGGCGTCGGTGGCGGTGCCGCTGATCCGCTCCAGGCCGTCGCTGACCGCGACCAGCGTGCCCTTGGCGTCGACGACCTGGACCGGGTTCTCGTCGTCCAGGTCCAGGTCGGCGTACGACTTCCCGGTGGCGAGCAGGGTGGCCACGCCGCGCGCCGAGCGTTCCGCCTGGGTGTCCGCCTGGTCGATGAGGTTGGACCGCAGCGAGAACAGCACCGCCGACCCGGCCATCACCAGCGCCACGGCCACGACGACACTGGCCCCGAGGGTCGCGCGCGAGCGGACCGAGCCGAAGAACCTGCTCACCGTTCCGCCTCCAGCCGGTACCCCGCGCCGCGGACCGTCTTGATGACGCCGGAGCGCAGCTTGCGCCGCAGGGCGCTGACGTAGACCTCGACGATGTTGGGGTCGCCGTCGTAGGCGAAGTCCCAGACGTGGTCCAGGATCTGCGCCTTGGACACGACCTCGCCCGCGCGGGTGACGAGCTGCTCCAGGACCGCGAACTCCTTCGCGGTGAGTGTCACCTCGTCGTCGGCGAGGAAGACCCGGCGGGCCGCGGTGTCGACCCTGAGGTCACCGTGCACCAGCACGGGCGACGCCCCGGCGCCCTGGCCCCGGCGGCGCAGCAGCGCCTTGACGCGGGCGACGAGGACGACGTACGAGAAGGGCTTGGTGAGGTAGTCGTCGGCGCCCGTGTCCAGTCCCTCCGCCTCGTCGTACTCGCCGTCCTTGGCGGTGAGCATCAGGATCGGCACGTCGTGGCCGGCGGCGCGCAGGGCGCCGCAGACCTTGTAGCCGTTGAGGCCGGGCAACATGATGTCGAGGATCACGAGGTCGTACGTCCCCTCGGTGGCCCTGTGCAGGCCCTCCCGGCCGTCGTGGACCACGTCCACGGCGTATCCCTCGGCCGTCAGACCCTTCGCAAGCGACAAGGCCAGCCGCTTCTCGTCCTCCACGATCAACAGGCGCATGCGTACAGGGTGGCAAAGGCAAGCTGAAGATCGCTTCAGGTGGCTTCAGGTTCCCCTCAGCGTCGGTCGGCGATGTTTGTCCTCGTCGAAAGCGAGCGAATCGCTGGAACCGAGCGAAAACGATCGAAGGGGAAGGAACCCTCATGAAGCGCAACATCGTCATCGCCACCCTCACCGCCGCAGCCCTGGCCACCGGCGGCACCGTCGCGGCCTTCGCCGCGGGCGACGACGAGACGGCGGCGCAGCGCCAGTCGAGCTCCGGTACGCAGGTGGTCGTCGACCACGACGACCGCGACGACGCCAACGACGCCGACGACCGGGCGGACGACGTGAACGACGTGAACGACGACGTCGAGGACCGTACGACGGTCGCCACCGGCGATGTCAGCGCCGCCGAGGCGATCGCCGCCGCGCTGAAGAGCGTCCCGGGCACGGCCGTCTCCGCCGACCTGGACGACCAGGACGACAACGGCAAGGTCGTGTGGGGCGTCGACGTGCTGGGCGACGGCAACACCTGGCACAGCGTCACGATCGACCCCGCCACCGGCAAGGTCCTCGGCTCCCACACCGAGCGGGAGGACGACACCGCCCAGGTGCGGGCCGCCCTGAAGGGTGCGTCCGTGACGGCCGCGCAGGCGGCGGAGGCGGCCGCCGCGAAGGGCACCGTGACCTCCGTGGACCTCGACGACGACGGTGCCTCGCAGGCCTGGGACGTGGAGACCCGCGGCTCCACGTCCCAGGCCGACCAGGACTGGCAGGTCGACCTGAACAGCGGCAAGGTCACGGCGGACCGCTCGGACGGCGACGAGGACTGACCCCAGGTCACAGGACCCGCACGTCACTAGCGGCGGGCGCGGCGGTCGTACGCTCCGGCGTACGGCCGCTTCGCCGTGTCCCGACCAGTGTGCTGACCAGCGCCCCGGCCAGTGCCGCCACCATCGCGACCGCCCCCGCCGCCGCGAAGCACACCCCCAGCGGCAGCCGCTCCACCAGCAGCCCCGCGGTCGCGGCGCCGGTCGAACTCCCGGCGTTGACGGCCGTGTTGACCCAGGCGCCGGCCTGTGTGCGGAAGCCCGGCGGGGCCGCCTCGTCGGCGATCAGGTACGCCGTCGTCAGGGCCGGTGCGACGAACGCCCCGGCGAGGGCCGCCGCCAGGGCGAGGGTGCCGGTGCCGGGGGCCGTTCCCGCGGCGGCCAGGGTGAGGCCCAGGCCGGCGCAGAGGAGCGGGAGGCGGACCCGGGCGGGCATCCGCCAGTCGACGGCGCCGTTCAGCAGCCCGCCCACCGCGCTGCCCGCCGACAGTGCCGCGAGGACCCAGGCGACGGTGTCGTCCCCCTGGTGCCGGGCCGCGGCGAAGGCCACGACCAGGAGGTCGACCGCGGCCAGCGACAGCCCCACGCCCGCCGCCACGACCACCGGCTGCGCCAGGGCCCCGCGGGGCAGCGAACCGGCCCTGGCCGTACGGGACTCGGGGTCCCCGGCGGGACGTATCGAGGAGACCGCGGGCGAGGTGACGAAGGCGAGCGTGCCCGCCGCCATGAGCAGGGCGCCCAGCAGGACGCCGACGGCCGGGGAGGCGATGCCGATCACCACACCGACCAGCAACGGGCCGGTGACGTAGAGGAGTTCCTCCGCGACGCCGTCCAGGCTGTAGGCGCGCTGCAACAGCGGGCGGTCACCGACGAGTTCGCCCCACACCATGCGCATCGTGGGGCCGAGCGGGGGCGCGCAGGCGCCCGTGACGGCCGCGGTCGCGCCGAGCACCACCGCGGGTGCGCCCGGCCGCCAGCTCACCGCCGCGAGCACACAGAGCAGGGTCGTGTGGAGCAGGGCCATGGGGATCAGGGCCCGCCGGGGCCCGTACCGGTCGACCAGCGCCGCCCGGTACGGCGACAGGAGCACACCCGAGGCTCCGAACAGCGCCATGACGACACCGGCCACGGCGTAGGACCCGGTCGCCCGGGTGACGGCGAGCATGACGGCGATCGGGGCCGTGCCGTACGACAGCCGGCCGCCGAGGGCCGCCAGGAAGGTGCGGCGGGCATGGGGAACACGGAGCACGGCGGCATACGAAGGCCGCCGCGAGGACGCGGACATGAGGGGGTTCCTCTGCTGGAGGCATGAGCGGGGGACGCCGAAGTGCCGCGACGGCCGTCATCGGCCGGTCGCGAGCGGGGCGCGCGCTATGCCAAGAGAAGGAACATGTGGATCAACGTACCAACCGTGCGCGGAACTTGGCCAGGGGGGTGGGTCGGTGGCGCGGGCGCGGGGATGGGCAGACGCACCTCGGGCCCATGTGAGAAAGCGCAGGTCACCGGGTTCGGCGTGGGACGGATCAGCCGGTTGCCACGCGCCGGGGCCTGCGCCGGGCCGCCGGGTCCGCGTCAGGCCCGTCAGGCACCCTCGACGAAACGGCCGCCTGGGTCATCCCAACAGCCCGACTCGGCCCCCTCAGCCCCGCGTGAGCCCCGTCACCAGTTCATCCGCCGCCCTGTACGGGTCCAGCTCCCCCGCCACGATCCGGTCCGCCAGCGCGTCCAGGCGGCGGTCTCCGTGCAGGTCGCCGATCCTCTCGCGCAGGGCCGTGACCGCGATGGTCTCCACCTCGCGGGCGGCGCGGGCGCGGCGGCGTTCGGCCAGGACTCCGCGCTCCTCCATCCAGGCGCGGTGCTTCTCCAGCGCCTCGACGACCTCGTCGATGCCCTCGGCGCGGGCGGCGACCGTCTTCACGATCGGCGGGCGCCAGTCGCCGGGGCCGCGGGACTCGCCGAGGCCCAGCATGTGGTTGAGCTCACGGGCGGTGGCGTCGGCGCCGTCGCGGTCGGCCTTGTTGACGACGTACACATCGCCGATCTCCAGGATTCCGGCCTTGGCCGCCTGGATGCCGTCGCCCATGCCCGGGGCCAGCAGGACCACGCTGGTGTCCGCCTGGGAGGCGATCTCGACCTCGGACTGGCCGACGCCGACCGTCTCGACGAGGACCACGTCGCAGCCCGCCGCGTCCAGGACCCGGATCGCCTGCGGGGCCGACCAGGCCAGGCCGCCGAGGTGGCCGCGCGTGGCCATCGAGCGGATGTAGACGCCCGGGTCGGAGGCGTGGTCCGACATCCGGACGCGGTCGCCGAGCAGGGCGCCGCCCGAGAAGGGCGAGGACGGGTCGACGGCCAGGACGCCGACCCGCCTGCCCTGCTTGCGGTACGCGGTGACCAGGGCGGACGTGGACGTCGACTTGCCCACGCCCGGCGAACCGGTCAGGCCCACGACATAGGCGTTGCCCGTGAGCGGGGCCAGCGCCGCCATGACCTCCCTGAGCTGCGGGGACGCCCCCTCCACCAGGGAGATCAGCCGGGCCACGGCCCGTGGCCTGCCCTCCCTCGCCTGGGCCACAAGGGTGGAGACGTCCTGCATCACAGCTCCGTTCACCTAGGAAACGTACGAGACCTCAGGCCTTGGGTACCCGCACGATGAGCGCGTCACCCTGACCACCGCCGCCGCACAGCGCGGCCGCGCCGACACCGCCGCCGCGCCGCTTCAGCTCCAGCGCCAGGTGCAGCACCAGACGGGCGCCGGACATGCCGATCGGGTGGCCCAGGGCGATGGCACCACCGTTGACGTTCACCGATTCGGTGGACACCCCGAGGTCCTTCATTGACTGGACCGCGACGGCGGCGAAGGCCTCGTTGATCTCGATCAGGTCGAGGTCGGAGACCTCCAGGCCCTCCTTCTTCAGGGCGTGGAGGATGGCGTTGGACGGCTGGGACTGGAGGGAGTTGTCCGGTCCCGCCACATTGCCGTGGGCGCCGATCTCGGCGATCCACTCCAGGCCGAGCTCCTGTGCCTTGGTCTTGCTCATCACGACCACGGCCGCGGCGCCGTCGGAGATCTGCGAGGACGTGCCCGCCGTGATGGTGCCGTCGCGGGTGAACGCCGGACGCAGCTTGCCCAGGGACTCCGCGGTGGTCTCCGCGCGGATGCCCTCGTCCTTGCTGAAGACGACCGGCTCGCCCTTGCGCTGCGGGATCTCGACCGGGGTGATCTCGGCCTCGAAGATGCCGTTCTTCTGGGCGGCCGCGGCCCGCTGGTGGGACAGGGCGGCGATCTCGTCCTGCTCGGGGCGCTGGATGCCGAGGCGCGCGTTGTGCTTCTCCGTGGACTCGCCCATGGCGATGTTCTCGAAGGCGTCGGTCAGACCGTCGTAGGCCATGGCGTCGAGCATCTCGATGGCGCCGTACTTGAAGCCCTCGCGGGACTTCGGGAGCAGGTGGGGCGCGTTGGTCATGGACTCCTGGCCGCCCGCGACGATCACGTCGAACTCTCCGGCGCGGATCAGCTGGTCGGCCAGCGCGATCGCGTCGAGGCCCGACAGGCAGACCTTGTTGATGGTGAGCGCCGGGACGCCCATCGGGATGCCGGCCTTGACCGCGGCCTGGCGCGCCGGGATCTGGCCCGCTCCGGCCTGGAGCACCTGGCCCATGATCACGTACTGCACCTGGTCGCCGCCGATTCCCGCACGGTCGAGGGCGGCCTTGATCGCGAAGCCGCCGAGGTCGGCTCCGGAGAAGGACTTCAGGGAGCCGAGCAACCGTCCCATCGGGGTGCGGGCACCCGC
The DNA here is from genome assembly GCF_013044505.1 of Streptomyces sp. S3(2020). Taxonomy (GTDB): domain Bacteria; phylum Actinomycetota; class Actinomycetes; order Streptomycetales; family Streptomycetaceae; genus Streptomyces. The sequence continues at coordinate 11,138 of NZ_JABERD010000165.1, read as the reverse complement.
CACGATGACGGACGTCGTGCTGTTCGAACCAGACATGAGGTGCGATCCCCTTTCAGCTGCACAGCTGAGGAGTGAACGAGGGTTTACTGCGAATGTACTGAGTGGCACTCCGTGCCGTCACCGGGCCGTCGGTGTGATCGCGCGCACGTTGCGTAACCACCTCCGGAGCGCTGCACTGAGTTCCATGCTGACGCGAATCGACCACATCGGGATCGCCTGTTTCGACCTGGACAGGACTGTCGAGTTCTACCGGGCCACCTATGGCTTCGAGGTGTACCACTCCGAGGTCAACGAGGAGCAGGGCGTGCGCGAGGCCATGCTCAAGATCAACGACACCTCGGACGGCGGGGCCTCCTACCTCCAGCTCCTGGAGCCGACCCGTGAGGACTCCACCGTCGCGAAGTGGCTCGCCAAGAACGGCGAGGGGGTGCACCACATCGCTTTCGGTACGGCGGATGTGGACGCGGAGTCCGCGGACATCCGCGACAAGGGCGTACGTGTTCTGTACGACGAGCCCCGACGCGGCTCCATGGGGTCACGGATCACCTTCCTGCACCCAAAGGATTGCCATGGCGTACTGACAGAACTGGTCACTTCGGCGCCTGTTGAGTCACCTGAGCACTAACCCGCGTACATATGGGCCGGTAGGGTTGGGGGCGGTCGCCTCCCTCGGGGGGTGATCGCGGGCCGGGGTCCGGGTTTTCGGGGGACGAGCGTCGGGGCTGCGGCCCTTGCTCCGCCGTTGATCTGACACCATTCCCCGGGGGCCCCGTTCGGCGGATGGACGGAGCTCGTTTGGCCAGACATGCGACCAGGGGACGGATGGGACCGCGCAGTGCGGGGCTACGAACGCCAGGAGCGAGAGCCGGCGGCTGACGTCGACCACCTCTCTCGGTTCGAGGCCGAGATGGATCGGCTGAAGACCGAGCGGGAAAAGGCGATCCAGCACGCCGAGGACCTCGGCTACCAGGTCGAGGTGCTGCGCGCCAAGTTGCACGAGGCGCGGCGCACCCTCATGTCCCGACCGTCCTACGACGGCGGAGACATCGGCTATCAGGCCGAACAGTTGCTCCGCAACGCCCAGATCCAGGCCGATCAGTTGCGCCAGGACGCCGAGCGCGAGCTGAGCCAGGCGCGGGCGCAGACGCAGCGCATCCTCCAGGAGCACGCCGAGAACGCGGCGCGGCTCCAGGCGGAGCTGCACCAGGAGGCGGTCACCCGCCGCCAGCAGCTGGACCAGGAGCTCTCCGAGCGCCGCCAGACCGTCGAGTCGCACGTCAACGAGAACGTGGCGTGGGCCGAGCAGCTGCGCGCCCGCACCGAGCAACAGGCCCGCCGGCTCCTTGAGGAGTCCCGCGCGGAGGCCGACCAGGCCATGGCCGCCGCCCGCGCGGAGGCCGAGCGGGTCGCCGCCGAGGCCCGGCAGCGGCTCCAGAGCGATGCCGAGACGGCCCGCGCGGAGGCGGAGCAGCTGCTGCGCCGCACCCGCACGGACGCCGAGCGGCTGCTGAACGCGGCGTCCACGCAGGCCCAGGAGGCCACCGACCACGCCGAGCAGATGCGCAGCTCCACGGTCACCGAGTCGGACAGCGCCCGCCGTCAGGCGACCGAGCTGAGCCGTGCCGCCGAGCAGCGGATGGCGGAGGCCGAGGAGGCGCTGCGCAAGGCGCAGAGCGAGGCCGAGAAGCTCGTCAGCGAGGCCAAGGCGACCGCCGAGAAGTCGCTGTCCAGCTCCGAGTCGGCCAACGAACAGCGCACGCGTACGGCCAAGGAGCAGGTCGCCCGGCTGGTCAGCGAGGCCACCAAAGAGGCCGAGACCACCAAGGCGGACGCCGAGCAGGTCGTCGCGGACGCCCGTACGGAGGCCGAGAGGATCGTCGCCGAGGCCTCCGAGAAGGCCCGCACGATCACCGCCGAGGAGACCGCGTCCCAGCTGGGCAAGGCCGCCAAGACCGCCGAGGACGTCCTCAACAAGGCGTCCGAGGAGGCCCGTAACACCACCAAGGCCGCCACCGAGGAGGCCGAGCGGATCCGTTCCGAGGCCGAGGCCGAGGCGGACCGGCTGCGTGCCGAGGCGCATGACATCGCCGAGCAGCTCAAGGGCTCGGCGAAGGACGACACCAAGGAGTACCGGGCCAAGACGGTCGAGCTCCAGGAGGAGGCGCGTCGGCTGCGCGGCGAGGCCGAGCAGCTGCGTGCCGACGCGATCGCCGAGGGCGAGAAGATCCGTGCGGAGGCCCGCAAGGAGGCCGTCCAGCAGATCGAGGAGGCGGCCGGTACCGCCGAGGAGCTCCTCGCCAAGGCCAGGCAGGACGCGGACGAGCTGCGTCAGACGGCCACGACGGACAGCGAGAAGGTCCGCACCGAGGCCATCGAGCGCGCCACCACTCTGCGCCGGCAGGCCGAGGAGACCCTGGAGCGCACCCGCAAGGAGGCCGAGCGGCACCGCGCGGAGGTCGTCGAGCAGTCCGAGGGCATCAAGGCGGACGCCGAGCGGGCCGCGCGCGAGCTGCACGAGGAGACCGAGCAGGCCATAGAGGCCCGCCGGGCCGAGGCCGCCGAAGGACTGACCCGGCTGCACACCGACGCCGAGGAGCGTCTCGCCGCCGCCGAGCAGGCGCTGACCGACGCCCGCGCCGAGGCCGCGCGGATCCGTCGCGAGGCCGCCGAGGAGACCGAGCGGCTGCGTGCCGAGTCCGCCGAGCGGATCCGCACGCTCCAGCAGCAGGCCGCCGAGGAGACCGAGCGGCTGCGCGACGAGGCCGCCGCCGACGCGTCCGCGTCCCGCGCGGAGGGCGAGGCCATCGCCGTACGGCTGCGTTCGGCGGCCGTGGCCGAGGCCGAGCAGCTGAAGGCGGAGGCCCAGGACACCGCCGACCGGGTCCGTGGGGAGGCGCAGGCCGCCGCCGAGCGGCTCGCGACGGAGGCGTCCGAGACGCTGGCCGCCGCCCAGGAGGAGGCCGTACGGCGCCGCCGCGAGGCCGAGGAGACCCTCGGCTCGGCGCGCCAGGAGGCCGACCAGGAGCGCGAGCGGGCCCGCGAGCAGAGCGAGGAGCTGCTGGCCTCCGCCCGCAACCGCGTGGAGGAGGCGCAGGCCGAGGCGGTACGGCTGGTCGAGGAGGCCGACCGGCACGCCACCGAGATGGTGTCGGCGGCCGAACAGCACGCCCAGCAGGTACGGGACTCCGTGGCCGGGCTGCACGAGCAGGCGCAGGAGGAGATCACCGGGCTGCGCAGCGCCGCCGAGCACGCCGCGGACCGCACCCGGCGCGAGGCCGAGGAGGAGGCGGACCGGGTCCGCGGGGACGCCTACGCGGAGCGGGAGCGGGCCAGCGAGGACGCGGGCCGTATCCGGCGCGAGGCGAGCGAGGAGTCGGAGGCTGCCAAGTCGCTGGCCGAGCGCACCGTCGGCGAGGCGATCGCGGAGGCGGAGCGGCTCAGGTCGGACGCCGCCGAGCACGCCCAGCGGGTGCGCACGGACGCCTCGGACGCGATCGCCGAGGCCGACCAGGCCGCCGCCCGGGCCCGGGCCGACGCCCGTGAGGACGCCAACCGCATCCGTTCGGACGCCGCCTCGCAGGCCGACACCCTCATCACCGAGGCGCGCAACGAGGCCGAGCGGCTCACCACGGAGACGCTCACCGACACCGACCGGCTGCGCACGGACACGGTCAACGAGGCCGAGCGCGTACGGTCCGAGGCGGTCACCAAGGCCGAGCGGCTGATCGCGGACGCCACCGGGGACGCGGAGCGGCTGCGCGCCGAGGCCGCCGACACGGTCGGCTCCGCACAGCAGCACGCCGAGCGGATCCGCAACGACTCCGAGCGCGTCAAGGCCGACGCCCTGGCCGAGGCGGACCGGGTCACGACGGCCGCGCGCGAGGAGGCCGAGCGGACTCTCGACGAGGCCCGCAAGGACGCGGGCCGGCGGCGCCAGGACGTGGCCGAGCAGGTCGACACGCTCATCACGGAGACCACGGCCGAGGCGGACAAGCTCCTCACCGAGGCGCAGCAGCAGGCCCACAAGACCACCGCGGACGCGGAGGGGCAGGCCGACTCCATGGTGGGCGCGGCCCGTACGGAGGCCGACCGGCTGGTCTCGGAGGCGACCGTCGAGGGCAACTCCCGGGTGGAGAAGGCCCGTACGGACGCGGACGAGCTGCTCGTCGGTGCCCGCCGGGACGCCACCGCCATAAGGGAGCGGGCCGAGGAGCTGCGCGACCGCATCACGACCGAGATCGAGAACCTGCACGAGCGGGCCCGCCGTGAGGCCGCCGAGACCATGAGGTCGACCGGCGACCGCTGCGACGCGCTCATCAAGGCGTCCGAGGAGCAGCTGGCGAAGGCGCAGGCGAAGGCCAAGGAGCTGGTCTCGGAGGCCAACTCCGAGGCGGGCAAGGTCCGTATCGCCGCCGTGAAGAAGGCCGAGGGGCTCCTGAAGGAGGCCGAGCAGAAGAAGTCGGCGCTCGTGCGGGAGGCCGAGGAGCTCAAGGCGGAGGCGATCCGTGAGGCCCGGCGCACGGTGGAGGAAGGAAAGCGCGAGCTGGAGATCCTGGTGCGCCGCCGCGAGGACATCAACGCCGAGATCTCCCGTGTCCAGGACGTCCTGGAAGCGTTGGAATCCTTCGAGGCCCCTTCGGCGGGCAAGGACGGCGGCGTCAAGGCCGGTATCTCGGTCGGTGCCCCTCGTTCGGGTGTCAAGTCGTCAGACAGTTAGGCGACGGACAGCTGATCGACGGGTTACCGACAGGTCGAATTCCGGTGCCGTCTGGGGCCTTTGACCAAGTTTTTGGCAAGCCGTCCCGGGGTCAGCCACTCAAAAGGGGTGTCATTCTCCAGATCAAACACGTATCCGCTCGATGACACACCGCTTCGGCCCCTAGGATTCCCCCTATCACCTCACCGGTCTCATTTGACAGGAACCCCATGAGCGACACTTCCCCCTACGGCTTCGAGCTAGTGCGGCGTGGGTACGACCGCGCTCAGGTGGACGAACGGATCTCCAAGCTCGTCTCCGACCGTGACAGCGCTCTCTCCCGCATCACCGCTCTGGAAAAGCGCATCGAGGAGCTCCACCTCGAAACGCAGAACGCCGCGGCACAGGTAAGCGACGCCGAGCCGTCGTACGCCGGTCTCGGCGCGCGTGTCGAGAAGATCCTCCGCCTCGCCGAGGAGGAGGCCAAGGATCTGCGCGAGGAGGCCCGTCGCGCGGCCGAACAGCACCGCGAGCTCGCTGAGTCGGCGGCCCAGCAGGTGCGCAATGACGCGGAGTCGTTCGCGTCGGAGCGCAAGGCCAAGGCCGAGGACGAGGGCGTCCGGATCGTCGAGAAGGCGAAGAGCGACTCCTCGCAGCTGCGCCAGGAGGCGCAGAAGGACGCGCAGCAGAAGCGTGAGGAGGCGGACGCCCTCTTCGAGGAGACCCGCGCGAAGGCCGCCCAGGCCGCCGCGGACTTCGAGACGAACCTCGCCAAGCGTCGCGAGCAGTCCGAGCGCGACCTGGCGTCCCGTCAGCAGAAGGCCGAGAAGCGTCTCGCGGAGATCGAGCACCGCGCGGAGCAGCTGCGTCTCGAGGCCGAGAAGCTGCGCACGGACGCCGAGCGCCGGGCCCGTCAGACGGTGGAGACGGCGCAGCGCCAGGCCGAGGACATCGTGGCCGACGCCAACGCCAAGGCCGACCGGATCCGTTCGGAGTCCGAGCGTGAGCTCGCGGCGCTGACCAACCGCCGCGACTCGATCAACGCTCAGCTGACGAACGTCCGCGAGATGCTGGCGACGCTCACGGGCGCCGCGGTGGCCGCGGCCGGTTCGCCGGCCACGGACGACGAGCCGATCTCCCGTGGGGTTCCGGCTCAGCAGTCCCGGTAAGCAGTAGCGCGTTCAGAGGCCCGCACCGTCTCCCCCGAAGGTGCGGGCCTCCGGCGTTCCCGCCAGGGGCAGGAACACGTCGTCGACGATCTCCGTGAGCGTCTGGTCCGTGACCTGTTCCCGGCTCAGCAGCATCTCGTGGCGCAGGAGGTCCGCGGGGAGGGTGAGGACCCGTCGGGGCAGTTCCGCCGTGGGGATCTCGCCGCGCTCGGCGGCCCGCTCGACGAGGGTCCGCAGCACGCCCCGCATGATGCCGAAGAAGGACGGATCCACGTCCCGCGCCTCCGCGAGCAGCCCGTGCAGCGTGTCCGGGCCGATCTCCCGCTGGCGGCGCGCACCCGCGCGGAGCACCTCCAGTACGTCTTCCCGGAGCGAGCCGGTGTCCGGCACCCGGTCGGCGATGGACCCGGTGCGGTGGCGCAGGGCGGCGATGACCAGTTCCGCGCGGTTGGCCCAGCGCCGGTAGAGGACCTGCTTGCCGGTACGCGCGCGCGCGGCGACGCCCTCCATGGTGAGCTTCGCGTAGCCGACCGCCGCCAGTTCCGCCCAGGCCGCGTCCAGGAGGTCGGCCTCCAGCGCCGCTCCGCGCCGCCGTGTGGTCTCGCCGGGCATCCGCACACTCCCCTTTAGGAGACCTTGCGTCTCTTGTAGGCGCGACTCTACCGTGGAGTTAAGAGACGTTCCGTCTCCAAAGGGGGCTGCCATGACCACCACCACCCGTCTGGACCCCGCCGTCCTCAAACTGGCCGGCGTCCTCGTCCTCGGCGCCCTGGCCCCGCTGCTGGACAGCACGATCGTGTCCATAGCCATCCACACCCTCGGCCACGACCTCGGCGCCTCGACGACCGCCGTGCAGTGGGTCGCCACGGCGTATCTGCTGGCCCTGGCGACGGTCGTGCCGGTGTCCGGCTGGGCCGTGGAGCGCTACGGCGCCCGACGCGTGTGGCTGGGCTCGCTCGGCCTCTTCCTCGCCGGGTCGGTGCTGTGCGGGCTCGCCTGGAACATCGGCTCGCTGATCGCCTTCCGGGTCCTCCAGGGCATCGGTGGCGGAGTGCTGCTGCCGGTCCTCCAGACGCTCGTCATGCGGGCCGCGGGCGGACGCGACCTCGGCCGTCTCATGGCCGTGATCACCCTGCCCGCTCTCGTCGGCCCGATCCTCGGCCCCGTCCTCGGCGGCCTGATCGTCGGCCACCTCAGCTGGCGCTGGATCTTCTACGTCAACCTGCCCCTGTGCCTGCTCGCCCTCGCGCTGGCCCGGCGATACCTCCCCGAGGACGGCCCGGGCACCGCGAGCCGCCTCGACACGACCGGCCTACTCCTCCTCTCCCCCGGCCTCGCCGCCCTCGTCTACGGCCTCTCCCAGGACGGCCTCGCCCGGGACACCGCGCTCCCCGTGGGCGCCCTGCTGGTCGCCCTGTTCACGGCCCACGCCCTGCGCGCCCCCGCGCCCCTGGTCGACCTCCGGCTCTTCCAGGACCGCGCCTTCGCCGTCTCCTCGACGCTGATGTTCCTGAACGGCCTCGCCCTGTACGGCGGGATGTTCCTGCTGCCGCTCTACTACCAGCAGGCGCACGGCGAAGGCGTGGTCGCCGCCGGGCTGCTGCTGGCGCCGCAGGGCCTGGGCAGCCTGCTGTCCCGGGCGACGGGCCCCCTCACCGACCGCGTCGGCCCCCGCCCCATCGTCCTCACGGGCCTGCTCCTGTCGGCCCTCGGCACCCTCCCCTTCGCCCTCCACCACCCCGCGGCCGCCCTCCTCCCCCTCGCCCTCGTCGTCCGCGGCCTGGGCATGAGCGCCGCCAACCTCGCCGTGAACGTCGGCGCCTACCAGGGCCTGAGCCCCGACCGCATCCCGCACGGCAGCACCACCGTCCGGATCGTGCAGCAGCTCGGCGGCTCCGCGGGGACCGCCGTCCTGGCCGCCGTGCTCGCCCGGGGCGGCTTCCCGCCCGCCTTCCTCTGGTCGACGGCCTGCACGGTGCTCGCCGCCCTCGTCGCGCTCGCCCTGCCCGCTCAAGTGGCAGCCCCCGAACGCCCGTCTTAGCGTGGCCGCATGATCGAGCTCGAGGGCCTGACCAAGCGCTACGGCGAGAAGGTGGCGGTCAACAACCTGACCTTCACCGTCAGACCGGGAATCGTCACGGGCTTCCTCGGACCCAACGGCGCCGGCAAGTCGACGACGATGCGGATGCTGCTCGGCCTCGACCGCCCCACGGCCGGTGACGTCCGGATCGACGGACAGCACTACGACCACCTGAAGGAACCGCTGAAGTACATCGGCGCCCTGCTGGACGCCAAGGCCATGCACGGCGGGCGCAGCGCCTTCAACCACCTCCTCTGCCTCGCGCAGAGCAACGGCATCCCCCGCCGGCGGGTCGCCGAGGTCCTCGACACCGTCGGCCTCACCGCGGTGGCGAAGAAGAAGGCCAAGGGGTTCTCCCTCGGCATGGGACAGCGGCTCGGCATCGCGGGCGCGCTCCTCGGCGATCCGCGGATCCTGATGTTCGACGAGCCGGTCAACGGGCTCGACCCCGAGGGCATCCACTGGATCCGCAACCTGATGAAGTCCCTCGCGGCACAGGGGCGGACCGTGTTCGTCTCCTCCCACCTGATGAGCGAGATGGCGCTGACCGCCGACCACCTCGTCGTCATCGGACAGGGGCGGCTGCTCGCCGACACCTCCATGGCCGAGTTCATCGAGCAGAACTCACGGTCCTACGTCCGGCTCCGCTCACCCCAGCGCGAGCGGCTGCTCGACGTGCTCCACGAGTCCGGGATCACGGTCGTGGAGAGCGGCAACGGGACGCTGGAGGTCGACGGCGGCAAGCCCGAGCACATCGGGGAGCTGGCCGCGCAGCACCAGATCGTGCTGCACGAGCTGAGCCCTCAGCAGGCCTCCCTGGAGGAGGCGTTCATGCAGCTGACCGCGGAGTCGGTCGAGTACCACGCGCACTCCGACGCACCCGTCGCCGCCGCGCCACCCGAGCCGTGGGGCGACGACTGGAAGGGGAACTGACCATGGCGGCGATCCAGGTCGTACGGTCCGAGTGGACCAAGATCCGGTCGGTGGCCTCCACGGTGTGGACGCTCTCCCTCGCCGTGGTCGTCACCCTCGCCCTCGGCATGCTGATCGCGGCCCTGTCGAAGAACGAGTTCGACAAGATGAGCCGTAACGACCAGCTCTCCTTCGACCCCACCTTCATCAGCTTCGCCGGGATGGGCCTCGGTCAGCTCGCGATGATCGTGTTCGGGGTGCTGGTGGTGTCGAACGAGTACAGCACGGGCATGATCCGCACCTCGCTGGCCGCCGTCCCGCAGCGTGGCACCTTCCTGTTCAGCAAGATCGCGGTGGCGACCGGCCTCTGCCTCGCCGTCGGCCTCGTCACCAGCTTCGTCACCTTCTTCCTGGGGCAGGCGATGCTCGGCTCGCACCGGGCCGAGATCGGCGACCCGGGCGTCCTGCGCGCGGTCATCGGCGGCGGGCTCTACATGACCCTCATCGCGGTGTTCTCGATGGGCGTGGCCACGATGCTGCGCTCGCCGATGCTGTCGCTGGGCATCCTGATGCCGTTCTTCTTCCTGATCTCCAACATCCTCGGCAATGTCTCCGCGACCAAGAAGATCGGCCGGTTCCTGCCCGACCAGGCCGGCAGCAAGATCATGCAGGTGGTCACCCCGATCGACGACGACACCCCGTACGGTCCCTGGGGCGGGCTCGGGATCATGGTGCTGTGGGTGGTCGCGGCGGTCGCGGGCGGATACGTCCTGCTGAAGAAGAGGGACGCATGACGCCCCGGAGCTTTGCTCGCTCTTGAGTGGAACCGTCAGCGCCCCGATAAGCTCCTAACCCTTACGGGGGCGTGTGCCCTGCTGTCCTGAACCTTTCGATGGGTGCGGAGCATGATCGAGGCAGTCGGCCTGACCAAGCAATATGGCGACAAGACCGCTGTGTACAACCTTTCCTTCCAGGTACGGCCCGGTGCCGTCACCGGCTTCCTGGGCCCCAACGGCTCCGGCAAGTCGACGACGATGCGGATGATCCTCGGCCTGGACAACCCCACGTCGGGTCAGGTCACGATCGGCGGCTACCCGTACCGCAAGCTCCCCAACGCCCCCCGCCAGGTCGGCGCGCTGCTCGACGCCAAGGCCGTGCACGGCGGTCGGCACGCCCGCAACCACCTGCTCTGCCTCGCCCAGCTGTCCGGCATCCCCGCCCGCCGGGTGGACGAGGTGCTCGGCGTGGTCGGCCTCCAGGACGTGGCCAGGAAGCGCTCCAAGGGCTTCTCCCTCGGCATGGGCCAGCGGCTCGGCATCGCCGCCGCGCTGCTCGGTGACCCCCAGGTGCTGCTGTTCGACGAGCCGGTCAACGGGCTCGACCCCGAGGGCATCCTCTGGGTGCGCAACCTGATGAAGTCCCTCGCCGCGGAGGGCCGCACGGTCTTCGTCTCCTCGCACCTCATGAGCGAGATGGCGCTGACCGCCGACCACCTGATCGTCATCGGGCGCGGACAGCTGCTGGCCGACATGAGCGTGCAGGACTTCATCGCCGCGAACTCCGCCGGCTTCGCCCGGGTACGCACCCCCGACACCGACCCGCAGCTGCGCGAGAAGCTGACGTCCGCGCTGACCGAGGCGGGCGGGCACGTGCTGCCGGAGCAGGACGGCGCGCTGCGCATCACCGGTCTGCCGCTCCCCCGCATCAGCGACATCGCCCACGACACGGACGTACGCCTCTGGGAGCTCTCCCCGCACCAGGCCTCGCTGGAGGAGGCGTACATGCGGATGACCCAGGGCGCCGTCGACTACCGGTCGACGATCGACCAGAAGGCGGGCCTTCAGCAGCCCCTGCCGCCGGGCGCCCAGCCTCCGATGCCGGTCCCGGGCCAGGGCCAGCCCGGCTGGTACGCGCCGCCGCCTCCGCAGCAGGGCGGCCAGCCGGCCGCGGGTCCGGCGCCCGCGGGCGGGTACGGCACGGGGCAGCCCCCGGCGGGCCCGTACGGCGCCCCCGGCGCGGGTCAGCCCAACCCGTACGCCCAGACGCCTCCCCAGGCCCCTCAGGCCCCGGCTCAGCCCTCCGGTCCCGCGGCCGTGCCCGCGACCCAGCAGCCCGCCGCGAGCGCCCCCGAGCTCCGCGCAGCCCGCCCCCACCGCACCGCCGCACCGCTCGCCCAGGCCCGCCTCAACGCCGCCCCCCCCCCCGCCCCCCCGCCCCCGCCCCCCCTCCGCCCCCCCCCCCCCCCCCCCCCCCCCGCCCCCCCCCACCCGCCCCCCCCCCC